>NZ_JBEXWP010000006.1:0-296795 GCF_040629895.1 Streptomyces sp. NPDC005866
GCGTGGGGCCGGCCTGGGTCTGACGGGGGTGGCGTTTGTGGTGGTGTGGGTCTCGGTCTAACCCATGCCCTTGGGGGTGGTCGTCGCCCCCCCCCGCGGCGACGACCTGATGCTCACCAACGTGATCACGGCGGTGGACCCGGCCCTGGTCCTGGCGTACCTCTCCCACGGAGACGACCTGGCCGAGGCGGGACTCGCGGCGGCAGCGACAGACCAGCGCACCGTCGGTGACACCTGGGCCCGGCAACTGGAGTACGCGCCCGTCCTCGCCCTCGTGGACAGCCAGGACGCGGACGAACAGGACCACGCCCTGCTGGCCCAGCTCAACCCCACCGCCCGCCACGTCGACGCGGCCTCGGGTGAACTCGCGCAACTGGCCTTCGCCGGATTCGATGTCGAAGCGGCGGCCACGGCCCAGCACCCGGCCTGTGCACTCCTGCCCCAGGACGCCGACGAAGCAGGCGTCGCGACATTGGTCTGGCACCGCACCCGGCCCTTCCACCCCGAACGCCTCTACCAGGCGCTGGAAGACCTCTGCTGTGCGGCGGCGCGCAGCAGGGGCCGGTTCTGGCTCGCCGACCGGTCCGACACCCTGCTCGCCTGGGACGCGGCCGGCGGCGCCCTGTGCGTCGAGAGCGCGGGCCCCTGGCTCGCCTCCCTGCCCGACGCGGCCTGGGAGTTGGTCCCCCCGGTACGGCGGGCGGCCGCCGCCCTGGACTGGCATCCGGAGCACGGCGACCGCTGCCAGCACCTCGTCTTCACCTCACCCGGCCTCGACCGCTCCGGCATCGAGCAGCTTCTCGACTCCTGCTTGCTCACCGACGCCGAGTACGCGGCCGGACCCAAAGGCTGGCAGCACCTGCCCGCGGCCTTCGACTCCCTGCTCGACGCCGCGTGACCCGCCGAGCCGACCCGCACGACAGCCACGCCACGCCCACTGAAACGGAGAAAGCCACATGGCCCGACGCATCGTCACGCGCAAGCCGGTGAAGTCCCGCTCCAACCCGCTCATCGCGGCCGGGATCACCTACATCGACTACAAGGACACCAACCTGCTGCGCAAGTTCATCTCCGACCGGGGCAAGATCCGCAGCCGTCGCGTCACCCACGTCACCGCTCAGCAGCAGCGCCAACTCGCCGCGGCCATCAAGAACGCCCGCGAGATGGCCCTCCTCCCCTACTCCAGCAAGTGACATGGCGCTGACGACGGCGATCGCCCGATGGACCAACCCGCCGACGCAGGACCGTCTGGCAGGCTGATCGCCATGACAGCGCACACGGCAGTGACGTCACTTGAGTTCGCACAGCTCACCCGGCCCCATGAACTGACCTCCGACCTGCGGCGGGAGCTGGTCGACTGTTGGGTGGCGGTGAGCAATGCCGGCGGAGCGGTCATCCCGCACGGGTTCTCATTGCCGCCGGTGAGTGAGCAGGAGGTCGGGCCGGTGCTCGACGAGATCGTCCAGGCACTCGATCGCAACGGAGCAGGCTGCTCGTGGCCACCGTGGCAGGCGTGCTGGCGGGATGGCTGCTCCTTCGCCGCGATCCGCACCCGCTCGTCGCGCACTGCGGCGTGGTCAACCACGTGCAGACGCACACCGGGTTCCGTGGCCTGGGGATCGGTGCCGCGTTGATGCGCCGCGTCCCAGGCGTCGCCCGTGACGAGATGGGCATGGAACGGCTGGGGCTCGCCGCGCGGTCCGGCCTGGGGCTGGAGGATTTCTACCGCAAGCTGGGCTGGGTGGAGGTCGGCCGATGGCCGGGGGCACTGCGGGTGGCCCCCGGTGACGACCGCGACGAGATCCTGATGGGTCTCGTCCTCTGACAGGCGTCCGCGACCGCCCGGGAGCCGTCCCGGTGGACTCGCAGGCGGTCGCAGCCGGTGCGGATCAGTCCTTGACCGCCACGAGGACTTGGCTGTCGCCGAACTGCCAGACGGACGTGACATGGCGAAAGCCCGCCGTCCGCAGCAGTTCGGCATGGCGGGCGGCGGTCAGGTGGCCCCCGCCGCTGCCGATTGCCGAAGCCCGTCGCTGCTCTCGCTCGGTGAACAGGTCGGCGAGTTCCGGGTCCTGGGCCGCCTCGGCCCACCAGGAGTGCCAGTCCTCGTTCGCGTGGGCGCGTGATCGCTCGGCCCTGCGGCGACCCACCTGCGTGGTGAGTTCCGAGAGGGGCGAGCCGTTCTGGGGGAAGTGGTCGCCGTTGATGAGGACGCCGCCGGGCCACAGGAGTCCCGCGAGACGGCGGTAGGTGTGCAGGAGGGCCGGCTCGGCCAGGTAGTGCAGGGCTGTTGTCGAGACGGCCGCGTCCAGAGGCCGGTCCAGACCGAGTGCGTCGGTCCAGTCGTCGTCGCCGATGACGGCGTCGACGTAGCGGGCGGCGTCCGGGTGGTGGGTGCGGCCGAGTTCCAGGAGGACGGGGTCCATGTCGACGGCGACGATCTCCGCGTTCGGCATGCGCCTGGCGAGCCGCGCCGCCAGCGAGCCCGGCCCGCAGCCCAGGTCGAGGAGGAGTGGCCGCCCGCGGTCGGCGGTCACGTGCTCGACCACGTCCGCGATCACGGTGAACCGCTCCTCACGGTCGACGGCGTAGTGCTGCTGCTGCCGTTCCCAGCGCTCCACCCACATCTTGGCCGTCGCCATGCTCACGCCCATCTGGTCGCGCCACCTCTTCCGTCTCTCACCTGTCGCGGTCACTGCCGAATCTACAGGTGGAAACGGTTTTCGGTTCCATTATCTCCTCAATCGAGTGACGCCAGCACGGCCAGCAGACGGTCGACCTCGTCCGCGGTGTTGTAGACGTGCAGGCTGACCCGTACCGAGCCGTCCTTCTTCTCGTCGGCGCCTGCCTGGCAGAGGCTGTCGGCCCGCACCATGAAGCCATGGCTGAAGAGGATGAAGCCGAGGTCGTCGGATGGAATGCCGCGATGGCGGAAGGTGACGATGCCATGGCGGCGCTGCT
Source organism: Streptomyces sp. NPDC005866 (assembly GCF_040629895.1). NCBI lineage: Bacteria > Bacillati > Actinomycetota > Actinomycetes > Kitasatosporales > Streptomycetaceae > Streptomyces > Streptomyces sp. NPDC005866. The sequence continues at coordinate 2,962 of NZ_JBEXWP010000006.1, forward strand.
GGAGGGGCAGCGCGGAGTCGGCGGCCAGGCTGGACCGGCAGCCCAGGATCTCGTAGGAGGCGAGGTGCCGGAGTCCGTCGGTCAGCCGCATCGCCAGAGCGACCGTCCATCGCGCGATCCGCTCGACGCCCGCCGCCTCCAGCCAGTCGAGCGCCGCCTCCAGCGAGGCGATGCCCACCGTGTTGGGGGTGCCCTGCCAGCCGCCGGGCTCGAAGACCGGGCCGCGCGCGTTCTTTGCCCAGACCGCACCGGTGCCGGGCAGGGCCAGCGCCTTGTGGCCCGAGAAGACGACGAAGTCGACGTCGAGCGCGGGATCGGCCACGGAGACCGGGAGATGGCCGATGCTCTGGGCGGCGTCCAGGCAGATCGGCACGTCCGGACCGACGGCCGCGCGGATGCGGTGCACGTTCATGTCACCGCCGTAGACGTGATGGAGGTGCGTGGCGGCGACGAAACGGGTGCGCGGTCCGACGATTTGGTCCAGCGCCCGGTGGTCGTAGTCGCCCGACTCGGCCTGGTACGGCAGCGCCCGCACGCCGACCTTGATTCCCCGGTCGGCCAGCAGCCGTTGGGCCTCCAGCCAGGGGTCCAGATTGGCCCGGTGGTCGGCGAAGGGGACGAGGATCTCGTCGCCGTCGGAGAGAAACGAGGTGAGCCAGTCGCGTGCGATGGCGCGCAGTCCCTCGGTGGTGCCGCTGGTGAAGTGGACGGCGGACCGCTGTGGGGCCGGGTCGCCGAGGAACTCCTTGACCCGCCGTCGGGTGCGCTCCACCAGCCCCGTGGTCCGGTTGGCCCACGGGTAGGTGCCCCGCCCCGCGTTGGCGTTCGACGTCGTCAGGTACGACTGAACCGCTTCCAGTACCGCCCGGGGCTTCTGCGCGGTGGCCGCGCTGTCGAGGTAGGCCAGCTCGGGGTGAGCGGTGATGATGGGGAACTGCTCCCGCAACTCGCGCTGCCAAGCCACGACGGTCCGCTCCTCCCACGAGCCGGGGTGCACGCCGCTCATTCGCGTATCAGCGGCGCGCCCGCGTCCCGCCAGGCGATGATGCCGCCCGCTAGGCTGCGCACGTCGGGATGGCCCATCCGGGTCAGCAGCGCGGCGTACCGGGCCGACTTCTCGCCCACCGGGCAGGCCAGCAGCACCGGCTGCGCCTTGCTGAAGGGCAGCCCGTCGCGCACGAGTTCCTCGAAGAGCTCGTCGACGATGTTGATCGAACCCTCGATGTGCAGCGCGGCGTACGCGTGCGGACCCCGCAGGTCGACGACGAGCGGGCGCGGCTCCCCGCCGGCGATCCATCGCCGCGCGCCGTCGATGTCCACGACCCGCGCCCCGTCCCGGACCTCGGCCTCGGTGAGAGCGGCGGCAGAGTGGCCCCGGCGCGGCCGGCCGAGCAGCTCGGGGCGGCGCTGCCGTACATAGCTCAGATAGCTCTCGGCCCGGTCGCAGACGATGAAGACCGCCGTGCGGCGCTCGTCCGAGTCGGCCAACTCCGCTTCCACGGACCGAAGATGGCGTACGGCACCCAGGTAGGCGCCGCCGCCGGTCGGCCCGGTCAGCAGTCCGCAGCGGCGGATGAGGGTCAGCATGCCGTCGATGGCCTCCTCGGAGGTGACCGACTCGATGGTGTCGTACGTCGCCGGGTCGAACAGGCCGACCTGGTGGACCTCGTCGATGGTGCGGATGCCGGGGATGAAGTCCGACTTGTGGGCGACCAGGCCGAGGACGCGTACGTCCGGGTCGTGCTCGCGCAGCACCCGGGCCACGCCGGTCGACGAACCCGCCGTACCCACGCACCCGATGAACCAGTCCGGCGCACGTCCGTCCAGGTCCTTGATGATCTCCGGGCCGGTACCGGCCGCGTGGGCCTCGGTGTTGAGCGGGTTGAAGTACTGGTCGGTGTGCAGATACGTGCTTCCCGGCTCGATCAGGGCCTGGTGGAAGCGGGTCAGCGGGTCGTCCGTGTCGGTCGGGTCGAGACACTCGCTCTGCCCGGGCAACTCCTCGATCTCGGCGCCGAGCAGGAGGAGCAGCTCCTTGATCTCCGGCACCCGCATCCGGTTGGTGACGCTCTTGAAGCGCAGGCCGTGCATGCCGGCGAGGAGAGCGAGGGCTTTGGCAGTGTTGCCGCTGGAGAGTTCCACGACCGTCTCGCCCTGCTCGACGGCGGCTTCGAGCAGCGGGCGGGCCATGTTCCAGGCGGGCCGGTCCTTGACCGAGCCGAAGGGGTTGAGCATCTCCAGCTTCGCGTACAGGTCGATGTGGCGCAGGCCGTGCACGGCGGGGTCGATGCGCACCAAGGGTGTGTTGCCGATGGCTTCCGTGATGCTGTCGTACCTCATGACCAGGCTCCCTGGGGATGTGTGATCGGCCAGTACTCCTCGTCCAGGCACCAGCGCCAGGAGTCGCCTTCTCGTACGACGGCCACGGTGCGGGCGAGCGGCTGCCGTTGGGCGTGATGGGCGTGGAAGTCCATCGCGTAGCCCGCAGTGTTGGCGAAAGCCAACAGGTCACCGGGGCGCGGGAGCCGGGGAAGGAAGACCGTGCGGCGCGTGATCAGATCGGCCTCCAGACAGAGATTGCCGACGAGATACACCCCCACCGGACCCTCGTCGCTCTCCCCTTCCGCGCCGGCGCGCGGAAGCAGGACGGGGTCGACGAGTACGCCGTGTTCTTCCAGGCTCACGTCCCCGGCGTTCATGCCCAGACGGACCAGATACTCCCCGGTCCCCTCTCCCGTCCGCCGTACGTCCAGGACCTTCGCCAGCGAGAGTCCGCACTGGTCGACGAGAGCGCGGCCCGGTTCGGCGCACAGGTCGTACATGTGCTCCAGGAGCAGGGTGGCGGCCGGGCGGCCCAGGGAGGGCGCAGGCAGGGAGAGCAACTCGTTGAGGTAGTCGGGCCCGGCGGTGGGCCGGTACGCCGGATACAGGGCCGCTGCCCCGCGCACTGTGCCGCCCTCGTTGCGCAGCCCGTAGCCGTGGCCGCGCCAGGTCAGGGCGGGACGGGTCCCGAGAACGGCCTCGGTCAGCGCGGTGGTGTAGCGGTCCCACTCGGCGGCGTCGGCGACGTATCCGACTCCGAAGCCGCCGCCGATGTCGAGGACGCGCGGTGACAGGCCCCGGGCCCGGCACTCGTCCATGACCACCACACAGCGCTCCAGCGCGCGGACCTTCTCCGTGAGACCGGTCGTGTCCAGGTGGTACGCGATGCCGGTCAACTCGACCGCGTCGCGGTGCCGTTCGACCGCCGAGAGCAGTTCTGCCACCTCCCCCGCCGGTGAGCCGAAGCGGCTGCGCCGGGAGAGCATTCGCACACCGGGCTCCTCCGAGCCTCCCGCCGATTCGAATCCGGAGAGCCGCAGCAGGACATCGACCCGGGGAAGGGCGTACTTCCGCACCAGTTCGGCCAGTTGGTCGAGTTCACCCCGTGAGTCGAGGTTCACCGTCACCCCGACGCGAGCCGCCAGCCACAGGAACTCCGGGTCCTTGGGGCCGGTGGCCATGATCCGGTCTGGTGTGAAGCCGCACCCCAGGGCATGGCGCAGCTCCCCGAGTGAGGCGACATCGACGCCGACGGCAGCCGGGTCCTCCACGGCCAATCGCCGTACCAGGGAACTGGACTGGTTCGCCTTGTGCGCGAAGTACACGCGTCCGGCCAGGTGGTGCTCGCGGTAGACGGCATGGAACCGTTGTGCGTTCTCGGCCATCCGTTCCGGCAGCAGTACGTTGAGCGGTGAGCCGAGCGCATCGACAAGGGAATGGAGGAACGATCCGGCGTCCAGCAGTGAGCTGAGCGGGGGTTCGAGTCGTGGCCGCAGACGCAGGGGCTCACCCACGGCAGATCCTCCCCCTCGACACCGGTCGACCGCTATTCCGACAACCGTTCGGGCGTAATCATTTCCGCCTACAAGCGTCTTTAAGCCCTGGCGGACGACGAGGCGTCATTGCGCACGAGCGGGTCCGGACCGCCGGGTGGTCCGGGCCCGCTCGTGGCGCAGGCGAAGAGGCGTCAGCCATCGGCATACCTGAGATGGGGAGCGACGCTGCGAAGCTTCTCGCACGTCTCCTCGATCTCCCGCTCGGGGACGGACTGCCCGGTGACACCGGCTCCCGCACGGAGCCAGACCTCGTCTCCCTCCCCCAGCAGCGTGCGGAGGACGAGGGCCGCATCCAGTGAGCCGCCAGTACTGCCCCGGAACACGGCACCGCCGTAGAGGCCGCGGGCCCCCTCCTCGTAGCGGGCCAGCACGCCCAGAGCGGCTCGCTTCGACACGCCCGTGGCAGTGATCGCGGGGAACAGTGACGCGAACGCACCCCACGGGCCGGCCTCAGACCGCAGTCGGCCCGTGACGCGCGAGGCCAGGTGCTGTACCGACCCGCGCGGCTTCACCGTCATGAACTCCTCGACCACCACGGAGCCGGGGCGGCAGACCGCCTCCATCTCGTCGCAGGCAAGGCGTACGGAGACCGCGTGCTCGTGGATCTCCTTCGGGTCCGTGAGCAGTTCTGTCCGCCGGCGTTCGTTCTCCGCCGGGTCGGTGTCCAGGGCGCGGGTGCCCGCGAGCGGCTGGGTGCTGACGCGTCCGTCCTCCCGGACCTCCAGTACGGTCTCGGGGCTGAACCCGGCCGCTCTGCGCCCACCGAGGTCCAGCAGATAGGAGCGTGCCGGGGTGTTGGCGCGTCGGCCCGCGAGGTAGGAGGCGGCGAAGTCGGTACGCGGCTCGGCGGTCAGCGGCACCTTCCGGGACAGGACGGCCTTCTCCAGCAGTCCCGCCCGGATATCCGCGACGGTCCGGGCCACGGCTTGCCCATAGGCCGTGGTGCCCTCGGCGATGATGCGCTCGGCGTCGGTCGGCGTGACCTCGCCGACCGTGTCCTGCGGGGCGGGCGGCTCGGCGAGCAGGTCGCCGGCCTTCTGCGCCCATGCCTCGTCGACTGCTCGGATGACAGCCCGGTCGGGCGTCAGGGACACCTCTACGCACGGAACCAGGGCGTGCAGCAGAGGCCCGGTGCCGCCTGCCGCCGGGTCGCCGTGGAGGACGTGCGCGAGCTCGAAGGCGGCCCAGCCGTAGAAGTGACGCTCTGTGCCCCCCGCGTTCGCCAGTACGGCGAGGGCCTCGGCGAACACTTCCAGCGGCTGCGTGCCGGTCTCGGACGTCCAGGTCCTTCCGTCGGCCCTGGCAGTGAGACGGTCCGCGGTGGCGGTGAGGGTCACGGCCGAGCCGGCCGCGAAGTGCCAGACGCCTTCCCTCTCGTACACGGCGTACTGGTCGGCCAGTCCCGCCCTGGCGAGGTGGACGGCGGTGACCGCGGGGTCGTGGCGGGATTCCAGGGTGCTCGTGCACCGGAGCGGGGGAACCGCCCTCGCCCACTCGTCCCAGCCGGTCCGGGAACCGATGCTCATCGTCGTATGCCTTCCCTCTGCCGTTGGGCTCGTTCGCCGGTCACGCGCACCCGGTCCCGGGTCATGTGCGTGCCGCTTCCAGCCGCCAGCCCTGTGCGTGCGCTCGCTGCTCCCAGAAGGAGGCGTATGTCCCGCCCGCCGTGACCAGTTCGGCGTGCGTGCCGCGCTCGGTGATCCCGCCGTCCTCCAGGACGAGGATCTGGTCGGCGGACACGACGGTACTGAGCCGGTGCGCGATGACCAGCAGCGTCTTCCGGTCGGCGAGAGTGCGGACGGTCTCGGCGAGCAGGGCCTCGTTCTCCTGGTCCAGGGCGGCGGTGGCCTCGTCGAGGACGAGGATCGGAGTGTCCTTGAGGAGAGCACGGGCGATGGACACGCGTTGACGCTGGCCTCCGGAAAGCCTCGTGCCGCCTTCCCCGACCCTGGTGGCCCAGCCGTCGGGGAGCACCTCGATCACACGGTCAAGTCCGGAGAGTGCGGCAGCCCTGCGTAGTTCCTCGGGACCGGCGTCGGGGGCGCCGATGCGGACGTTCTCCTCGATCGTGCCCTCGAAGAGGTACACGTCCTGGAAGACCAGGGAGACGTGGGCGGCCAGCTCTTCGGGAGCGATGTCCCGTACGTCGACGCCTCCGATCCGGACGGTGCCGTCGGTGGCGTCCCAGAAGCGGGCGAGGAGCCTGGCGACCGTGGTCTTGCCGGCGCCGGAGGGGCCGACCAGGGCTGTCATGCTGCGCTCGGGCAGGCGGAAGGTCACATCGTTGAGTACCGGGGTCGTGGGTTCCGCGTCCGGCCGACCGGCTTCCCCCGTGTCGTAGCGGAAGCCGACACCGGTGAACTCCACGCTCGCGCCCTGAGGCACCTTGGGCTCGGCGGGCTGGGGGAACGGGGTCTCGTCCAGGACCGCGCCGAGCCGTTCCAGGCTGTTGCGGGCGATGCGCATGCCGGCGCCGACGTCGGCGGCTCCCGAGAGGCTGTCGATCAGCCGGACCAGCAGCACCAGGAGTGCCAGCAGGGTGGGGACGGTGAGCGAACCGTCCAGTTCCCAGGACACGCCCAGCGCCAGCAGCAGGGCGAACACCAGCCGGGTGGTGAAGGCGAAGGAGACCAGGCCCGGCAGTCCACGGACGATGAGCCGGCGGTCCGCGCGTGCCTCCGCGACCAGGGCGTCGTCCAACGCCCCGTAGCCTTCGACCGTGCGCCCGAAGGCCCGCAGGACCGGCTGGTTCTGCGCGAACTCCAGGACCCTGTCGGCGGCTTCCCCGATAGCTCCGTCCCGGCCCTGGTCGAGCCGGCGCATCACCGCGGTGCTCGCCAGGTGTACGGCGAACAGCACGGGAGCGCAGACCAGCAGTACGAGTGCGGTCCGCACGTCGAAGAAGAGCGTCGCGACCACGAGGGTGACGGGGGTCAGCAGTGAGCTGACGAACGGCCGCAGCAGGTGGGCCGGCATGTTCATCACCTGGATGACGTTCTGCCCGGCCAGCCGGCTGAATTCGGCCGCCCGTCCGGCCGTGAACCAGCCGAGCGGCAGGTCCAGTGCGCGGTCCGCCAGACGGCGGTGCAGTACCCGGGAGAGCTGCGAGCCGACGGTGAAGCCGCCGCTGAGGGCGGCAGCCTGCAGTACCGCGTAGCCGAGCGAGCAGCCGACGAGTGCGGTCAGCCAGGGCCACACGTGGCTCGGATGATCGCTGAGCAGCGCGCGTAGTACGGGCACCAGGAGGGCGAAGGCGACGCCCTGGAGGACGGCCGCGCCGGCCAGGAGGACCAGCAGGCGGTTCAACGGACGTGAACCGTCGGGGCCGAGGACGCGGTAGAGCTGGCGGATCATCGTGAGCTTCCCTCTCGGATGTCGTCCCGGGTCTCGCCCGCGACCGGACGGGCGGTGACCTGGCGGGGAACCCCGTCGGACGGGACCGGCAGTGCCTCCTGCTGCGCTTCCCACAGGCGGGCGTAAAGGCCGTCGGCGGCCAACAGGTCGTCGTGGCGGCCCTGTTCGGTGATGCGTCCGCCGTCGAGGGCCACGATCCGGTCGGCGGTGCGGATGGTCGCCAGCCGGTGCGCGATGACCAGCAGGGTGCGGTTGCTGGCGAGGGCGGACAGCGCGTCCTGGATCAGTGCCTCGGAGTTCGGGTCGGCGTACGCGGTGGCCTCGTCCAGGACGAGGACGGGGGCGTCGGCGAGCAACGCCCGTGCGATCGAGAGGCGCTGCGCCTCTCCCCCGGACAGGGTGACGCCCGTGCCGACCTCGGTCGCGTACCCGTCGGGCAGGGCCATGACGCGGTCGTGGATCCTGGCCGCGCGGGCACACCGCTCCACTTCCTCGTCGGTGGCCTCGGGGCGGCCCAGGCGGATGTTGTCGGCGACGCTCGCCCGCAGCAGCCGCACGTCCTGGAGGACGAAGCCGACGCGCCGATACAGCTCGGCCGCGGGGACGTCCCGGATGTCGACGCCGCCGACGGTCACCGTGCCGGTGGTGACGTCGTGGAAGCGGAGCAGCAACGACGCGAGCGTGGACTTGCCCGAGCCGGAAGGGCCGACGAGCGCCGTGACCGTACCGGGGGCCAGGTCGAGGTCGATGCCGCTGAGCGCGTCGGTGCGGCCGTCGTAGGAGAAGGACACACCGCGCAGGGAGACGTCGTGGCCCTCCGGCACGGCGGGTGTCGTGGACTCCGGCAGGACGGTTGTGTCCAGCAGCGCGGAGATACGGACGGCGGCCGCCTGGCCGGCCCGGATCTGCTGGATGCGGGGACCGACAACGCCCATGGGGGCGGCGACGGCAGGGCCGAGCAGCAGGAAGGGCACGAACTCCGCGCCGGTGATCCAGCCGTTGGTGACGAATACCGCGCCCACCACGGACAGGAGCAGCAGCACGACGGCCGGGGAGACCACCAGTACGGCAGCTGTGGAGGTGACCACGGTGGCGCGTACCCAGCGGGAGAAGAAGTCGGCGAATCCTTCGGTGGCGTTGAGGAACCGCTCGTGGGCCTTGCGCCCGCGTCCGAAGGTCTTCAGGACGGCGATTCCGCCCGCGAACTCCACGGCGGCGGAGGAGATACGGCCCAGTGCGGCTCCGAACTCGGCCATCTGCGCCGCCGCACCCGACATGGCCCTGCTGAACAGGAACACGCCCAGGGCCAGCGGCAGCACGCTGATCAGGGCCAGGCGCCAGTCGACGGTGAACAGGTAGACCAGTGCCAGCACCGGTGCGGTGAGCACGGCGACGACATCGAGCAGGGTGTGGGCGACCAGCGTGTGCAGCGCCCGTACGTCGTCCTGCACCGCCTGCTTGACCTCGCCGGACCCCTTGGTGGTGATCCAGCCGAGCGGCAGCCGCCCGATGTGCCGGGCGAGCCGGCGGCGGAGCGTGAGCTGAAGGTCGTTGTCGGCCAGGTGGCCGACGGCGCCGGCCGCCGTACCGCACACCAGCGCGAGCAGGCCCGCCGCGCAGGCGAGCGTGACCAGCGGCCACAGGTCGTCGCCGCCGGCGCGGGAGCCTGCGGTGAGGCGGTTCGCGATGCGGGAGACGGCGATGAACGGAACCACGCCGGCGAGAGCCGCGACGGCCTGGAGGCCCACGGCGAGCGCGAGTGGCCCGCGGACCGGCTCCAGCAGTCCGCGCAACGGTGGCGGGGGCGCTTCGGTCCGCGCGGTGGGGGAAGTCGAGTCCGGGTCCTGCCCGGGCGGCTGTGGCTTCACTTGACGAGGACTCCGATTTCGGGGATGGGGCGACCGCCCGCCTCGGTGACGCGGCGGCTGGTCATGCCCGCTTCTCGGGCGAGCTGAGCGACGTCGAAGGTGTGCCAGACATAGCTGTCGGCGACCTCACGCACGGTGCGGCCGTCCCGCAGGACCTTCCAGGTGGTGGTGAACCGCATGGCGTCGCCCTCGGTGGGTTCGCCGCCGATCCACCACTCGTACGTCTGGCGTCCGATGGTCTCTTTGAGAGACATCACCGGTGGGATGGTGCGTGGTGAGGAGACACCCATCAGTTCCACGACGATGGGCGCGCCGTCGGGCAGGCGGGCGGCGAGGCGTTTCCAGAGCGCCACGCGTTCGGTGACCGTGAGATGGCCCGCCACTCCGAAGATGACCACGGCCGAGAGCCGTCGGGGCAGCGGAAGGTCCTGTGCCGCGCCGTCGACCACGGTCACCCGGCGCCGCAGGTCGGGGTCGCGGGCGACCCTGGAGGTGAGCATGGCGCGCATCGTGGCCGAGGGTTCCGCGGCGATGATCTCGGCCTCGGGCAGGGCGGAGGCGATGACCTCGGTCACGCGTCCGGTACCCGCGCCGATCTCCAGCACGGGGCCGTGCGAGACGTCGACACCCTTGAGGACTTGGCTGAGCGGCGGTCCGCTGCTGGCGGTGTGCCGGGTGGCGACCAGCTCGTAGAACTCGGCCGAGGTCGAGTAGTAGTCGATCACAAGGATCTCCATGCGTACGCGGCAGGGCGTGCGGACTGCGTTCGTGCGGGCCGTGTTCGCGCGGCCGGCGGACGGCGGCTCACGGCGTGCTCGGCCAGGTGTGGCCGCCCGTGGTCAGCGAGGGGTCCATCCGACGCAGGACGGTGGCTACGACCTCGCGGCGTTGCGGGGTGAGGTAGAAGTGGTCGCCCGGGAAGGTCCGTACCTCGGTGCGGGCGGTCGTGAGGTCCGCCCAGCCGCCGGCCCGGTCACGGCTGCGCTCCTCGCCGAGTTCGGGGTCCGCGCTGCCGGTCAGCACGTGGATCGGGCAGTGCAACGGCGGCCGGTGGGCCGGCCGGTACGTTTCGATGAGCCGGTAGTCATTGCGTACGATCCCGAGGATCAGGGCACGCAGCCCGGGGTCGTCGAGCACCTCACGGCTGGTACCGCCCAGCCGTTGCAGTTCGGCGCAGAGCACGTCGTCGCCTTGGCGGTGCACGTCACCGACCACCGCCGTGCCGGGAGCCGCGCGGCCGGAGGCGAAGAGCCGCCGCGGACCGGGTGCCCCGCGGCGGTCCAGCTCATGGGCCAGTTCCCAGGCGATCGCGGACCCCATGCTGTGCCCGAACAGGGCGTACGGCCGGTCCAGCAGGGGCACGAGGCCCTCCGCGAGAGCCGTCACCAGCTCACCCATGCTGTCGATCATCGGCTCTTCGAAGCGGTCCTCGCGGCCCGGGTACTGGACGCCGAGCAACTCCACCTCAGGGGGCAGCAGCGCGGCCCAGGACCGGTAGAAGCTCGCGCTGCCCCCCGCGTGCGGAAGACAGATCAGCGTGAGCCGGGCGGCGGCCCCGTCGCTCCAACGCCTGATCCACGGGCTGTCGGTGCGCCGGGCACGGCGACCCTCGACACCGGTGCGGGAGGACGCGTTCGGCAGAGAGGCGCCGGTCACCAGGCCACCATCAGCTCTTCGAGGCCGAAGGTGGCCGAGTCGTGTTTGAACGCGACCTGCTCACGGTCCCCTACGAGCCGGAGCGTGGGCACGCGGCGGATGAGCGTCTCCAGGGCGACCTCCAGTTCGAGCCGCGCCAGGTGCTGCCCGACGCACTGGTGCACGCCGTAGCCGAACGCGACGTGGTGGTTGTCCGTCCGGTGGAAGTCGACCTGTTCCGGGTGGTCGAACTGCTCGGGGTCGTGGTTGGCCCCGGCGAGAAGGGCGATGACACCGTCGTCGGCGGGAACCACCCGGCCGGAGAGCTCGATGTCCTCCGTGGCGACCCGCAGGGGGATTGAGTCGGCGACGGACATGACGCGCAGAAGCTCGTCGACGGCGGCGGGCATGAGCGAGGGGTCGCCGCGCAGTTCCTCCATCAGGTCCGGCCGGTCCAGGAGGAGCAGGGTGCTCAGCGCGATCATGCTGGTGCTGGTCTCGCGGCCGGCGTTGATCGTGATGCCGATCGTGGAGAGCAGTTCGTTCAGTGCGATGTTGCCGGTGTTCAGGTGGTCCGCGACGAGCTTGGAGATCAGGTCGTCGCGGGGTTCCTCCTGCCGTTTGGTAACCAGGTCGGCTATGAGACCGAAGAGACCGCCGAGGGCTTCGGAGACCTGCTCGGCGGTGCTGTTGCGGGAGCCGGAGATCCGGGTGACGTCCCGGAAGAACTCCAGGTTCTCCCGGGGAATGCCGAGCAGTTCGCAGATCACCGAGGTGGACACGGCGTTCGCGTACACGGAGACGAAGTTGACCGGTCCCTGGGCGGCGAGCATGTCGTCCAGGATCTCGTCCACGCGTGCCTGTACGGCGGGCCGCATCGCGCGCGTCCGGCGCACCGTGAACTCCGGCAGCAGCATCCGTCGGTAGCGGGTGTGCTCGGGGGCGTCGGTGCGGATGAAGGGACGGAATTTGGCTCCGGCCTCCTGTTCCCCTTCGCCAAGCGCGGGGAAGTTCGGACGGCGGATGTCCGCGCTGACGCGCGGGTCCGACAGCAACTCCCGCACGTCGTCGTAGCGGGTCACCACCCAGGCTTCGCGCTTGGTCGGCAGTGTCACGCGCGCCACCGGGTCCTTAGCGCGCAGAGCGTCGTACTCCTCCGGCGCCGCGAAAGGACAGCCCCGCTGGATGGGGAACTCGCGGGGAGAGGTGGCGCCTTCCGGCGCGCTCCCGTCAGAGGTCACGTCGGGGATGTCGGAGCTTGCGGATTCGGGAGTGATCATCGGAGGTCCTCAGCGGTCGGTGGCGGGAGAGACAAGTGCGGAGACGGTGGTGGCCGGTGCCGGGTCGGGCTCGTTGGTGAGCACGGCCAGCGGCGGTGCGCCGGGCCGGGTGGGCAGGGGCCGTACGGACATGCCGGACTCGGCCGCCACGTCCTTCAGGCCGAAGGGGGCCCAGTGGTAGGAGTCGTGCACCTCGCGCACCACCGCGGTTTCACCGTCCCGGTAGACGCGCCAGGTGGAGTGCAGCCGCATCACGCCGTCCTTCGCCGCGTCCGGTGCTCCGGAGAACGTCCACTCGTAGCGCTGCCGCCCGGCGGCCGTGGTGGCGAGCCTGGTGGCGGGGATGGTCAACGGCTCTTCGAAGCCCATGAGTTCGACGACGACGAGTCCGCCCGGGGCCAGCCGTTGCCTCAGCCTTCTCCACAGTCGCGCGCGCTGCGAGGCGTCGAGATGGCCGAGGACTCCGCACAGCAGAACGGCACTGACACGGTCCGGGAGTTCCAGGTCCGGGGCGGCGTCCGCGGTGATCGTGACCCGGGAGCGCAGGTCCGGATCGCTGAAGACGCGGCTGGTGAGCACGGCGCGCATGCCGACCGCCGGTTCGCAGGCGAGGATCTCCACGTCCGGCCTGGCCCGGGCGACTGCTTCGGTCACCAGGCCGGTCCCGGCCCCGATGTCGACCACCGGCCCGGCACCGAGATCGGCGTCGGCGAGCAGTGCGGCGACGGCGGGTGCGCTCGCGGTCGCGGTGTGTTCGGCCGCGACGAGATCGAAGAACTCCGCCGACGGGGTGTAGGGCGTAGGGCCGCCGGAAGGGGCGGCGGACACGGCGACGGCCTCGCTTCGGACCGGTCCGGGGCCGGGCTGCGGGTCGGCCGGGGCCTGTCCGGGGCCGGGGAACAGTTCGCTGGCCGGGAGGGGGCGCGGGGCAGGCGGTCGTACGATCTCCGGTGGTCCGAGCCGCGCCGCCAGGTCGGACCAGATGCGGCACACGGCCAGGTCGTACTGTCCCGCGCGTAGAGCGTCGCCGCCCTGTTCGGCGGCCTCGCGCAGCCCGTCGAGCGCGCTTCCGATGGCTTGCGGCCACAGGTCGGTGAACACGGTCCGGAAGGTTCCGGTGGTTCCGACGACCGCGGTGGTGCCGAGCCCCAGATTTCCGGTGCCCGGTCCCTCCAGGACGAAGCGGCGGTCGGCGTCCCTTCCGATGTGCAGCCGCGGACTCCACAGGACCGGCCCGTGCGTGTCGGCCAGGGAAAGGACGCCGCCCTGTGTGCCGATGGAGATCCGGTGCCAGTGCAGGGCGTGGTTGTCCCGGTCGGACGGGTCGAGCTGGTGGTGCACCCGCAACGTCAGGGGTACGCCGCCGAACACACCCTGCAGCGAGCGGAACGGCTGCGGCGCGATGTCCGCGGGAATCGGTGCCGGGTCGGCGAAACGCCAGGGCCGCAGGCTGCCCAGCGCCCGTCCGAGGATGTCCACCAACGGATGCATGAGGTGGACGGGAGTGGCGGCATCCAGGAAGAGCGGTTCCTGCAGGGCGGTGAGTTTGCGGGCCGCTTCGGTGAAGGCCCGGACGGGAGCGACGTGCGGGTAGTGGGTGTTGACGCGGTACTGCACACCCCGGCGGCGTGCGTGCCTGAGGCAGTCCGTCAGCTCGGTGAGGTGAACCGGGTGTTCCTGAAGGACGTGGATGCCCCGGTCCATCAGTGCCTTGGCCAGCTCGGTGCCCTGTCCTCCGGATATGGAGGAGCTGACCGCCACGCACGCGGCGTCGATGTCGGCCGGGAGTTCGTCGACGTCCGTGTAGTGCGGGACGCCGAGGCTTTCGGCGTACGAACGGGAGGCGGCGGAGCCCCGGCTCAGGATTCCGGCCAGAGTGTAGCCGGGGCGTTGCCGCGCGGCCTCGGCGTAGAAACGGCCGAAGTTGGTCCCGCAGACCAGGACGCGGAAGGGCGCATCGGCGGTCACAGGACGCCCTCTTCCACGTGCTCGTCGTCCACCGCGGAAGCAGCCGCTCCGGTGAGCCGTATGTCGCCGGCGCCTCCCGCTCGGAGGTGGCTGACCACGGAGGCCGGGTCCAGTACGTCGCACGCGAAGTGCACACCGGGCGGCACGGCGGCCCGCAGTACGGCGTCCACCGCGAGCGCGCCGACGGCGGCCGTGAGCCGGTAACTGCTGGCCGCGCGCAGTGTCAGACCCGCCGTCGCGGGCTGTCCGGACGCGGTTCCCGACAGCTCGAAGTCCATGACGTAGTAGGGCTTGCGTCCGGCCAGGTCGAGATCGGCGGCGAGGATCAGGCGGTGTGCCAGGTCGTCCGGGTCGTCGCCCGCGGCGAGGCGGCCCGGCAAGAGGTTGAGCAGGGCGCGCACCTGGGGACCGGGGTGGACGTTGTACCAGTCGAGCCGGTCCAGGCCCAGTTCGGCGGCGAGGCGTTCGCTCTCCCCGCTGAGGTAGGGCTGTACGGCCACCCGGCCGGGGAACCCGGCGCGTTCGGTGTCCTCGGCGGTCCGCAGGGCCCGCGGGACGCGTCGGCCGCCCCGGACGGCGGCAAGCGCCTCGCCGTAGGCCGCGCCGTCCGCCCCACCGGAGGTGAGGGAGAGCATGAGGTCTCTGGCCACCGTGGGCGAGCAGGTCTCCAGACCGCCGCAGTAAGCAGTCAGTGCGGAGGCGCTGTCGAGGCCCTGCCGGGCCAGCCAGCGTGGCAGCAGGCTGGACAGGCCGGGCAGCGCGCCTGCCGACAGGACGACGGTGCGGCCGTCGCCGGCCGGGTCGCCCTCCTTGAGCAGGTCCTCGGCTGCCGGGTCGTCCCCGGCCACGTCGACGCAGTGCGCGCCCGCGGCGAGCGCCGCCGAGGCCACCGTCGCCCGGAGCCGGTAGGTGGGGCCAACGCAGTTGAGGACGATGTCGCAGCCCTCGGCGAAGGCGCGTAGACCATCCGGTGCGGTGGCGTCCGCCCAGACGGTCTCGTCGTGGCCGGCGGGGTCCTCCTCGGCGACCGCGCAGAGGGCCGACGTGGTCCGTCCGCCCAACCGCAGCCCGGTGTGGCCGAGTTCGCGCAGCTCGCGCACGGCAGCACGGCCGACCGCCCCGGAGGCTCCCAGGACACCGATGAGGGGCTTCTTCCGTGTCATCGGGTGATCGCCCCCTGGGTGAGCTCGCCGAGGGTCTTGAGGATGCCGGGGGCGTGCTCGACGGACAGACAGGTGTAGTGGTCGCCCCCGATGTCGACGATGTCCAGTTCGCCCAGGGTCAGTTCCTCCCAGTAGGCGGTGACGGCGTCCTTGCTGCCGGGGAAGGGGTACGCGCCGTCGTGCCGCAGGAAGGTGATGTCGCCCGCGTACGGCTCGGCGCTGTAACGGGTGATGGCGAAGACGCTCTGCCTAAAGGCGAGGAACAGCCGCGTCATGTGGTCGGGTTCGTAGCTGCCGGCCGAGGCGGGCACCGCCTCGCACATCCGGGCGATACGGGTGGCGCGGGGTACGTCGGCCAGCGCCCGGAAGCAGCCCGCGACATCCTCGAACTCGTCGGGAAGCGCGGCGAGTCCTCCGTCGGACAGGACGCCGGGGCTGCCGGACAGGACGGCGTCGGCCGCCTCGGCCACCCGGTACTGGTCGCCGGGGAAGCCCAGCGCGGCGGGGTCGATGCCCATCATGACGGCGAAGGAGTACTCGGCGAGCAGTTCGTCGTCCAGCCGGAAGCGGGGGCTGTGGCTGCTGATGACCGTGAGGCTCTCCACCTCGGCCCCGGATTCGGCCAGGTTGCGTGCCACTTCGGTGGCGATGAGGCCGCCCAGGCAGTAGCCCACGACGTGGAAGCGGCGCCGCCCGTCCGTGGTCAAAGCCCGCGCGTAGTCGGCCGCCAGCTGCTCGATGAGCCCCTCCGGCGGGGAGGCGAGGAATCCGTCCAGATCCGGGACCTCGACGCCGACGACCTCGGCAAGGCCCGGCGAGCGCCGCCTGATCTCGGTGATCAGCGCCCGGTACGGCATGATCGTGGCGGTCCCCGCGTGCACCAGCACGGTGGTGGGTTCGTCGGACGACCGGGCGCCGTGGAGATGGATCACCGGGTCGGTTCGTACGGCGGTGCCGGCGGTCGGTGCCTGGTCCGCGCCGGCCAGTCCGCGCAGGAATCCGGCCAGGCCCGCCACCGTCGGGCGGCGGAGCATGTGGCGCAGGACGACCTCCCATTCGAGGTCAGCGGCCTGCGGTATGCGCTCCCGCAGCCGGCCCACCATCCGGGCGACCAGCAGGGAGTCGCCGCCGAGGTCGAAGAAGTCGTCGTTGCGGGTGACGCACTCGACCGACAGCAGTTCCGCCCACAGCTCGGCCAGACTGCTCTCCAGGTCGTCCATCGGCCGGTCGTCGACCACGGGCTGTACGGCTTCCCGGGGCAGCCAGGCCCGCAACCGCGAGCGGTCGGTCTTGCCGTTGGCGGTACGGGGCAGCGTGTCGACGATCTGCCACACCGCGGGGAGCATGTAGTCGGGCAGCCGCGTGGCCGCACTGCGCGCCAGCTCCCCCACCGGCACGTGGTGCCGGTCGCCCTTCATCGTGGCGATGAACACCTCCTGCCCGGTCGACGCCAGGGGATCCTGCGGACCCGGCAGGGACGTGACCTCCGACGCGCCGTGCCGGTCGAGGAGTTCACTCCACTGGGCGTGGGTGAGGAAGGACTGACCGGTGTGCTCCCGTACATCGGTCCAGGTCCGTCCGGCGACCTCCAGGAACTCCATGGAGACCAGCAGCGGGAGGTTCTCGTCACGGGTGTTCTCCACGAACACCAACTGGCCGCCCGGTACGAGCAGTTCCCGGAGCCAGCCCACCGCCGCGTCCGCGTCGGCGGCTGCGTGCAGGGTGTTGGCACAGACCACAACATCGAAGGAGTTAGGGAGAAGGTTCTGGGAACGTGGGTCCTCGTCGACGTCGAAGCGCTGGTAGCGCACCCAGGCGTGGTCCGCGAAGCGTTCACGCGCCTCGTTGAGGAAGAAGGCCGAGGCGTCGGTGAACAGGTAGTCGACTCCGTACTCGGCGAGTACGGGCACGAGTTCGCCCGTGGTGCCGCCGACGCCGCCGCCCACCTCCAGCACGCGCAGCCGCTCCTCGCCGGTGTGGGCCGCGGCGATCTCGCCCAGGGCGACGACCACCGCCCGGTTGAGATGCCGGATGGCGAGATTGTCCCGGTAGGCGGCGTCGGCGGCCTCCAGGGCGGCGCCGGGGAAGAGCAGGTCCCGGATGCCCGTGTCCCCGTTGATCAGTTCGGGCAGCCGGTCGGCGCAGGTGCGCATGACGGTGAGCAGTTCGGAGCTCCACCCGACCTCGTGCTCCAGCTCGGTGGCCCGCTGCCAGCTCCGCTCCAGCTCGGACGCGGAGACAGGGGCGAGCTCGCCGTAGGTGTCGTCGGTGTCATGGTGTGCCAGCCGGCCGCGTGAGCTGAGAGCCCGCAGCCAGCGCCGCACGATGTGACGGTGGCGCGGGGTGGAGCGCAGCGCCGCGCTCACCTCGTCCGCCGTGCGCGCGGCGCCGTCCTCGAACACCCCGGCCGCCGCGAGGACCCGTGTCATCTCGGCGAGCGCCACCTCGTCGAGCGCGGTGAGGAACTCCGTCAGTCGTGCCGCGTCGACCGCGGCAGAGGCTTCCCGTACGGCTTCGGCGGCTGCCGTACGCGCGTCCTCGCGGCCCGGCGCGGGCGGCTCCTCGCCGTCCCGGCGCGCCGTCTCGACGAAGGCTGCCAGGCGCCGGCCGCCGGAAGCGGAGTCGTCGACGATGACCGCTCCCGCGGCCACGGCCGGGTGCGCCTGCACGGCGGCTTCGACCTCGGCCAGTTCGACCCGGTAGCCGCGGATCTTCACCTGGGCGTCCTCACGGCCGAGGAACTCGATGGTCCCGTCGGGGAGGTAGCGCCCGAGGTCACCGGTGCGGTAGATCCGCGCGCCGCTGACAGGGTCGGTGAGGAACCGTTCCGCGGTACGGGCCTCGTCGCCGAGGTAGCCCATGGCGACTCCGGCGCCGCCGATGTACAGCTCGCCCGGCACCCATTCGGGCCGGGGTCGCAACTGTTTGTCGAGTACGGCGAACGTCTGGTTGGTCAGGGGCTTGCCGTAGGGAATGCTGGGGCGTGTGGTGTCCACCTCGACGATCGGGTGGGCGATGGACCAGATGGAGCCCTCGGTGGCACCGCCGAGGGAGATGACCTCCAGGCCCGGCAAAAGCGTACGGGCCTCGTCGGGCAGGGTCACCGGTATCCAGTCGCCGGAGATCAGCGCGAGCCGGAGCGTCCCGTCCTCGGCGGGGGGTTCCGAGCGCAGCCAGTCGCACAGCATGTGCAGCTGGCCGGGCACCGAGTTCCACACCGTGACGCCGAAGTCCCGGATCAGTTCGGCCCAGTGGGAGGGGTCGCCTCGCCGTTCGGCACGGGGAAGGACGAGGGTAGCGCCCAGCGCAAGCGGTCCGAACAGGTCGTAGACGGACAGGTCGAAGCCCAGTCCGGCGATCCCGAGGACGCGGTCCCTCGCGGTGACGGAGTAGCGCCGGTTGACGTCCTCGATCGTGTTGAGGGCCGCCCGGTGACTGATCATCACGCCCTTGGGCGTGCCGGTGGAACCCGACGTGTAGATGACGTAGGCGAGTTCGTCCGGGTGGCGCCGAGAGCCGGCAAGGGTGGACGTAACGCTGTCCGGGATCAAGTCGACGGCGATGGCCGACACGCTCGCCGGGAGATCGTCGATCTCGGCGAGCCAGGACTGCGTGAGGACCGTGCGTACCCCGGCGTCCGCGATGATCGTGTCCCGGCGGGCCGGTGGCTGCGCCGTGTCGACCGGAAGGTACGCCCCACCCGCCATGAGGATGCCGAAGACGGCGACCACCTGCTCCCAGCCCTTGTCCATCCAGATGGCCACCGGCTCGCCGGGCCGCAGCCCGGACTCCGCCAGCACCTCGGCGAGGCCGCTCGCGCGGGCGACGAGCTGGCGGTACGAGAGGGCCAACTCAGGCGTCCGGACCGCGATCGCGTCCGGTGTGGCCAGTGCCTGAGCGAGCACGGGTTCGTGGAGCAGGACGTCCGGCAGGGACCCCTCAGTCGCGTTGACCGCGATTCTGCGGGCCGCCTGTGCGTCGGGCAGCGGGATGCGGGCCGGTTCCTCCCAGGCGGCCTCGCCCGCCTCGCCTTCGGCGGACAGCAGACGCACGAGTGCCGTGTAGGCGGCGAACATGTCGTCCGCCACGCCTTCGCTGAGCGCACCCTCCCGTATGTCCCAGGACAGGCTCAGCGCGTCTCCGCGCCGCATGACCTGGCAGTCGAGCCACACCTGCGGCGTCTGGGTCACGGCATAGGTCACTTCGGGGGGCACGCCCTCGGCGGTGACGCCGGTGCCCAGGGCACTGGTGAAGACGACCGGCATCAGGACCGGCGCTCCGGACCTGCGGGAGAGTTCGGCGAGTACCTCCGAGCCGGTGAACAGCGGGTGTGCCAGGTCTTCGAGGAGCTGCTCGCCGATGGCTCTGACCCGGTCGGCGAAGGACGCCGGAGCGTCGAGGTCGACGGCGAGCAGTTCGAGGGAGGTGAAGTCCCCGACGAGCCGGCCGATGTCCTCGTGCAACTGAGGGCGGTCCACCGTCGGCACGTTGAGTGTGAACCGGCTGGTCCGCGACCAGCGGCCGACTGTCTCGGCGTAGGCGGCGAGCAACGCTGTCGACACGGTCAGCCCGCGCCGCGTGGCCCGCTCGGCGAAGCGCTCGCGGTCGGACGCGGGAAGCAGATGCTCCAGTCGGCGAAAGACGACGGTGTCGCCGTGCCGGACATTGCTCTCCCGTGACCGCGCTACCGGTTCCCAGCTTTCCGCGGTGGGAAGTTCCGGGGCGGGAGGCAGCGCGTCGAGCCGCTCCGACCAGTACGCCCGGTCCTGGGAGTATTCGGCGCTGTCCGCGAGGGCGCGGCGGCCCAGCACGTAGTCACGGAAGGAGATCCGGGGCGGCTCTGACAGGACGGAGCCCCCGTAGCGGTTCTGGAACTCGGCGAGCAGGATCCGCAGGCTGGCATGGTCGACGACGAGCATGTCGAAGGAGAGGTGGAGGACGGCGCACTTGCCGGTCCTGCTCACGTGGACGTCGAAGAGCGGCCAGCGGTCGGTGGGGGCTCGTCGTACGGACATGCGGGCGCGGGTGCGCTCCACCGCTGCCTCGGCGTCCGCCGCTGCCGGGAGCGTGGTGAGGTCGCTGACGGTGACCTCCAGTTCGGGGACTTCGAGCAGCACGCGCTGATAGCCGTCGTTGTGGATGACGGCACGCAACATGTCGTGCCGCTGGACGAGTTCGCGCCACACGGCGGTGACCCGGTTCACGTCGAGCTCGGGGTACTCCAGCTCGACGTACGCGTGGCAGCCGATGCCCCCGTAGGCGTACGCGTCGGTGCGTCCGATGAGATAGGCGGCCTGGATGTCCGTCAGCGGGAAGGGTTCGTGGCGCCCGGCCGGGTCGCTCCGCAGGACGGGCTCGCCGGCTTCGAGGTGGCGCAGGATCCCCTCCTTGTGCGTCCGCAGCTCGGCTCGGCGGTCGTCGGTGAGTCGGCCCTGCGGGGCCCGGAAGCGCAGTTGTCCTTCCTGAGCCCACAGGACCACGCCCTCGTCGGCGCAGCGGGCCAGCAGTTCAGCGATGTTCACAGCTCTCCGGTTTCGTAGGCGGTCGCGTGGGCCGCGAGCGTTCGGGTGACGTCCGCGCCGAGCGCGGCGATGGTCGGTGTGGCGAAGAGACGCCGGACGGGGACGGCGACCCCCAGGCGGCGCTCGATCGCCGCCAGCAGGCGCAGCGCGGAGAGGCTGTCGCCGCCGATCGTGAAGAAGTTGGCGTTCCGGTCCCGCACCGGGCCCGGCACATGGTCCTGCCACAATTCGGCGAGGGTCGTCTCGATCTCGCC
The DNA here is from genome assembly GCF_040629895.1 of Streptomyces sp. NPDC005866. Taxonomy (NCBI): domain Bacteria; kingdom Bacillati; phylum Actinomycetota; class Actinomycetes; order Kitasatosporales; family Streptomycetaceae; genus Streptomyces; species Streptomyces sp. NPDC005866. The sequence goes on from NZ_JBEXWP010000006.1 coordinate 23,884, forward strand.
CCGCGGTGGCTCGGCATCGGCGGACACCGCCTCTTGCCCCGCCGCGCCGACCAGGGCGTTGCGGTCGACCTTCCCGTTCGTGGTCAGCGGCAGGACGGGCAGCAGCAGCACGCGGGACGGGACGGCATAGGGGGCCAGCCGGTCCGCGAGCCAGCCGAAGAGGCTCTCGGTGAGGTCCGACGGCTCGGGCGACCGGTCGGCCTTCCCGGTTTCGGCGGCTGTCCCGCCGCTGCCGGTCGTGTCCGCGTACGCAGGCAGCGTGGTCGATGTGTCCCGTGGCACGGCGAACGCGACGAGCCGTTTCGCGGTGCGCTCCCCCACCGCGACGACGGCGGCCCGCGCCACCTCGGGATGTGCTTCGAGGGCCGCTTCGATCTCGCCCGCCTCGATGCGATGACCGGCGATCTTCAGCTGGCTGTCGAGGCGGCCCAGGAACTCCAGCAGCCCATCGCACCGGTAGCGCCCCAGGTCGCCCGTGCGGTACCAGCGCCGCCCGTCCCGTACGACGAACTTCTCGGCCGTGCGGGCCGGGTCCGACAGATAGCCGCGGGCCAGTCCCCGGCCGCCGATCCACAGCTCGCCGGGCGTCCAGTCGGGGCAGTCGCGGCCGGTCTGGTCGACCACTCGGTAGTGCTGCCCGGTCAGCGGCCGCCCGTAGGGGATGGACGCCCATCGGGGGTCCACCTCGTCGACGGTCAGGGTGTTGGACCAGATGGCGGCCTCTGTCGCTCCGCCCATGGCGACGAATGTGCAGGGCCGGGCCGTCCGGGCCTTCAGGCGAGCGGGGAGGTCCAGGCCGATCCAGTCGCCGGAGACCAGGGCGGTGCGCAGACCTCGGATGCCGCCCGACTCGTGGCCGCCCTGTTCGTCGGCGTCGAGCAGCAGGTCGAGCAAGGCCGGAACGGTGTTCCACACCGTCACGCCGTGCCGGCCCACGAGGCTTGGCCAACGCGCCGGTTCGCGCCGCAGGTCCTCCGTGGGCAACAGGAGGGAGCCGCCTGCGGACAGCAGGCCGAAGATGTCGTACACGGACAGGTCGAAGTCCAGTGCCGACAGGGCGAACACACGGTCGTCCTCGGTGATGCCGTGGCGTGCGTTGATGTCCGCGACGGTGTTCCAGGCGGCGGCGTGGGTGATCTCGACGCCCTTGGGCTCACCTGTCGAACCGGACGTGAAGATGACGTAGGCGAGCGCGTCGGGAGACATCTCGTGCGGCGCCGGTAGCGGAGGGACTTGCTGCGTGTCCCGGAACGGGATGGCGCGGGGCGCTGTCCCCTGCGCCTCGCCGTCCGGATCGGGTACGGCGGGCCAGTCGCCGATCACCACTCGGAAGCCGGCCGTGGCGTGTACCCGCTCCAGTCGCGCGGCGGGCTGTTCGCGGCCGAGGGGAACGTAGGCGGCGCCGGCCGCGAGCACGCCGAGCACCGCGGCGATCTGCTCCGGGCCCTTGGGAAGCGTGATGGCGACCAGGTCGCCCGGACGCACGCCGGCGGTCCCGAGTGATGCCGCGGTCCGCAGTGCCTGTCGGACGAGCGTTCCGTAGCTGACCTCCGTTCCCTGCGCGGTGACCATGGCGGTGCGGCCGGGTTGATCGGCGGCGCGTGCGAAGAACCTCTCGTGCAGGAGCCCGGCGGGTACCTCCTCCAGACTCGCCTCCAGGGCCTCGGCGGCGCGCCTCTCACGCTGGCACGCGGGCACCAGGTCGGGCAGGGGGGATGCCCAGTCCTTCGTCACCAGGTGACGCAACAGCAGGGTGTGAGCGGCGAACATGGCGTCGAGAACGCCCTCGCTGAACAGCTCCTCCACGGCGTCCCAGGTGACGACCAGCTCCCCGGACTCCTCGGTGACCTGGTTGTCCAGGCAGACCTGCGGGGACTGCGAGATGCCCCAGACCTTGGCCGGAAAGCCCGTGCCGGGATCGGCCAGAGCCGCGTCGCCCACGCCGATGGCGCTGGTGAACACCACGGGTGCCGCGGCGTCCACCGTGCCTGTGCGACGCCCGAACTCCCGCAGCAGCCAGTCGATCGGTACGTCACTGTGGTCGAGGTCCTCGGCCTGACGTCGCTGCAGCGCGACGGCCGCGGCCAGCCAGCCGTCCTCCGCACGGCGGTAGCCCGCCAGGGACAGGGAGGTGAAGTCACCCAGCACACGGTGGATGTGGGGGTGGACATCACGCCGGTTGAAGAGAGTGAGGGTGACCGTCAGGGCGTCGGTCCCACTCCAGGCCGCCAGCACTTCGCAGTACAGGGCCAGCAGCACGGTGGAGGGGGTGAGACCGTAACGCGCAGCACCCTGCTTGACAGCCTTCCAGTCCGCCGCGGCCAGGCGGAACCGGCGCCGGGTGAAGGCCGGCGCGCCGAGCGTCGCCGGGTCGCGGTCGAACGGCAGCGCGGGAGGTGACGGCAGTTCGGCCAATCTGCTCTGCCAGTGCTCGCGTGCGCGTGCGGTCGCGGCCGGATCGGCGGGCAGCTGCGTCAGGTAGTCCCGGAACGAGACCTCGATCGGCGCGAGTTGCCGGTCCGGGTCGGCGTAGAGGGCGTTGAGCTCTGCGTAGAGGGTGGTGATGGACAGGGCGTCGAGGACGAGGTAGTCCAGCCCGACGCCGATCCGCGTCCTGGGGGTGCCGGCGTCGTCGGGATAGCGCACCGCCTCGACGGCGAACAGCGGCCACTGGGAGGGGTCGCGTACCTGGTGGGACATCCGCTCACGCAGCCGGGCCAGGGCCTCCGGTGCCCCGTCGGAGCCCGCCTCCTCCACCGGTATGCGAAAGGCCGGGACATCGGGGAGGACCCGCTGGGTGCCGTCTTCGACGACGGCGCGCAGCATGCCGTGCCGGTCCACGAGGGTGCGCCAGGCCCGCTCCATCCGGTCCAGGTCGACGTGCGCGCCGTCGAACTCGGTGTAGTGCCAGGTGCCGACACCGCCGAGGGTGAAGCCCGGGTCCCGGCCGGTGTGATAGGCGGCCTGGACGTCCGTCAGGGGGAACGGGTCGTGGGCGTGGCCGGGATCGGGCACCGGAGCGGGCCGCGCCGGCTCGTCCTCGTCGCTTCCCGTCGTGGGGTGCAGGGTCTCGCAGAAGTGCTGGAGCACGGGGTGCGTGAACAGTGCGGCCACTCGGGCGGCGGTGAATCCGGCGGCGCGCAGCCGGCCGATCATGCGCGTGGCGATGAGCGAGTCACCGCCCAGCAGGAAGAAGCTGCTTTCCCTTCCGATGTCGTCCACGCCGAGCAGGGCGGCCCATTCGGCCGCGACCGCGGTCTCCACCGGTCCGACGGGCGCCGACGTACGGGGGCCGCTCTCTTCGCCTGCGGCATCGGTCAGAGCCTGGCGTACGGCCGCCCGGTCGAGTTTGCCGTTGGCGGTCAGCGGCAGGTGGGGAAGGACCAGGATCCGCTCGGGAACCATGTAGGTCGGCAGGCGTTCGGCCACCCGGGCGCGCACCGCGTCCGGGTGGGGTGCCTCCCCGCGGGCCGATACGGCCGCGGCCAGTCGACGCACCGGCGATTCGAGGACCGTGGCGACCGCGTGCTGGACGGTGGGGTCGTCCTCCAGGGCGGACTCGACCTCACCCAGTTCGATGCGGTAGCCGCCGATCTTGACCTGGTGGTCGGCACGCCCGAGGAACTCCAGGATGCCGTCGGGCCGGTAGCGGGCCAGGTCGCCACTGCGGTACCAGCGTTCACCGTCGTACTCGACGAAACGCTCGGCCGTGCGCTCGGGGTCCGACCGGTAGCTGGTCGCCACGCCGCGGCCGCCGATCCACAGCTCTCCGGGGACGAGGTCCGGACAGTCCCGGCCGCGTCCGTCGACCACACGCGCCCGCATGTTGCGCAGCGGCACGCCGTACGGCACGGACTTCCACGCGGGATCGGGCTCCTCCACCTCGAAGACGGTCGAGTGCACCGCCGCTTCCGTCATGCCTCCGAGTGCCACGAAGCGGCAGCCGGGTACGAGGGCGCGCAGTCGGCCGGGCTGGTCAAGGCCAACCCAGTCGCCCCCGAGCACGACCATGCGCAGGGAGTCCCCCAGGCCCTCGTCCTCGCCCGCCGCCATGAGCAGGTTCAGCAAAGCCGGTACGCACTGCACCAGCGTCACCCCGTGCGTGCGCACCAGACGGGCCCAGTGGTGGGCGTCCCTTCGCTGCTCCTGCCCGACGGCGACCACCTGACCGCCGAGGGACAGCGGGGTGAAGATGTCCCAGGTGGCCAGGTCGAAGTCCAGGACGGAGATCGCGAGGGTGCGGTCGTCGGGACCGAGTCCGAGCTGGTCCTCCATCGCCTCGATGGTGTTGACCACGGCACGGTGCGGGACCTCCACGCCCTTGGGCAGTCCCGTCGAGCCGGAGGTGAACAGCACGTAGGCGGGCAAGGCGGTGTCCGGCTGGGCGACCGGGCCCGGCGCCTGCGTCGGCGCGTCTTCCAGGAGCAGCACCGGAGCGGACGGGACGTCCGCGCACAGGTGGGCGTGCTCCCGGTCGGTGAGTACGGCGGACGCCTCGGCGACGGCGTGGATACGTGCGCGTCGTGCGGCGGGCTGCTCGACTCCGACGGGTGCGTAGGCGGCGCCGGCGGCCAGGACGCCGAGCACGGCGGTGATCTGGTCGGCGCCCTTGGGGAGGGTCACCGTCACGGTGTCGCCCTCCCGCACGCCGTGCCCGCGCAACAGAGAGGCTATCTGCCGTGCCTGGTGGCCGAGTTGGCCGTAGGTGAGGGTGTCGCCGTTCTCACGGATGACGGCGGTACGTCCGGGCTCGGCCTCGGCCAACCGGAAGAAGCGGGTGTGCAGGGCACGGTCCGGAAGAGGCGTGGGCGGCAGGGCCGCGACCGCACGCCGGGGCAGGACTCCGGGGTCGAGCAGCGGGCCCACCGGGCGGGTCCAGGCGGAGGGGTCCGTGACCAGGTCGGTGATCAGCCTGCGGTACGCCTCGAAGGCCGCGTCGGGGACGCCGCGCTCGAACACTCCGTCGCGCACGTCCCAGTTGAGGAGGAAGCCACCGTCGAGTTCGGTGACCTGTGCGTCCAGGAAGACCTGCGGGCCCTGCGAGATGATCCAGACGGGACGGCCGAAGGACTTCTGGACGTCTTGCTCGAAGATCTCGCCCAGCCCGATCGCGCTGGTGTAGACGACGGGAGCGAGTACCGGAGCGCCCTCGATGCGTGCCAGGTCGCGCAGCACCTCCACCCCGCCGTACGCGCCATGGGCGATACCGTCCTGGAGCCTCCCCTGCAGTTGCCGGGCCTGCCGGACGAAGGGCAGGGGTGCGCTCAGGTCCGCGTCGAGCAGGACGGAGCTGCTGAAGTCGCCTACCAGCTGCGCCACTTCGGGGGTGTACATCTCCCGGTCGAACAGCGGGAGGTTGAGGAGGAACCGCTGGCTGCCGCTCCAGGCCGCGATGACCTCGGCGAAGGCGGTGGCGAGAGCGGCCGCGGGGGTGAGGCCGTGCCGGCGGGCGGCGCTGATCAGGGCGGCCTTGGCCTCCGGGTCGAGCCAGTGGTGCAGCCGACGGGAGTGGGTGAGCGCCGTGTCCTCCGCCCGGACCGGGGTGAGCGGGTCGACGGTCCTCGGCAGTCGCGGCGCGCGCGGCAGTTCGGTCAGCCGTTGTTGCCACCATGCGGCGTGCTGTTCGCGCTCAGCGCTTCGCCGGTGTGCGTGTTCAGTGAGGTATTGACGGTAGTCGAGGCCGAGTTCGGCAGGTCTGTCGTCCGGACACTCGTAGAAGCGCCGGAGGTCGGACAGGAGGACACGCAGGCTCAACGCGTCCCCGGCCATCATGTCGAGGTCGAGCTGCAGACGCGTCCTGCCGCCCGGGAGGAGACACAGGCCCAGCCAGAAGACCTGACCGGCGGTGACGTCCGGGCGTGCGTGGGTGTTGCGCTCCCGGAGTCGCCCCAGTTCCGACTCCGCCTCGTCGGCGGTGAGTTGGCGCAGATCATGGACGGTGAGTTCGGCGTGCGCGGCTCCGAAGTCCTGGCGGCCCTCGTCGTCGAAGACGGCCCGCAGCATCCCGTGCCGCCGCACGAGTGCCTTCAGGGCGGTGTCGAGCCGTGCGGGGTCGACGTCATGGCCGTCCAGCTCGATGTAGAAGTGCGCGGCGACGCCGCCGAGGGGCTGGCCCTCCTGGCGGCCGATCCAGTAGGCGTGTTGCATCGTCGCCAGCGGGAACGGTCCCCCTCCTGCCGTCTGCCCGGCGCCGAGGGGCACAGGCCGGCCGACGGGCGGTGCGTCGACCCGGCCCTTCTCGTTGAGCAGTGTCGTCCAGGCGCTCAGGGTGGGCTTCCGGGTGAGGTCCTGGAACGTGACGGTGCTGCCGTCGCGGCGCCACGCACCGACGAGGCCCATCAACGTCAGGGAGTCGAGGCCGAGTTCGAAGAGGTCGCGGTCGCCGTCCAACTCCTGCGCGGCCACGTTCAGCGCGCGTGCCACCGCCTCACGCACCTCCGCCGGGGCATGGACGTCACGTTTCACGGGGGCGCTGTTCGAGGTATGCGTCTTGACGGCCGGTTCATCGCTCACTGACGAGATGCCTTCCAGTCGGGGGTGGTGCGGAGGCCGTCGGCGATCGCTGACGGGCGTTGCGCTCAGTGCCGGGCCATCTAAATAGAAATGATTATCATTTCGAAGTGCTCGTATCGTAGCCACGTGACAGCTCAGAGCGCCAGTGCCCAACCCCACAGCGACGAGAGGCAGAGCCCGTGAACGAGACCCAATCCCGTTGGCCTGAAGCCGAATCGGCGCGTTACCGCGCTGCTGGACACTGGCAGGGCGTGACGTTCGGCACCTACCTGCGCCGCTGGGCGGCGGACCACCGCGAACGCGTCGCCCTGGTCGACGGTGACCGGCGCTGGACGTACGCGGACCTGGACACCGAGGCCGACCGGGTCGCACGCGGACTGGGGGGACTGGGAGTGGGCCGAGGCGACCGGGTGGTGGTACAGCTCCCCAACTGCGCGGAGTTCGTGCTGCTCTGGTTCGGTCTGCAGCGGCTCGGCGCGGTGCCCGTCCACGCCATGCCGGGCCATCGGCGCCGGGAGATCGGCCATCTCGTGCGCACCTCTGGGGCAGTGGCCTGCGTCGTTCCCGACCGGCACGCGAGGTTCGACCACCGTGAACTCGTGCGGGGGATACTCGCGGAGCAGGAGCCCGGGGGGCCGCTGCGCCACGTGATCGTGGTCGGCGATCCCGGTCCGCATGGCGACTTCATCCCGTTCGAAGAGCTGCGGAAGACCGGCGACTTCGAGCAAGACCTCGTCGGTGACGGCGGCGGGGTCGATTCAGGTGACCTCGCCCTGCTGTTGCTGTCCGGCGGTACGACGGGACTGCCCAAACTCATCCCCCGGACGCACGACGACTACAGCTACAACGCGCGTGCCAGTGCGGATGTCTGCGTCCTCGACGCGCAGAGCGTGTATCTGGCGGTCCTGCCGATCGCCTTCAACTTCACGCTGTCCTGTCCCGGCGTGCTCGGCACCCTCTCCAGAGGCGGAACCGTCGTGGTCTCGCCCGATCCCAGCCCGCAGACCGCGTTCGCCCTCATCGAGCGCGAAGGCGTGACCATCACTTCCCTGAGCCCTCCGCTTGTTCCGTACTGGATGGACGAAGCCGCCTCCGGCGCCTGGGACATCAGCAGCCTCTCGGTGGTCCAGGTCGGCGGGGCACGGCTGCCCGACGACCTCGCGCGCAGGCTGGGGCCGGCACTGGGCGCGACGGTGCAGCAGGTCTTCGGTATGGCGGAGGGCCTGATCAACCTCACGCGCCTGGACGATCCGGAAGACCTCATCTGCACCACCCAGGGGTGCCCCATATCGCCGGACGACGAGATTCTCGTGGTGGATGCCGAGGGCAGGGCGCTGCCGGACGGCAGACCGGGCGAGCTGCTGACCCGGGGCCCGTACACGCTGCGCGGCTACTACCGGGCCGAAGAGCACAACCGGACGGCGTTCACCGCCGACGGCTACTACCGGACGGGAGATGTCGTACGGCGGCTGCCGTCCGGGCATCTCGTCGTCGTGGGCCGGATCAAGGACCAGATCAACCGCGGTGGCGAGAAGATCGCCGCGACCGAGGTGGAGGAGCAGTTGCTGACGCATCCCTCCATCGCCTCCGCCGCTCTGGTCGGCGTGCCCGACGAGCGGTGGGGCGAGCGCTCGGTCGCCTTCGTCGTGTGCTCCGGCATCGTACCCGGCGCCCAGGAACTCGCCGTTTTCCTGAAGGACCGTGGGCTTGCGGACTACAAGGCTCCGGACGAGGTCGTCGAGGTCTCGCAGATGCCGCTGACAGCCGTGGGGAAGGTCGACAAGGCGGCGCTGGCACGGCAGTTGGCGCGGGCCTGAGCCGCCGGAGGGGGAGCACCACTGGTGGCTCCCCCTCCCGCCCCGCTCACCGTCTCGTCCCGCGCGTGCCCTCGGCCATGGCGCTTACTGCTGTTCCAGCACCGGGCGCGCGGCCCTGTCCGAGGGGAGATGGAGATGGTCGGCGCACGCGAGCAGTTCGCGGGTCACGGCATGCTCCGGATGAGCCAGGACCCGGTGAGCGGGCCCGGCCTCCACCACCTGTCCGGCGTCGAGGACGACCACCTGCTCCGCGCAGCGAGCTGCCGCCGCCAAGTCGTGTGTCACCAGCACGACGGTCAGTCCCAACGTCCGCCGCAGGGAGGTCAGCAGGTCCAGGACCCCCTCTCCTGTCTCCGGGTCGAGGGCCGAGGTGATCTCGTCGCACACCAGGAGCCGCGGGTCGGCGGCCAACGCCCTTGCCAGGTTGACTCGTTGGCGCTGGCCACCGGAGAGCTCACCCGGTCTGCGTCGGAGCAACTCCGGTGGCAGTCCGACCAGTCCGAGCAGCCGGCCCGCCTCCGCCGCGGCCTTCTGAGCCGGTTGCCGCCGTATCCCCGTCAGGGGGCGCATCAGCGCGGTGCGCACCGATTCACGCGGGTTGAGAGCGCCGCGCGCGTCCTGGGCGACCAACTGCGCCGCCACGCGGCCGTCTGATCCCGAGGAATCCTCCTGCCAGGCGACACTGCCCTGGGTAGGCCGATGCAGCCCCACGAGGCAGCGGGCGAGGGTGGTCTTCCCCGAACCCGAGGGGCCCACCACGGCGGTGCAGCTGCCGTCGGCGACGGTGAGAGAGACGTCGTGCAGCACTGGCTCACGTCCGTGGACAGCCACCAGCTCTTTCACGTCCAGCCGTCCACCGGCCGCCGGAGCGTCGGTCGTTCGAGCGCGGACCGTCGCGGGGACCGACGGCAACGGTGGAACGCGCGCTTCGACGATCCTGCCGTCCTCCAGACGAATCACGTCGTCCGCGGCGGAGGAGACCCAGGCGGGATCGTGGCTGACCAGCAGCGCGGAACGGTCCCCCGCTCTCAGCACATCGACCAGCAGCCGCCGCATCCGGGCCGCCAGAGCCGTGTCCAGGCTGCTGGTCGGCTCGTCCAGGACCAGCAGCCGCGGAGATCCGGCCAGCGCGATGGCGAGAGCCACCCGTTGGGCCTGCCCACCCGACAGCTGATGGGGCAGCCGCCGCTGGAACGCCCGGTCGGCGGGCAGCCCCACGGAATGGAGCAGCGCCTCGACCTGCGCACCGACATCCCCCGCACGCGGCGCGGACGACCGCAGCCGCACCGCCTCGGCGACCTGCTTGCCGATCCGCAGCGCGGGGTTGAGCGACGAGGCGGGGTCCTGTCCCAGGAACGACACCACACGCCCCCGAAGGCGACGGGCGCCCGTCCGGCCGAACGGGTCGAGACCGGCCACCCGGACCGTGCCGCAGCGCCGTTCCAGACCGGGCCGGACATGGCCGAGCAGACCGAACGCAAGGCTGCTCTTCCCGGAACCGGACCTCCCCACCACACCGAGCACCTGCCCGCGCGCCAGGGACAGATGGGCGTCGTCCAGGACGGGCGGGCCCCCGCCCGTCGGACCGATCGTCAGTCCGCTCACTTCCACGAGCGAGCCAGAACCACTCACCCCGCGCCCCTTCCCACCACATCGGCCAGACGTCCTGCGAACAGACCGACCCACACGGACAGCAGCACGAGCAGCAGGGCCGGAACCAGGAACGGGGCGACGGCCAGAGACGCCCCTGGAGCGTTCTCGCTCACCATGCGCCCCCAGTTGGGCGCCGCCCCGCCCCTGCCCAGGCCGAGGAACCCCGCGGTGGCGGTGAGATGCAGCGAGGCGACCAGCCGCAGGGCCGTGTCCATGAGCGCAGGCCCGGCGAGGTTGGGCAGCACGTCGTGGCGCAGTACGGCCCACCTACTGTCACCGCGGGCGACGGAGACCTCCACGTATCCACTGCTCAGGACGGTCTTCGCCGCGGCGCGCAGGACTCTGGTGGAGAAGGGCGTGGTGGCCAGGGCGACCGCCACCACGACTGCCGTGTCGCTCCCGGGGAAACCCGCGGCAAGCACGAGGACAAGAAGGAGGGCCGGCAGCACGGCCAGCGCGTCGACGACCCGGACCACGAAGTCGCCGAGCCGACGGGACACCATGGCTGCCAGCACACCGGCGAGCACCCCGAAGACACCGGCGACAGTGGTCGCGGCCGTCGCGATGAGCACGATCGCCCGGCCCCCGCCCAGCACCCGGCTCGCCACGTCCCTGCCCAGCACGTCGGTGCCCAGGAGGAAATCCCCGCCCGGCTGCTGGAAGGGCGCTCCCAACTGCGCGGTCGGGCTGTGCGGCGCGGCCAGCGGGCCCAACAGCGCGAGCAGGACGATGAGCAGCGCCCCCGCCCCGGTGACAACAGGCGGCCGGTGCCGCGCCGCACCGGGGCCGGCCGGGCGCGGCCGCGGCCCTCGCGTCATGACGGTCGTCATCCGTCGTACCTTCCTCGCACATCGAGCAGACGCGCGCAGATGTCGCCCAGCAGGAGGACCACCAGCATCACGGCCACCAGAGCTGTGGCGATCCCCTGCACCATCGGAACATCCCTCGCGGCCACGGCCAGTTGCAGTTCCCGGCCGATCCCCGGGTAGTCGAAGACGCTCTCCACGACCACGGCGGAGCCGACCAGCGCCCCGGTGGTGAGGGTGAGCGCCTGCACGGCCGGCCCCGCGGCGTTGGGAAGGATGTGGCGCACCGCCAGCCGCACTCCCCGTACACCGTTCAGCCGGGCCGATTCGCAGTACGGCGTGGCCGCCACATCGGCGACGGAGACGCGAAGAAGCCTGGTGGCCACGGCCAGACCGACGGCACTGAGCGTCAGGACCGGAAGGACCAGTGCGCGTGGCGCGTCGAGCGGCGTACCGCCCAGCGGGATGAGGGAGACCGGCGGCAGGAGGTGGAGCCAGACCGCCAGTACCGCGATCAGCAGCGACGCGAGTACGAACTCGGGTGTCCCTGCGATAATTTGCGCCGACGCCGAGACCCAGCGGTCGGCGGCGCCGCCGCGCAGCCCGGTCCACAGCCCCAGCACCGCGGCGAGCGGCGCGGTGACCGCGAGGGTCAGTCCCGCCAGCAGCAGGCTGTTGGGCAGCCGCGTGGCGAGAACGTCCGTGACCGGCCGATGTCCGACGAAGCCCGTCCCCAGGTCCCCCCTGACGGCCCTGGCCGCCCATGCGCCGTAGCGCTCGGCGGCGGGCCGGTCCAGACCGAGTTCGGCATGGACCTGAGCGCGTTGGGCCTCAGAGGCGTCCACACCGGCGACCGCGCTGACGGCGTCTCCCGGCAGTACCGCCGTGGCCGCGAAGATCGCGGCCGACAACAGCACCAGCAGGACGGCCGCGCCGGCGAGGCGTCGGCAGACGAAGACGAGCCAGCTCACGCCAAGGACGCCCGGGAGAAGCCCGGGAACTGTTCGAAGAGGTCGTCCCGAATTCCGCTGACCCCCTTGGCCTGGGCATTCAGGTTCGGCTTGAAGACGGGCAGCACCTGGTTCCCCTCCTCCCAGCGCCTGCGCTGTGCCTGCCCGCCCAGTTCCCTGGCCTTCGCCTCGTCGCTCTGGGCACGAGCCTTCGCCACGAGAGCATCCACCTCGGGCTGCTTCCAGCCGAAGGCGGACGGCGAGCCGCCCGCCGTGCCCATCTGATAGGTCGACAGCGCGGGAATCGGCATCTGGTACGAGGCAGCCAGCGGCAAACCGCTGTACGTGGCGAAGTCGGCGAAGAGCTGTCCAGCGGGCAGCTCACGGATCGACGCCTGGACACCCACCTTCTTCAGGTCCTCGACGAAGAGGGTTGCCGTCTCCACCATCCCCGGCGTCTCAGGGCCTGTGGTCAACACGATCTTCATCCCGTCGGCACCCGCCGCCTTGAGCAGCTTCCGGGCCTTGGCCGGGTCGTAGGCACGCTGGGGCAGGCTCTTCGCGTAGTCGGGGAAGCCGATGGAGGGCAGGTCGTTGCCGACCTCGGCGTCTCCGTAGAACACCGTCTTCACCATCGCCTCACGATTGGCCGCGAGCTTGAACGCCTCACGCACCCGGGGGTCGTCGAACGGCTTGGCGCCCATGTTCATCTGGAAGGACAGCCCCACCAGGTACGGACTCTTCGTGGGGACGAGCTGGATCTTCGCGTTTTCCGCGAGGGTGCGTGCGGTGACGAGTGAGAGGTCGTGGGCGAAGTCGATCTCGCCGCTCGTGAGCGCCCCGGCGCGGGCCGTCGAGTCCGCGATCGAGCGCAGCTCCAGGCCGTCGAGGTAAGGCACGTGGTCGTAGTGCTCGTCGTAGCGCGTGAACACCGAACCCTGACCGGGCGTGAACTCACTGAGCCTGAAGGGACCGCAGCTGGGCATGCCCTTGCTGAAGGTCTTGGTGCCGTCCTTGACGACCAGGAAGTTGCCCTGACACAGGATCATGCGGCCGTCCGCGATCGGCCGGAGCGTGGGCAGCACGACCTTGAGGTCGCCGTCCGCCCTGGCGCGGGAAAGATCGAAGTTCGCGGCGGCGAGCCGGTACACGGGCAGCATGCTCTTGCTCGCGAGGGCGGAGAGCGAATGCAGGATGTCAGCGGAGGTCAGCTTCGAGCCGTCGGTGAAGCGGACACCGGGCCGGACGCGCAGGGTGTACGTCGACAGGTCCTTGGATATGTCGATGCCCTTGAGTACGCCGTAGCTCACCCCGTCGGGTTGGCTGGGGTCGAGGTTTCCGAGGGTGCCGTGCCACGCCCGGGCGCGCACCAGGTCAAGCGCCGAGGGGCCATTGAAGAAGTCGAGCGTCTCGGAGGCGCCGCCTCCGACGAACGCAGCCCGGAGCGTTCCTCCCGTGCGGGGGGAGGAGTTGGACGTCGCCTTCGGGCCGGCGGCGCGATCGTCGGTCGAGCACGCCGCCAGCAGGCCGGGCCCCACCGCCAAGGCCAGGGCTCCTGTGGCGCCGCGGCGGAGGAAGGCGCGGCGATCGAACTGTCTGGACATGCTTCTCCTTGACGATCTGCTGATCTACGAATTGAGCACGAGCAAGGTGGTGGACACCCCTCGCACGCGGGGCAGAGGGTCGGCACGGCGCACGGATGAGACGGACCGGTCGAGCCGTAAGGCGAACTCAGGTTGCTTGGCGGTCCGGCTCTCGCCTGAGGCCCTACCAGGTCAACTCACCGCACCCGCGCGCAGCGTGATGGCACCGGAAGGGCACGCCCACACGGCGTCGCGTACCGCAGGGAGCTCCGAGTCGGGCGGCGTCTCATCCAGAACAAGCACCAGACCGTCCTCGACACCCTGGTCGAAGACGGCCGGCGCGGCGAGCACACACTGCCCGGCCCCCACACAGAGATGCCGCTCCACGATGACCCGCTCGGCCCCGAACGCCTGACTCATCCCGCTCACTCAGACCACTCCCCCTGCCGCCTCCGGTGGCGGCTACGTCGCGGCAACATTAATTGGTAATGATAGTCATATTCAATACCTTGACCTGGATCTCACCGCGACGGGAGGGCAGGCTGCTGCGCAGGAAGGAGCGTCGACTCCAACTCCATGCACCTTCGTCCCAAGCGGGTGGCGTTCCTCCTGGCCGTCGATGACGAGAGGGCCGTGGACCGGTCTCCACCACCACGCTCCACGCCGAGCCAAGCCCAAAGCGTGCCGGATATCGCATTCGCACCGACCACAGGGCCGATATGGGGTCACGGTGAGCGGCTGACCGGTCGCACTCCCGGACAGGAAGAAGGGCCGCTCGGAGCAGACATCAGCCGGCCGCGAGAACGTCGACCGCGCTACCCTCAGCCCGTTGACCGTCTGAGCCTCACGCGACTGCTACCCACGGGTGACCAGGCGAGGACATGGGGACCGGTTCACCATGTGGGCGAAGCACACCCGCTTGGCGAGGTGGCGCTCGCGACAGACGGGACGGACGGGAGTTCCAGTCGCGGTTGCAGGAGCAAGGGTCCGCCCGCAACAGACACCGCCCCCTTGCATGGCCGCCCGAACGCGGCTCCGACAACCGTTCGGCGTAATCACTTCCGACCACGACGACCATCAAGCACCGATGCGTGGGTACATCGCAGCCGGGCACGACGGCCGACGTGACACACATGCATGCATTGCTATATATTGATGGCGTCACGCGTCACAGGGGGGTACCCACCCCTCAACCGACCCAAGAACATGACTAGGAGCGCGAGATGAGCACCGCCACCGAGCACCGCACACACGAGGACCACACGCACACCCACGGCGAGGGCTGCGGACACGTCGCCGTCCCGCACGGCGACCACACCGACTTCGCGCACGACGGCCACCTCCACCGCGCCCACGGGGACCACGTCGACGAGTGCGTGAACGCCGACCACTCCGCCCACGAGGGGCACGACCACCAGCACGGCGAGGGCTGCGGGCACGTGGCCGTGCCGCACGAGGACCACGTCGACTACGTGCACGACGGCCACCGTCACGCGGCACACGAGGAGCACTGGGACGACCACTGAGCCCGCCTCGCCCAGTCGCCCGAGCATGGAGCGACAATCATTGCCACATGCTAACGTCCGCATATGGCAATGATTCCCCCGGCGGCCCCTGCGGACGAGCCGATACGCGCCCTGCAGGCGGCCAGTGACCTGCTGAAGGCACTGGCCTCCCCAGTGCGCCTCGGCATCGTGCGCGAACTGGCCGAGGGCGAGAAGTACGTCCACGAACTGGTCGCCACCCTCGGAGTGAGCCAACCGCTGGTCTCCCAGCACCTCCGGGTCCTGCGCACCTCTCGCATCGTGACCGCACACCGGCAGGCCCGGGAGATCCGGTACGGCCTCACCGACGACCACGTCGCCCACATCGTGCTGGACGCCATCCGGCACGCACAGGAGTAGCCCGGCAGCGTCGGGCCCTCTTGTCGGGGTCCATTTTCCTCCAGAGACCCTTCCCATTCCGCTGCAGGACCGGGCAGCGGAGAACCGTGAGAAGGACGCGAACCCCCAGCAACCCCGGGCAAGGAGATCGTCGCGTCGAGCGACCACGACTTCGCTCGCTTCGACAACGGTCCTGCGAAGTCTGCCCGAGAAGGGGTTGCGGACTGCCTTGTTCGACCGCTGGGTCACGGACTCCCCCGTGGCACCCCACCGGTACCGTGCCGGGAGATCGGCACGACATCAACACACGCGGTTCGAGTGCGTCAGCAAGAGCCGGACCGCTGGTCCAACCTCGACCTGTCCGACGTCATCAAACTGCATCGGACCTTCTTCACCGACACCGCACACCGCACACCGCACACCGCGACGATCGCGCGCGCAGCCGGTCGGGCCAGTGTGCCGTCATCCGGCATCCCGGCCCGCAGCCAGGCGCCGACCACCGCGACGTCGACCTCGGTGACGAGCGGTCCGAGCCACAGACGCCCCCCGACAGGCCCGCGGGCCACCGCACACAGCCGCACAACGTGCGCCGCACTCCACGGTCGCGGGGCAACGCGGAACCCTCCCCGGGCAACCGGTGGAGACCATGACCCCGTGGCCACAGTCCCGAACGGCACGACGCAGGCCGTCCATAGCCTGATCGGCCGTAGGAGTACACGACGAGTGGGCGACCAGCAGGAAGGGTCCGCCCCGGCGCCCGCCTGCAACGCCACCCATACCCAGGTGCCGACGCCGCGACCGGACGCCGCCTGGTGCGGCGACCCGTGGAGCGACCCAACTGGCGCTTTCACCCGGCCAGTTGGCCATGCGGCAATTTGACAGCCTGTCGTCCGCACACCAGCCTGTGCTCATGACATCCATTTCCAACAGGGGCGAATAGCGATGCGCGTTGCCTTCGTCGGCAAGGGCGGCAGCGGCAAGACGACGCTGGCCTCCCTCTTCTCCCGCCACCTGGCGCACTCGGGCGCGCCGGTCGTCGCCATCGACGGTGACATCAACCAGCACCTGGCCTACGCCCTCGGCCTCGACGAGGACGAGGTGTTCGCCGCGCCCCCGCTCAGCGTGCGGACCGGTGAGATCAAGGACTACCTGCGGGGTACGAACCCGCGGATCGCGTCCCGCGACGCCATGGTGAAGACGACCCCGCCCGGACGCGGCTCCCAGCTGCTGCGCCTGCTGGGCGACGACGAGATCCACGCCCGTCACGTCCAGGAGGTCGCTGGGGTACGGCTGATGGTCACGGGCTCGTTCGACGAGCGTGATCTCGGAGTGGCCTGCTACCACTCGAAGCTGGGGGCGGTGGAGCTCTACCTCAACCACCTGGTGGACGGTCCTGGCGAGTACGTCGTCGTCGACATGACCGCGGGCGCCGACGCCTTCGCCTCCGGCCTGTTCACCCGCTTCGACATGACGTTCCTGGTCGTCGAACCGACCCGCAAGAGCGTCTCCGTCTACCGCCAGTACCGCGACCACGCCGCCGAGTTCGGCATTCCGGTCGCCGTGGTCGGCAACAAGGTCACCGGCGAGGACGACCTGCTCTTCCTCAAGGAGCACGTCGGCGACGACCTGCTCGCCCACTGCGAGCAGTCCCCCTACGTGCGCGCCCAGGAGCAGGGCCGCGGCCACGGCGACCTGGAGCCGCACAACACCCGCACCCTGGACCGGCTGCGCGCGGCCGTGGACGCCCGCACCAAGGACTGGACGGCGTTCCAGCAGCACGCCGTCGACTTCCACCTGCGCAACGCCACAGCCTGGGCCAACCAGGCCACGGGCCAGGACCTGGCCGCCCAGGTCGACCCCGGCTTCCGGCACGGCCCCGCGGCACTGGCGGCCCTCGCCTGACCGCCGGCGGCACTGCTGGAAGTACTGCTCGAAGATTGAAGAAGCACCTCAACCGCCAGAACCACAGAACAGGACAGCCCCTCATGTCGCTCGACGTCTCCCCGCAGTTGCTCGCCGAAGCCGAGAACGGCGAAGTGCGGGAGGAGGACTTCGTGGAAACGGTCCGCACGTCCCTGCCGTACGCCTACGACCTCATCGCCGGCCTGGCAGGCGAACTCCGTTCCGGAACGGCCGAGTTCGCGGACAACCAGACCCCGCCGCCGTCCGAGAGGGAACGCGGCCAGCTGCTGCGCGCACTGTCCAGCGACGCCATCCGCGGGAGCCTGGAACGGCACTTCGGGGTGGCCCTGGCGTTCCAGAACTGCCACCGGGTGGCCGCCTTCCAACCCGAGGCCCGTGGCGGAGAGACGTACGCCCGTTTCACCTCCTTGCGCGCCCAGATCCTCAACCAGTCACCGGAGTTCCGCGACTGCTGAGCCGGGCACGTCACGAACGGGGCGTCGCCGCCGCCTCCGCTCACCGGGCGGCGGCGCCGACCCCGCACCCCTACATAGCCATGGAAACCATGTTCAATTAGCCTGGACGGCGGATCGTTTCCAGTGTCCCGGGAGGCAAGCGTCATGCAGGACTCATGGGCCGTGGAGTCGCTGCCGGCCTGGCGCTCGACCTGGCAGCGGAGCGCCGTACTGCGCGCCCTGCATGGCCGCCCCGACTTCACCTCCGCGCGAGAGTTGCATGCGGCGCTGGCGGCGGACGACACCGCGGTCGGGCTGACCACGGTCTACCGGACCCTGCGGACCCTGGAGCGGACGGGCCTCGTCGACGTCGTACGGGACAAGTCCGGAGAACGGCTCTACCGCCCCCGCCCCACCGACGGACACCGTCACTACCTCGTGTGTCGTCGCTGCGGCCTGAGCCGGGCCGTGGAGGCCGACGCCGTCGAACGCTGGGCGGACGCCGTTGCCGCCGTCACCGGATTCGCCGAGGTCGAGCACACCGTGGAGCTCACGGGGGTCTGCGACCGCTGCCAGCCAGAACCGGACCGGGAGGCGTCACACCCGGAACCGAACAGGTCACATACGTAGCGGGTCATGTCGCATCCGTAGCGAGCACGTCAAGCCTTGGCAACGATTTTCATATCGATCAGATTAAGCCATGGTCGTGACATTCATTTCCATCTAGCGTAGGAATGGCTGGCTTCGACCGGCTGACCCACACGCTTGCGAAGACTCCCGCTCCAACCCCGTCGTGGAGGACCCATGCCCTCGTCCCCGTCTCGCCGCTACCTGGCGCTGATCACCGGCGCCTCCCTGGCCCTGCTGGCAGGCTGCGGCAGCTCGTCGGACTCCAAAAGCGAAGGGAGCTCCGCGTCGGACTCGGCCTCTTCCGCCAAGTCCAAGATCGCGGTGGTCGCGTCTACGAACGTCTGGGGCGATGTCGTCGAGCAGATAGGCGGCGACCACGTCGACGTCACCTCGATCATCAGCGACCCCGCCCAGGACCCGCACTCCTACGAGGCCGACACCCAGAACCAGTTGACCCTGTCCAAGGCGAAGGTCGTCATCGAGAACGGCGGCGGCTACGACGACTTCATCGACCGCATGCTGAAGAGCAGCAACTCCTCCGCCGAAGTGATCAACGCCGTCAAGGTCTCCGGCAGGACCGCTCCCAAGGGCGGCGACCTCAACGAGCACGTCTGGTACGACTTCCCCACCGTCGCCAAGATCGCCGACAGCATCTCCACCGCCCTGGGCAAGGCCGATCCCAACGACGCCGCCGTCTTCACCAAGAACGCCGAGACCTTCAAGTCGAAGCTCACTCCGCTGGAGTCGAAGGAAGCGCAGATCAAGAAGGAGCACAGCGGCGCGGGCATCGGCATCACCGAGCCGGTACCGCTGTACATGACCGAGGCGAGCGGTCTGGTCAACAAGACACCCGAGGAGTTCAGCAAGGCCATCGAGGAAGGCAGCGACGTCTCCCCGAAGGCCCTGCAGGAGACCCTGGCCCTGTACAGCGGCAAGCAGGTCAAGGCGCTGGTCTACAACGCGCAGACCTCCGGCCCGCAGACGGTGAAGGTCGAGAGCGCGGCCAAGGCGGCCGGTGTTCCCACCGTCCCCGTGACCGAGACCCTGCCCAAGGGCAAGGACTACCTCGGCTGGATGACGTCGAACGTCGACGCGCTCGCGAGCGCGCTGGCCAAGTGAGGCGAGCGGCCATGGCCCCGATACCCCAGGCCCGTCGAAACGAGATCGAGACGAGCGACAGCGGTACCGCGCCGGTGCTCAGCCTGCGCTCGGCCGCCGTGTCCTACGGCGAGCGTGTGGTGTGGCAGGGCCTCGATCTCGACGTACGGCCCGGGGAGTTCCTGGCCGTGCTCGGCCCGAACGGGTCGGGCAAGACCAGCCTCGTCCGGGCCCTGCTGGGCCGGCAGCCACTGTCCGCCGGAACGCTGACGGTCCTCGGCCGCTCCGCGCACAAGGGCGGCCGGCACATCGGGTACGTCCCGCAGCAGGCGGCCCTGTCCGCGTACGCGATGCTGCGCGCCCGCGACCTCGTGCGGTTCGGGATCGACGGGCACCGTTTCGGGCCGAGGCTGCGCACGGGCGCGGTCCGCCGCCGGGTGGACGAGATCCTGGAGGCGGTCGGGGCCTCGGCGTACGCCGACGTCCCGCTCGGCCTGCTGTCCGGCGGCGAACGGCAGCGCGTACGGATCGGACAGGCCCTGGCGACCGATCCGCGCATCCTGCTGTGCGACGAGCCGCTGCTCTCCCTCGACCTGAACCACCAGCGGGCCGTCACCGAACTGGTGGACGCCAGGCGCCGTTCCCACGGCACGGCGGTGGTCTTCGTCACCCACGAGATCAACCCGATCCTCGCTCTGGTGGACCGGGTGCTGTACCTGGCGCGGGGCGGCTACCGGATCGGGACACCGGAGGAGGTGCTGACCTCCGAGTCGCTGTCGCAGCTGTACGGCACCCAGGTCGACGTCGTCCGCGTGCACGGCCGGGTCGTGGTCGTCGGAGCACCCGACGAGGTCGCCGCACCGCCTCACCACCCCGCTCACGAAGCACACGAGTCCGACGGAGTCCGCTCATGACACTCGCCGACTCGATCTGGCACCAGATCTTCGCCTTCGACAACTACGGCGAACTCCTCGCCCTGGTCCGCAACTCCCTCATCGCCGGCGCCGCGCTCGGCCTGGTCGGCGGCCTGGCCGGGGTCTTCGTCATCATGCGCGACCTGCCCTTCGCGGTGCACGGCATCAGCGAACTGTCCTTCGCGGGCGCCTCCGCGGCGCTGCTGATGGAGGTCAACATCGTCGCGGGCTCGATCGTCGGCTCGCTCGTCGCGGCCGGCGCGATCGGCGTCCTCGGAGCGCGCGCCCGGGACCGCAACTCGGCCATCGGCATCCTCATGCCGTTCGGCCTGGGACTCGGCGTGCTCTTCCTCGCCCTCTACAAGGGCCGGGCGGCCAACAAGTTCGGCCTGCTCACCGGGCAGATCGTCGCCGTCGACACCCCCCAGATGACCTGGCTGCTCGGCACCTCCGCCCTCGTCCTGGTCGTCCTGACGCTCATCTGGCGCCCGCTGGCCTTCGCCAGCGCCGACCCGGACGTCGCCGAGGCCCGCGGGGTGCCGGTGCGGTCACTGTCCTTCGCCTTCATGCTCGTGCTCGGCCTCACGGTCGCCCTGTCGGTACAGGTCGTCGGCGCCCTGCTGGTCCTCACCCTCGTCGTCACGCCCGCCGCGGCCGCCGCCCGCGTCACCGCGTCGCCGATCCTGCTCCCCCTGCTCAGCGTGGCCTTCGCCGTGGTCTCGATCGAGGGCGGCATCCTGCTCGCCCTGGGCAGCAGCATCCCCATCAGCCCCTACGTCACCACCATCTCGTTCACCATCTACGTCATCTGCCGACTGGCAGGCAGCTATCGCACCCGACGGTGGGGGGTCAGGAGGCCAACACCACAACCGGCATGAACCTTCACCTCGCCGCCCGCTCAGGCCCTCAACCAGTCACCCGAGTTCGCGGCTGGTGGCACCGTGAGGCGTCTTGGTCTGGGCACTGGCGCGATCGTAACTCTGGCCTTCCTGCCGGGCGGGGCCCGGCGGCTGCACAGCTGATCAACGAGCCCCTCGTCGACTACATCCCGCCCACCGGCGGCGGCTACTTCTTTGCCCTACCCGGCGTGCACGACGGCAAGGACCGGTTCGGCCGCGGACTGTTCACCATGTGAGCGGCCCGCCGCTGCATGCCAGGTGCCCGCGCATCTTCGATGCCCCGGGCTCGGACCAAGATCTTTCGCTGGGACGCGACCCAATCAGCCCTCTCCGGCGCGGCCGAAGAGCGGCATGTGCTGCATGCCGTGCATGTCATGCCTCCAGCAGGGACTGGCCGACGTATTCGCCCGGTGCGTCGCCGCCGGAGACGGCGAAGACGGCGCTGGACTCGTGGCGGATGAAGCGGGTGAGGTGATCGGCTCCGTCGAGTTTCGTCTGCACCTTGACGAAGCCGGCGGGGTCGGCCTGCCAGGCGATGAACAGCAGTCCCGCATCCCGGCTGCCCGTCGGGGCCGTAGCCGTCGTCGTACGAGAAGCCGCGGCGCAGCATGGCGGCCTGGTCGTTGGACTCGGGTGCGGCAACGCGGATCTGGGCGTCGGCGGGGATGGCGAGAGAGCCGTGGGAGGTGAACTTGTTCAGGTCCATGGGGTCGTCTCCGGCACGTCCGCGGGGGCCGACAAGGGGGCTCCGGTGTCCTTGCGGCGGCCGATGATTCGGCGCGGGTGAGGTCGGCCCAGTGGTCGAGGCGCATGCGGATGCGGCGTACGACGGCGTAGGAACCGCCGTTCATCCGCGCCTGGCCGCTGTGGCCGTCCGGGACGAAGACCTTGGCGGCGAAGTCCTTGTCGGTGGGCTGGGGGTTGCCGGTGCCGTCGAGCTGGCCCATCAGGTTGCGGACGGTCCTCGAGTGGGCGGTGGCGCCCTGACTGCGGTTGAAGCCGCTCATCTGCCAGCGGACCGCGGCTGCCCCGGCCGCCTCCCGCTGCAGGACGTGCAGGGCGTGGAAGGCGACGAGGGGGTCGTCGGCGCCGACCCGGATCCACAGGTCGCCGTCGCTGCACTTCGGGTCAATCGCGTTGGACGGGAAGCCGGGGACGGGCACCAGCGCGGCCGGGGCCCGGTGGGCGAGGCCCGTCCTGGTGAAGAAGGCGGGTCCGAAGCCGAAGGTGACGGTCAGCCCGCAGGGGCCGGCGTCCAGGGCGATCTGGTCGTCGTGGGTGGCGGGCGGGCGACCCTGGGTCATCGCCTCGGCCGCCGCCGACCAGCGGCGCAGCAGCGCGGCTGCCTCCTTGCGGCCGGGACCGTTGGCGACACCTTGCAGCCGCGGTTACGGCGAGCCCCTCCGCCGTGACACGGCACGTACGCTAGCGGTTGTCATCGGCCGGGGAATCCCGCGACTGCGACGAGATCGGCGCCGACGGCCACCGCCGCACAGGGGTTCAGTCCGGCGCGTCCCGCGACACCCGACAGGGCGCCATTGGCAGCTGCCTCGACACGCCGCGAGCAATGTCACCGATCCCGGAACAGGTGCGGCTCGCTGGACGACGAGCCATCGGTGCTCAGGTTCAGCCAGAGGGGGCCGCCAGAAGGACACCTCGTACATGTACTTCCGAGTGCATCAGCATCCGAGATGTCTGCTACAGGGCGGCACTGGACCACTTTTGACACCCGGAATGCCCGAATATGCAGCATGGGCGGCAGACAGAAACGACGATACCTGTAGCGCAGATTCGACCCGGATTCGACCCCAAGGGTTTGTTCAGTCATTAAACATGGCTCTGACCTGCGGAAATACAGAGCGGCAGACGAGTCAGGCTGTACGCCGGGTTCTGTTCCCCGGTCCCTCGCGGGAGCCGGGGCGACGGCCATCCATCTAGGGCCGGTGTTGCCACCGGCCTCGTGCGGTCTACCCGTGGACTCGGGCGGGCAGCCCTCGAACGTCCACGCAGGGCGCCTTTTAAGCGCCCCTCTTGACCTTGCTCCGGGTGGGGTTTACCTAGCTGCCCAGGTCGCCCTGGGCACTGGTGGTCTCTTACACCACCGTTTCACCCTTACCCGGCGCCGAAGCGCCGGGCGGTTTGCTTTCTGTGGCACTGTCCCGCGGGTCACCCCGGGTGGCCGTTAGCCACCACCCTGCCGTGTGGAGCCCGGACGTTCCTCGGGAAGCCCCCTAGGGGGACTCCACGCGGCCGTCCGCCCGGCTCGTCTGCCGTGTCTTCCATGTTACCGGGCGTGCCGACCTCTTCGGTGCCGAGGCCGTCGCCAGCACCGACCCCGCCAGGATCAGCCCGAAGGACACCGCGATGCCGAGCGTGAAGCGCTCGTCCAGGAACAGTGCTCCCGCCGCCACCGCCACCGCCGGATTGACGTATGTGATCACCGTCGAGCGCGTCGGGCCTATCTCCTTGATCAGTTCCAGGAAGGCCACGAACGCCACCGCCGTGCACAGGACCCCCAGGGCCAGGAGGCAGAGCAGGACATTTGTCGAGGGCATCGAGGTGGGCCAGGTGGCCGCCGCCGCGGGGGCGTAGACCAGGGCCGTCAGCGTCAGGCACGGGGCTATCAACTGCAGCGTCGGGACGTCCCGCAGGCGGCGGGCCGCTATCAGGGGCGCCGTCGCATAGCCGATCACCGTCAGCAGGACCTCGCCGAGGGAGCGGGCGTCGCCGCCGGTCAGGTGGGGGACCGTGAGGACGCCCACGCCGGCCAGGCCGATCAGGAGGCCCGCCACCCGTCGCACCCCCAGGCGCTCCAGCTCCCCGCCGAAGTACCTCGCCGCCACCACGCCCACGATCGGTACGCCCGCTATCAGCAAGCCCGCCGTCGAGCTGGACAGGTGGCGTTCCGCGTCGGTCAGGGTGAACCACGGGCCCATGATCTCTATGCACGCGAAGGCCAGCATCAGGCGCCAGTGGGTGCGGAGCACCCCCAACAGGTGACCCTGGCGGATCGCCAGCGGTAGCAGCAGTAGCGCGCCCACGCCGCAGCGGGCGAAGACCACCGTCGACGGGGACACCTCGTCCACCGCCACCTTGATCATCAGATAGGGGATGCCCCAGATCACTCCCATGAGGGAGAACAGGAACCAGCCGCGTGCAGTCATGCACGGAGCATCCGCCGCATCACCGTGCCGCGTCTTGAACGCTGTTGCGGTACGCCGCCGGCGTCACCCCCAGCACCCTGCGGAACCAGCGGGTGAGGTGCGCCTGGTCCGCGAAGCCCACCAGCGTCGCCACCTCCGCCGGGCGCAGGCCCGAGTCCAGGAGGGCGCGGGCCTGGGTCACCCGGTACTGGGCCAGCCAGGCGTACGGCGGGACACCCATCGTCGTACGGAAGGCCCTGAGGAGCTGGTAGCGGGAGAGGCCCAGGTCGGCCGCCAGAGCGGAGAGTGAGGGTGGAGCGGTGAGTTCGTCGGCCAGTCGGTCTCGGACCAGGAGGGATATTCCGTGTGCCCCGGGGACGTGGTCCGTCGCCGGGCGGGCGGTCGAGTGGCGGCGGGACAGGGCCGTCAGCAGCCAGGGGAGGCGGGACTCGGCTTCCAGGGGGTCCGGGCACGTAGCCAGGTCGGTGTGGGTCTGACGGAAGGCCGCGGCCAGCTCCGGGTCGTCCACTACCGGGTCGCGGAAGTGCGGTGTGCCGCCGGTCAGGGTGCCGTCGGCCAGCAGGGACGGGTCGGCGTACAGGGCGCGGTAGGCGTAGCCGTCGGTGGCCGTGGCCGGGCCGCCCGTATGCATCTCGCCGGGGGCCAGGACGACGATGGAACCGGGGCCGGTGCGGATGTGGCCGCCCCGGTAGGCGATCACCTCGGAGCCGCCCACGCACACCCCGATCGTGAACTCGGCGTGCGCGTGTGGCGCGTACACATGCTTGTCGAACCGAGCCGTCAGCATGTCGAGCGACGGGCCGCAGCGGCCCAGTCTCGCCCTTGTCCACCGTGCTTGTTCTGCCACCTTCGGCACCCCCCTGTGCGCTAAGGGTGCAACGCCTTCAGGCGCCGGTTCCATGCCCCATCCGCTCCAGCGCGTCGAACGCCGCCCCCATCCGCTCCCGATGGTCCTCGACGATCTCCGCGAACGGGTCGCCCACGAGTTGGCGCCGCACGGAGGTGACAGCGGGAGGTGCCCCCATCCGGGACTACACCCTCCGGCACGCCGTCGTCCTCGCCCGGATCCGGCGGCTGACCGCTCAAGCGGGCGCGAACCGCACTTTCGCCGTCCCCGGATCGGCCTGGGTCAGCCGCACCCGCAGCCGCTCGCCCAGCGGAAGACGCTCGCCGTCCTCGATCCGGCCTATGACGGCGGGCTGCTGCAACTGCACCCGCCCCACGGTCGGTTGACGCTCCTCGACCTCCACCACGTACCCGTCGAAGACCTCCCCGACCCGGTCCTTGAGCAGGGCCGCCTCCACGATGTCGACGCACTCCCGCTCCACCGTGCCCGCGCGCCGCGAGCCCTCGGCCATCGTCCTGGGGAGCGTGTCCAGCGCCTTCAGTACCCAGTCGGGCGGGTTCTCGCCGGCCGCCGCCGCCAGGCAGAGTTCCGAGGCGTAGCGGTCGGCCAGGCGGCGCAGGGGCGCGGTGCAGTGGGCGTAGGGGGCGGCCACGGCCGCGTGGGTGGTGATCGCGGGCAGCTCGCCGTCCCGGAAGACGGTGTAGCCGGCGCCGCGCAGGAGCGTGGTGCACTCCTGGAGGAAGGCCGCGTGCCGGGGGCGGCGGGGGTTCAGGGAACGGATCAGCTCCGCGTACGAGACATGGTGCGGCCAGTCGATGTGCAGGGCGGTGGCGGTACGGCGCAGCCGCGCGACCGCGCCGTCGGGGGCGACCGGGAGGGTACGCAGCACGCCGGTGCCGTGGGCCAGCATCAGATCGGCGGCGGCCATGCCGGTGAGCAGGGAGATCTGGGCGTTCCAGGCCTCGGCGGGCAGCGGGGCGCGGTAGCTGAGCTGGTAGGTGTGGTCGTTCTCGACGATCTCCTGCTCCGGCACGTTGAGGGAGATACCGCCGCGCTCCACCTCCAGCCGCTCGCGTGCCTCGCCGATCTCCTTGAGCAGCGCCACCGGTTCCTCGGCGGTCCCGTCGTCGATGCGCTGCTGCACGCCCGCGTAGTCCAGCTTGGCCCGGCTGCGGACGAGGGCCCGGCGGACGTCGGCGGTCAGCATCCGGCCGTCTTCGTCCAGGTCGATGGTCCACAGGACGGCCGGGCAGGTCTGGCCGGGGAGCAGGCTGGCCGCGCCCTCGCTCAGCACGGCGGGGTGCAGCGGGACCCGCTCGTCCGGGAAGTAGAGCGTCGTCACGCGGTGGTGTGCCTCGGAGTCCAGGTCGCCGCCGGGCACGACGAAGGCGGCGACGTCGGCGATGGCGTACCGGACGCGGTGGCCGCCGTCGCGCCGGGAGAGGTGCATCGCCTGGTCGAGGTCGTTGGCGGTGGGCGGGTCGACCGTGAAGAAGGGGATGTCGGTCGCGTCGTGAGCGGGCACGGCCGGGTACCTGGCGGCACCCTCGGCCTCCGCGAGCACCTCGGGCCGGAAGCTCTCCGGGACGCCGAGATCGGCCCGGAGCGCGGCGAGCGCGGCCCGCAGGGGGGCCTCAGGGGCGCCCTTGACGCGGATGTGGCGGCTGGGCATACGACGAGCGTAGTCACATCGCGCTGGTCCGGCGCTTTACGCTGGCGCGAAGCGTTGATGACGAAGGTTGATGTCGAACAGGAGTACGTGTGCTGGTCCTGCTGCCGCCCTCGGAAGGCAAGGCGTCCTCGGGCCGCGCTGCCCCGCTGAAGCCGGAGTCGCTGTCCTTGCCGGGGCTCGCGGACGCGCGCGAGGCCGTGCTCGCCGAGCTGGTCGACCTGTGCGCCGGCGATGAGGAGAAGGCGAGCGAGGTCCTCGGGCTGAGCGAGGGGCTGCGCGGCGAGGTCGCCAAGAACGCGGCACTGCGGACGGCGGGCGCACGACCGGCTGGGGAGATCTACACGGGGGTGCTGTACGACGCCCTCGGTCTGGCCACCCTGGACGCTGCCGCGAAGAGGCGGGCCGCGCGGTCGCTGCTGGTCTTCTCGGGACTGTGGGGCGCGGTCCGGGTGACGGACCGGATCCCGTCGTACCGCTGCTCGATGGGGGTGAGGCTGCCGGGGCTCGGGGCGCTGGGGACGCACTGGCGGAAGCCGATGGCGGAGGTGCTGCCGGAGGCGGCCGGGGCGGGGCTGGTGCTGGATCTCCGGTCGGCGGCGTACGCGGCCGCGTGGAAGCCGAAGGGGGATGTGGCCTCGCGGACGGCGACCGTGCGGGTGCTGCATGCGCCGACGCGGAAGGTGGTGAGCCACTTCAACAAGGCGACGAAGGGGCGGATCGTACGGAGTCTTCTCACCGCCGGGATCGCGCCGGGCACGCCGGGTGAGCTGGTGGAGGCGTTGCGGGACCTGGGGTACGAGGTGGAGGCCACGGCGCCGGGGAAGGCGGGGCAGGGGTGGGCGCTGGATGTGTTGGTTACGGAGGTTCACCAGGGTTAGAGGGTCTGACGCCGGGTCTAGCGTCCGGGATCTAGCCTCGGGGTCTCGCGTCGGGGCGTAACGCTGGTTCGGGTCACTTACCGCAGTTGGCCCCTCTCACCGTCGCCACACCCTCTCGCATTGCAACATGCGCAACGCCCTTTGCGCAGCATGCATCACCCCCGGCAGGATGTCGGCCATGCCCACCTCCGTGCTGGACCTCGCCCCCGTCGTCCCCGTCGTCGTGATCGAGGACGCCGGCGATGCCGTGCCGCTCGCGCGTGCGCTGGTGGCCGGGGGGCTGCCCGCGATCGAGGTGACCCTGCGGACCCCGGCCGCGCTCGACGCGATCAGGACGATCGCCGATGCGGTGCCGGACGCGGTGGTCGGAGCGGGGACCGTGCTCACACCCGGGCAGGTCACGGAGTGCGTGGCGGCCGGGGCGCGGTTTCTGGTGAGTCCGGGGTGGACGGAGGGGCTGCTGGGGGCGATGGTCGCGTCCGGGGTGCCGTTCCTGCCGGGCGTGTCGACCGCCTCGGAGGTGGTGGCGCTGCTCGAACGCGGGGTGCGGGAGATGAAGTTCTTCCCGGCGCAGGCCGCCGGGGGCACGGCGTATCTGAAGTCGCTCGCCGGTCCCCTCCCCCAGGCCCGCTTCTGCCCGACGGGAGGGATCGGCGCGGACAACGCCCCGGAGTACCTCGCCCTGCCCAACGTAAGCTGCGTGGGCGGTACTTGGATGCTCCCGGCGGACGCCGTGGCCGCCCGGGACTGGGCCCGCGTCGAGTCGCTGGCGCGGGCCGCGGCCGGGCTCGGGGGCCTCAGGGACGCAAGTGGGACGTGTCGTTGAAGAGCCGTACGCTCGCGTTGCCGTCCGCGTAGTACGCCACCGCCGACAGGGAGGCCGCCGACAGTTCCATGCGGAACAGGGACTCCGCGGGGGCGCCCAGGGCGAGCCGCACGAACGTCTTGATGGGCGTGACGTGGGTGACCAGGAGGACCGTGCGGCCCGCGTAGGCCGCGACCAGCTCGTCCCGGGTGGCCGCGATGCGCGTCGCGGTCTCGGCGAAGCTCTCGCCGCCGCCGGTGGGGTGGGCCTCCGGGTCGGCGAGCCAGGCGTTCAGGTCGTCCGGGTAGCGCTCGCGGACCTCGCCGAAGGTGAGACCCTCCCAGGCGCCGAAGTCCGTCTCCTTGAGCCCCTCCTCGATCGTGACGTCGAGGCCGAGGGGGGCAGCCACGGCCGCCGCCGTCTGCCGGGTGCGGGTGAGCGGGGAGGCGAGGATCACGTCGATCGTGCCGCGCCGGGCGAGGGCCTCGGCGGCACGCCGCGCCTGCCCCTGGCCGATGTCGGAGAGGGCGGGGTCGGTGCCTCCGCTGCCGGAGAAGCGCTTCTGGGGGGTCAGGGGGGTCTCGCCGTGGCGGAGCAGGACGAAGGTGGCCGGAGTGCCCATGTCGGGGGCCGAGCTCCAGCCGGGGCTCGACACGGTGTGCGCGGCGCGGACGTCTGCGCCCGCTGCCTCGGTAGTGGTCACAGTGCCGGCCGGTGGGGGCTCATCCCGCCCACGCGGCGGAGCCGCGTATGTCTCAGCCCCGGGCCCCTTACGGGGCGCTCTGGCCGCTGTCGGTGGCTTCGCCGCACCCGGCCGCTCAGCCCGCGCATCCAGCTCCGCCGTGGACGCCGAAGCCGACCATCGCTCGCCGCGGGCGCCCGCGTCCATCGCCTCGTTCGCCAGGCGGTCGGCGTGCTTGTTCTGCTCCCGCGGGATCCACTCGTACGTCACCCGCTCCGCCGGAAACAGCCGTGCCGCCTCCATCGCCAGCGGCTTGATGTCGGGGTGCTTGATCTTCCAGCGGCCGGACATCTGCTCGATGACCAGCTTGGAGTCCATGCGGACGTGGACGACGGCGTCCGGGTCCAGGTCGTGCGCCGCGCGCAGGCCCGCGAGGAGGCCGCGGTACTCGGCGACGTTGTTGGAGGCGACGCCGAGGTACTCGGCCACCTCCGTCAGCGTCTCGCCCGTCGCCGCGTCGATGACCACCGCGCCGTAGCCGGCGGGGCCCGGGTTGCCCCGGGAGCCGCCGTCCGCCTCGACGATGAACTCCCTTGCCACGTAAGCCCCTTACTACAGGCCGGACTCGGACGTGCGCACCAGGATGCGGCGGCAGTTCTCGCAGCGCACGACCGTGTCGGGCGCTGCCGCACGGATCTCGCTCAGCTCGGTGATGGCGAGCTCCTGGCGGCAGCCCTGGCAGCTGCGGGCGTACAGCTTGGCCGCGCCGATGCCGCCCTGCTGCTCGCGCAGCTTGTCGTAGAGCTTCAGCAGGTCCGCCGGTACGGAGCCCGCGATGACCTCGCGCTCCTTGGTGACCGTGGCCGCCTCGGCGTTGATCTCCTCGGACGCGGCGTCCCGGCGGCCGGTGGCCTCGTCGATCCGGCCCTGGACGGCGCCGACCCGCTCGGTCAGTTCGGCGATCCGCTCCTGGGCGGACTCGCGGCGTTCCATGACCTCCAGGACCACGTCCTCCAGGTCGCCCTGGCGCTTGGCGAGGGAGGCGATCTCCTTCTGCAGGTTCTCCAGGTCCTTCGGGGAGGTGACCGCGCCGGAGTCCAGGCGCTGCTGGTCGCGGGCGGCGCGCTGACGCACCTGGTCCACGTCCTGCTCTGCCTTGGTCTGCTCGCGGGCGGTGTCGCTCTCCTCGGTCTGCGCGGCCACGAGCAGGTCGCGCAGCTGGGTGAGGTCCTTCGTAAGCGACTCGATCTCGGCGTGCTCGGGCAGCGACTTCCGCTTGTGCGCCAGCTGCTGAAGGCGGACGTCCAGGGCCTGGACGTCGAGGAGTCGGATCTGGTCGGCGGGCGCGGCGTTCAGTTGGGGGCTCCAAGGGACGGTGTGTGGCTGGTCCAGGGGTCGGTGACCGTCTTGGAGACGTGCACACGAAGGTCCCAGCCGTGGCGGTCGGAGATCTCGTCGAGCTGGGCTGCGGCCAGCTCGCACCAGGGCCACTCGGTGGCCCAGTGCGCCGCGTCGAGCAGCGCGAGGGGACTGTGGGCGACAGCCGCCGTGAATTCTGCCGCCGGGTGGTGGCGCAGGTCCGCCGTGAGGAAGGCGTCCACCCCGGCGGCGCGGACGACGTCGAGGAGGCTGTCGCCGCTGCCGCCGCTGACGGCGACCGTACGGACGAGGGTGTCGGGGTCGCCGGCGACGCGGATGCCCTGCGCGGTGGCGGGCAGCCGGGCGGCGGCCCGTTCCGCCAGCTCCCGGACGGTCACCGGGTGGTCCAGTTCGCAGACGCGGCCCAGGCCCCGGCGGCCCTCCGGATCGGTGGGGTCAGGGACGAGGGGCCGTACCACCCTCAGGTCCAGGGCCCCCGCGAGCGCGTCGGAGACGCCCGGGTCGGCGGTGTCGGCGTTGGTGTGGGCGACGTGCAGCGCGATGTCGTTCTTGATGAGGGTGTGGACCACCCGGCCCTTGAAGTGGGTCGCCGCGACCGTCGTCGTGCCGCGCAGATAGAGGGGGTGGTGGGTGACCAGCAGGTCGGCGCCCAGCTTCACCGCCTCGTCGACGATGTCCCGCACCGGGTCCACGGCGAACAGGACGCGGGTGACCTCCTGCTCGGGGTCGCCCACGACGGTGCCGACCGCGTCCCAGGACTCGGCCCGCTCGGCGGGCCACAGGTTCTCCAGCGCGGCGATGACTTCTGACAGACGGGGCACGGGGAAAAGGCTACCTGCCTGTTCCGCGCGGCCGTACCTGCTCGCCCACGGGAGCAACGCGCAGCACACCCGTCCCCGTTTCCTCAGGCGAATCGCCGAGTGTGCACCCGTATGTGTGAAGTCGTCGGCCGCCGCTCTCCCGTCTGTGCGTGCGAAAACTAGCTTCGTTGCCGGAGGTGACCGAGCGATGACGGCCTGTGCGATCGAACCGTCGGCTGCGGGCGAGGACGACAGCGCGCCGAGGGCGGGCTGCGCCATCACGGTGGACGGCGCGTACGCGGCCCGGCTGGCCCAGCAGGAAGGTTCCTGGTTCCCGGAGCGGTGGACGCTGGACGGCCACGAGCCGTACGCCGTGCCGCTGCCCGGCAACCAGCCCGAGGAGCCGGGTACGGAGGTGCAGCCGATGGGCGACGGGCGGGTGCTGATCCGCCGGCTGGTGGACGGGCGGCACCACTTCGCCCTGCTGTATCCGACCGGGCCTGGGACCGGTGAGCTGCCGCTGGGGGCGGTGGAGTGCCCGGATCCGGGTGCTTCGCTACGGCTGCTGCCGCCCGCGCCGGGAGGCAGAACCGCCTATGCGCTCGCCGTGGGGCCGCGTTCCTCCACCGTGTGGCTGGTGGTGGGCGGGGCCTTCGGACCCGAGCCACTCGCGGCGGTTCCGGGGCACTGTTCGGGCGGGATCTGGCTGGACCGGCGCCGGCGGCTGCTGGCCTTGGACCGGGAGCTGGGCGGGCGGACCAAGGCGGTCGTGGTCGACCTGGACCGGGGCGGCGAGGTGTCGCCACTGCTGCAGATCGCGGCGCACAGCGACGACCGGCTGCTGCTCGCCGACCCGGACAGCGGGCTGATCCTGGTCGGCTCGGACGCGCCCTCCCCCGGGCAGGAACGGTTGGGCTGGGGTGTCCTCGGCAGCACACTGCCGGTGCGCTTCCCGGAGTGCCTGGGGGTGGCGGAGTGCGCGGTGAGGCCGTTCGCGATCCAGCCGGGGCAGGTGCTGATGCCGGAGAACTGCGGGGTGGCGCTGCGGATCGACGGGCCGATGGGCAGCTGGGTCGGTGCCTGGCGGCCCAGAGAACGTTGGCTGCGTCATCTCGCGGCGCCTGAAGGATGGTTGGCGGGCAGCGGGTTGTGGACGGAGGACGGGGTGCTGCGGCTGCCGTACGCCACGGGGGAGGTCCCGTGCGGCGTGGCGGCGTTCGCGGTTCCCTGGGGGGAGACACGGGAGTACGGGGGACCGGGGGACGCGGGCCGGGGGGATCCGGTTCGGGACGGCACGGCTGCCGGGGCGTCGAGGACGCCCGGCGAGCAGGCGGAACCGGACCCTCCGGAACCTGTTGCGGCCCGGCCGGTGCCCTTGCAGCAGGCCCCGCTGGGGCGGCTTGTAACGAAGTAGAGGTGGCTTGTAACGAACTAGCAGCGGTCGGCGTGGCCGCCTGGAATCGCCCCGTGGTGGGCCGGTTAAACTCGCCGCGCTGTAAGAAAGATCATGTTGACGGGGTGAATTCTTCCGATGAACGACGCCAGCACGTACGAGCAGCTGTCCGCCGGCCTTCAGGAGACGGATGGCCACGGCAAACACCGTGGTGAGGTCTCGGCCCAGGAGAGCGAATCGGCCCCTAGCGGCCGGCACCGCAAGCCGGAGCCGGTCGAGAGGGCGGCCTGACGATACGTACGACAGCGGCTCCGCCCTTCTGGGGGTGGGGCCGCTGTCGTCTCTCGTCCTACTGCCGTTTCAGCCCCCGCACCTCCGCCGCCGCGAAGGTCTCCCCCGGCGGCCGGTCGGCGTAGTGCGGGGTGAGCAGGGCGTCGAGTTCGTCGTAGCTGAAGGTGTCCTGCTTGCTGTCGAACTTGGCCTGGACACGCGGCCGTTCGACGATCGCGACCATACCGCCGTGGACGACCAGCAGCTGGCCGTTGATCCGCTCGGCGGGCCGCTCCAACCCGGCGCGTCGTCGAGGACCTCCAGCTTCTCCTGGCCGATCTCGTGCAGTACGGCTGCGCGCATGGTGCGGCTCTCCCCTCAACTGCGTACTGGACCAAGCCGGCTCGAGCTTGATCAAACTTGATCAAGAGTGTTCGACGGTCGTGTCGGCGAGGACGGGCGCGTCGTCCCGCTCGACTGCGCTGACGGCGACCCGGGTGGACTCCGGTGTGTGCCACATGCGGATCCGGAGCGTCTCCCCCGGGTACACCACGCCCGCGAACCGGGTGGTGTACGACCGCACCCTGCTCACGTCCCCGCCGAGCAGGGTGTCCACGACCGCCTTGAGCGTCATGCCGTAGGTGCACAGCCCGTGCAGGATGGGCCGGTCGAAGCCGGCGAGCTTGGCGAACTCCGGATCGGCGTGCAACGGGTTGTAGTCGCCGGAGAGGCGGTAGAGCAGGGCCTGGTCCTCTCGGATCGGGCGCTCGACGGTCCGGTCGGGCTCGCCGGCGGGCGGGTCAGGGCGCGTTGAGGGGCCGCGGTCGCCGCCCCAGCCGCCCTCCCCTCGTACGAAGATCTGCGCGTCGTTGGTCCACAGGGGGCCGTCGGCGTCCGCGACTTCGGTGCGCATCACCAGGACGGCCGCCTTGCCCTTGTCGTAGACGGCCGCGATCCGGCCGGTGGCAGTCGCCGTGCCCTCGGCCGGGATGGGGCGGTACAGGGTGAGGGACTGGCCGCCGTGCAGCACCTTGGCGAGGTCGACGTCGACGCCGGGCATGGACAGTCCACTGATCACCCCGGGCGCGCCGGCTCCCGCGACGGTGGCGAAGCTGGGCAGCACATGCAGCCGGGTCTCCAGGGTGTAGCGCAGCTCGGCGGGATCGGTCGCGGGGCGGCCCGCGCCGATGCCGAGGTGGTAGAGCTGGACGTCCCGGCGGTCCCAGCGGATCTCCCCGGACCGGGGTTCGGCGGCGAGGGCCTTGGCTGCGTCGATGGGCATACGGCTCCTGAGGTGTCTCAAGACCCCGGCACGGCCGTCCGCACCGTCGGCCGCACCGAGGTCGTCCACGGGGCAGATCTAGAACGCGTTCCAGTAAAGCGGCCCCCTGTATAGCCGGGCGCTCCACAGTTGTGAAGGCTCCTGACACGGTGTCAGATCTGGTCGTGCCGGGCCATGACATTTGTCCTGCCCAAGGCCGTACATCCACCCCTGCCGGACCGGCGTGCCCTTTCGTATGGTCGTTCCGCTGGAACTGTGCGGATCGGGGGAAGAGCGACATGTCGTGGTGGCAGGGGATGAGGTGCCAGGTGAAGGCCTGGCAGGTGGCGCGCGCCCAGTGGCGGGACGAGATGGCCCGTTTCAAGGAGCAGCGGAGGTCCGCGCGGGGGGACGGCCGGGTGCCCGACCACCTGGGCCCGCCGCCCTCCGGGTTCGCTCTGCTCCCCTGGCTGCTGATGGGGTTGGGCTCCTTCTCCAATCTCCTCCAGGGCAAGACGCCGAACCCGTGGGTCGGCGCCCTGGGACTGCTCGCCTTCAACTCCCTGTACATCTACGTCACCTTCCGCTCCTTCCGCAAAGAGGCCCGTGAGTCCACCTCCACCCGGGTCGCCCTGCTCCTCATGGGCCTGCTGACCACCGGCCTGGCCCTCGGCTACGGCGGCAACTGGCTGATGTTCTTCCCGCTGCTCGGTCTCGCCACCGGCGCGGTGCTGCGCGGGCCCTGGCTGGGCCGTGCCGGGATCACCCTGGCCTGCTTCGCGGGTGCCGTCTCCTGGTACCGGGAAGGCTCGGACGCCGTCACCATCGCCTACGGCACCTTCCTGTCGACGATGATCACCGCCGCGATCCTCTCCCTGACCGAAGCGGTACGGGAACTGCGCGCGGCCCGC
Source organism: Streptomyces sp. NPDC005866 (assembly GCF_040629895.1). Lineage (NCBI taxonomy): Bacteria > Bacillati > Actinomycetota > Actinomycetes > Kitasatosporales > Streptomycetaceae > Streptomyces > Streptomyces sp. NPDC005866. The sequence continues at coordinate 59,050 of NZ_JBEXWP010000006.1, forward strand.
GAGGAACTGGCCCGGCGCGCGGTGGAGAAGGAGCGGCTGCGCTTCTCCCGGGATCTGCACGACCTGCTCGGGCACACCCTCTCGGTGATCGTCGTCAAGTCGGAGGCGGCCCGGCGGCTCGCGCGCCGCGACATGGACGCGGCGCTGTCGCAGATCTCCGACATCGAGTCGGTCGGCCGGCAGGCGCTCACCGAGATCCGCGAGGCCGTCACCGGCTACCGGGAGGGCAGCCTGGCCACGGAACTCACCCGGGCCCGCTCGGTTTTGTCGGCGGCGGGCATCGAGCCGGTGGTCCGGCAGTCGGGGGCGCCGCTCGCCCCGCAGACCGAGACACTGCTCGGCTGGGTGGTTCGCGAGGCGGTCACCAACGTCGTCCGGCACAGCGACGCCGGCCGCTGCGAGATCACCGTCGCCGGCGCCGCCGAGCGGGTCCGGCTGACGGTCACCGACGACGGTTCGGGCGCGGTGGCCGCCGAGCCCCGCCGGGAGGGCGTCGGCGGCACCGGTCTGAAGGGGCTGACCGAGCGCCTCGCGGCGGCGGGCGGCTCCCTCAGGGCCGGCCCGTCGCCACGCGGGGGCTTCACGGTCGCCGTGGAACTTCCCACCGGGACACTGGAGTCGCTTGCCTCAGCGGTTGTTACGGCGCCCAGGGCGAGCTGACGACCCAGCTCACGTCGTCCACCCAGGAGGTGGCGCTGTCCCAGGCGTTGGAACCGCCGTCGCTCGCTGTGTAGAGGTCGTAGTTGTAGTGGCGCAGGTATTTCGTCGGGTAGTTGTACGACGCGAACGACGGGGAATTGCAGAGGTGATTGCTTGAGCACGGTCAACCGTCGTCAAGCCCTGCGGAGCAGAACAATGACCGCTCTTTAATTACCGGGCCCGAGGCTAGGCTTGGGCTGTGTACGAGCCTGCGAACGAGATGCCCCGGGACCACCGGCCCGGCAAGTCCATCAGGGTGCTGCTCGCCGAGGACCAGGGCATGATGCGCGGGGCCCTCGCCTTGCTGCTCGGGATGGAGCCGGACATCGAGGTCGTCGCTCAGGTCGGGACGGGCGACGCGATCGTGGACGCCGTGCTGACCCACCGGCCCGACGTGGCCCTCCTCGACATCGAACTGCCGGGCCTGAGCGGCCTGGACGCGGCGGCGGAGCTGCGCGAGCAGGCGCCCGACTGCCGGGTGCTGATCCTGACCACCTTCGGCCGGCCCGGCTATCTGCGCCGGGCCATGGAGGCCGGGGCGGCCGGCTTCCTCGTCAAGGACGGTCCGGTCGAGGACCTGGCCCGGTCGATCAGGCGGGTGCTCGCCGGGGAGACGGTGGTCGACCCGGCGCTCGCCGCGGCCGCGCTCAGCGCCGGGCCGAACCCGCTCACCGCCCGCGAGTGCGATGTGCTGAAGGCGTCGGTGGACGGCGCGACCGTCGCCGACATCGCGGCGAAGCTGCATCTGTCGGAGTCGACGGTCCGCAACTACCTCTCCGCCGCGATCGGCAAGACCGGCACCCGCAACCGCGCGGAGGCGGTACGGGAGGCCCGGCAGCAGGGGTGGCTTTGAGCTTTCTTCGGCCTATTCCGCCACCTCCGCGGAGAACCCGACGGCCGGCTCGGCCACGGCTGTCGTGCGGCCGATCATGAAGCTCTGGAACTCCTCGTTCCGAGCGTTCTTCCGTTCCCCCATGGGCACCTCCTGGATGCAAAGAGGAGTCCACGAGCCGCCCGGACCGTTGCCTCATCCGGCGGGCGTCGGCGAAATTCTTCCCGGCAGCCACAGCAGCATCAGCACCGCCCCGGCCAGCAGCAGCCCGGTGCTGGTGCGGAAGGCCAGCGCGTACCCCTCGGTCAGGGCCGCGGCCCCGCCGTCCGTGCCGGTCCGGGCCGCCGCGACCGCCGACATCACCGCGAGCCCCAGCGAACCGCCCATCGTGCGCGAGGTGTTGATGAGGCCCGAGAGCAGCCCGGCCTCTGCCGGCGCCGCCCCGGACGTGGCCAGCGCCGCCAGCGGGGTCGCGGCCAGGCCGGCGCCGAGCATCATCAGGATCCCGGGGAGCATGATCGCCGTCGTGTAGGCGCCGTGCGGGCCCATGGTCGACTGCCAGCCGAACCCGGTCACCGCGACCAGCGTTCCCGCCACCGCCACCGTCCGCGCTCCCGCCCGCCCCATCAGCCGGGGCGCCAGCTTGGAGCCGACGAGCACCGCCACCGAGCTGGGCACCAGGGCGAGGCCGGCCTCCAGCGGGGAGTAGCCGAGGACGTTCTGGGCGTAGAGGGTCATGAAGTACCACATGCAGAACATCGCCGAACCGGACACCAGCATGGCCGCGTTGGCCGACGCCACCGGCCGCCGCCCCAGCAGGCCCAGCGGCATCAGCGGGGCCGCCGTACGCGCCTCGACGGCCAGGAACAGCCCGATCAGCGCGAACCCGGCGGCCAGCGGGACCAGTGTGGCCGCCGCCATCCACCCCTTGGCCTCGGTCTGCGAGACGCCGTACGCCAGGGTCGCGAGGCCCGCGGTCACCAGCACCGCGCCGGGCAGGTCGAGCCGCCGTCCGGCACCGGCGCGGCTCTCCACCAGCCACCGCACGGACCCGGCGAGGACCAGCGCGCCCACCGGCACGTTGATCAGCAGCACCCAGCGCCAGGACAGCACGTCCACCAGCACCCCGCCGACCAGTCCGCCGGCCGCGCCGCCCCCGGCACCGACCGCCGTCCAGGTGGCGATCGCCCGCGCCCGGGCCGGCCCCTCCGGCACGGCGGCCGTGAGCAGGGTCAGCGTGGAGGGCGCCAGCACCGCCGCGCCCAGCCCCTGCACGGCCCTGGCGAGCAGCAGCTGCCAGCCGTCCTGGGCGAGGCCGCCGCCGAGCGAGGCCAGTGTGAACAGACCGAGCCCGACCAGGAACATCCGCTTACGGCCGTACAGGTCACCGGCCCGCCCGCCGAGCAGCATGAAGCCGGCGAAGGCGATGGCGTACGCGTTCACCACCCACTGCAGGCCGGACGTGCTCAGCGCCAGGTCCGCGCGCATCGACGGCAGCGCCACGTTCACCACGGACACGTCGAGCACGACCAGGAACTGACCGGCGCACGCCAGCGCCACCACCAGCCAGGTGGGGGGCGCGGTACGGCGGGATATTCGTGGGGTGTCCGCGGCTTCGAGCATGACCGTCATGCTCTCAAGGCGGTTACGGTCCTTGCATCGGCTTTTCGACCCACCCGGCCCTCGGTCGTACGGTCTACATCCCGGCTCCGCCGGCCGATCGCGCCCAGCGGGTGCCCCTTGGAGATGAGCCCTACGGTGGGGTCCACCACCCAGCGGCCGCCGTACGTCGTCGCGCCGGACTCGACGAGCTTGCCCGATTCGCCGACGGCGCACATGCCGAGTGCCTCCTACGTCAGCAGCTCATCGACCAGACGCTGACGGCAGATCAGAAACCCATGGGGCGGTCAAGGATTCGTTAGAAGCTCGAAGCAACGGAATAGTTGCCTGTGCATACGAGGTTTACCCGGCACCTGACCGATGCGGATCCCTCAGTTCCCGTCACTCTCTTGGCCCGGAGGCCTCACTCAATGACGCACACGACGACCGGCCAGCCCACCCGGGGCGCGAGCGGGGCCGTGGTCCCGGTTCTCGCCTTCGCGGGCATCGTGGTCGCGGTGATGCAGACCCTGCTCGTTCCGGTCATCAAGGACTTGCCGCAACTGCTGGGCACCGCGCCCAGCAACGCCACCTGGGTCCTCACCTCGACGCTGCTGTCGGGCGCCGTGGCCACTCCGATCATGGGCCGCCTCGGCGACCTGTACGGCAAGCGGCGGATGCTGATATTCAGCCTCGCCGTGATGGTGGTGGGCGCGCTGATCAGCGCACTCACCAGCGATCTGCTCACGATGATCGCGGGCCGTGCCCTCCAGGGCTTCGCCATGGGCGCGATCCCGCTGGGCATCGGCCTGATGCGCGACATGCTGCCGCGCGAGAAGCTCCCCTCCGCGATGGCCCTGATGAGCTCCTCGATCGGCGTCGGCGGCGGCCTCGCGCTGCCCGCCGCGGCCCTGGTCGCGCAGCAGGCCGACTGGCACGCCCTGTTCTACGGCGCCGCCGGCCTGGGTGTCGTAGCCATCGCCCTCACCCTCTTCGCCGTACCGGAGTCCCCGGCGCGCGCCAAGGGCACGTTCGACGTCCTGGGCGCGATCGGTCTCTCCGCGGGCCTGGTCCTCTTCCTCCTTCCGATCACCAAGGGCAGCGACTGGGGCTGGGCCTCCGGCACCACGCTCGGGCTCTTCGCCGCCTCCGCCGCCGTCCTCCTCCTGTGGGGCGTGATGGAGCTGCGGGTCAAGGCCCCGCTGGTCGACCTGCGCACCACGGCCCGCCCGGCGGTGCTGTTCACCAACCTCGCCTCCATCATGGTCGGCGTCAGCTTCTTCGTCGTCTCGCTGGTCCTGCCGCAGCTGCTCCAGCTGCCGAAGGCCACCGGCTACGGCCTCGGCCAGTCGATGGTGTCCGCCGGTCTGCTGGTCGCCCCGCTGGGCCTGACGATGATGTTCACCGCCCCCGTCTACGCGCGGCTGTCCGCCAAGTACGGCCCCAAGACCACCCTGATCCTCGGCATGCTGATCATCGGCATCGGCTACGGCGGTGGGCTGGGCCTGATGAGCGCGGCCTGGCAGAGCCTGGTCATCGCGGTGATCCTGGGCGCGGGCATCGGCCTCGCGTACTCCTCCCTCCCGGCCCTGATCGTCGGCGCGGTCCCCGCGTCGGAGACGGGCGCGGCGAACGGTCTCAACACGCTGATGCGGTCCATCGGCACGTCCGTGTCCAGCGCCGTCATCGGGATGGTGCTGGCCAACACGGCGAACCACGTGGGCGGCGTCGCCATCCCCACCATGCACGGCTTCCGGGTCTCCTTCCTGATCGCGACGGGTGCGGTGGCCGTGGGTCTGGTTCTCGCCCTGCTCCTGCCGAAGCGGAGCCTGCCGGCGGCGGAGGCCGCCCAGCACACGCGGCTGCGGGCGAGCAGCGACGAGGACGCCGCGCTGGCCAACGCCGAGGAAGTGCTGCGGGGCTTCCGTGGGAGGGTGCTCGACGCCCACGGTGTCCCGGTGGCCCGTGCCAAGGTCACGCTGATCGACCGGCGGGGGCGGCAGGCGGGGGCCACGCTGTCCGGTGACGACGGTACGTACGCTCTCGCGGTGCCGACCGAGGGGGCGTATGTGCTGGCCGCGAAGGCGGCAGGGCATGGGCCGTTGGCTTCTTCGGCGTCGCACAGGGGCGATGAGCGAGCCGTTGACCTGGATCTTTCGTTGCCCGGGGAGACGGTTTCGGCGTAGCGGGCGCGTTGTCGGCTGCGGGTGCGTTGTCGCCTGCGGGTGGGTGGAAGCTGGTCGCGCCCACGCGGCGGAGCCGCACATTGATACAGCCCCGCGTCCCTGAAGGGGCGCGCTGCCCCTGACGGCATTTCCATCGCACCCCCTGTCCGGGCTCTGGCAGGGGGTGCGGCAGCATGGGCGGTCGGAATGTCGCAGGACCGAAGGGATCCCCATGGCCGTGGTCGCACCCCAGCCCGAGACTCTGGCCGCGTTCGAGAAGGCCAAGGGGTTCATGCCGCTGCACGAGGGGCTGGCGCTGTACACGGCCGCAGTCGAGGCCGGAGCGCTCGGCCTCCCGCTCCTGGAAGTCGGGACCTACTGCGGCCGCTCCACCCTCCTCCTCGCCGACGCGGCCCGTGCGGCCGGGGTCACCGCTGTCACCGTCGACCATCACCGGGGCAGTGAGGAGCAGCAGCCGGGCTGGGACTACCACGACCCGGAGACGGTCGACCCGGAGCTCGGGTTGATGGACACGCTGCCCACCTTCCGGCGGACGCTGCACCGGGCCGGGCTCGAAGACCATGTCGTCGCCGTCGTCGGCCGTTCCCCGCGGGTCGCCTCGTTCTGGCACTCGCCCCTCGGGTTCGTCTTCATCGACGGCGGCCACACCGACGAGCACGCCACCGCCGACTACGAGGGCTGGGCCCCCCATGTGGCCCAAGGCGGGCTCCTTCTGATCCACGACGTCTTCCCGGACCCGAAGGACGAGTTCACCGGCCAGGCCCCTTACCGCGTCTACCTCCGCGCCCTGGAGTCGGGTGCGTTCGCGGAGGTCTCGGCGCACGACTCGCTGCGCGTCCTGCGGCGAACGGGGGCGGGGATCTGAGGGCGCGGTTAGAGTCGCAGTCGTGTCCTACACAGGCCCGGAATTCGATTCCCCGCGGCAGCGCCGGTTCCCGCGGGCGCCGCTCGCTGTCGCTCTTGCCGCGCTGGTGCCCGGTGCGCTGCTCGGATGGGTGGTGTACGAGGGGGTGGGCAAGCCCGGTGGCAGTGGCCGCAGTGGTGGCAGTGGTGTCGGGCAGGGGGACGCGGCGACGCCCAGGTCGGCGGCCATGTTGCCCAGCGATGACGCCAAGGTGCCCAGCCCGAGTGCGGTTCCCTCCCTGAAGGGCAAGGTCGTCGTCATCGACCCGGGGCACAACCCGGGGAACTTCCAGCACGCGTCCGAGATCAACCAGAAGGTGGATATCGGGACGAACTGGAAGGAGTGCGACACGACGGGGGCCTCCACCAACGCCGGTTACACGGAAGCCCGGTTCACGCTCGACGTCGCGCATCGGCTGCGGACCCTGCTGGAGCGGCAGGGGGCCACCGTGAAGCTGACCCATGACGGGGACAAGCCCGCGTGGGGGCCGTGCGTGACCCAGCGCGCGCAGTTCGGGAACGACGCGCACGCCGACGCGGCCATCTCCATCCACGCCGACGGGATGCCCGAGGGCGACCGCGGTTTCCATGTGATCCTCCCGGCCTCCGTGCACTCCGGCGGCGCCGACACCCGCCCGATCGTCGGCCCCTCGCGCACCCTCGGTGAGCGCGTCAAGAACGACTTCGCGAAGGCCACGGGCAGCGCTCCGTCCAACTACGTCGGCAACGGCACCGGTCTCGACGTACGTAAGGATCTCGGCGGTCTCAATCTGTCAACGGTTCCCAAGGTGTTCATCGAGTGCGGCAACATGGGCGATAGCAAGGACGCGGCACTGCTGACGAGCGGAGCCTGGCGGCAGAAGGCGGCACAGGGAATCTCTGCGGGAATCGTGAGTTTCCTGCGCGGGTAGGCATCGGCGGGCGGATCCGGGCGGACACCCTGATCGTTCGGACGATAGTGTCCCTCCTACGATTCCTACGATGAGGGGCACACCCCCGCGACGCCTCCTCCGCCGACGAGACGACCTACGAAGGACCTGAAGTGAATATCCGCTCCCTCACTAGAGGCGACGGCGTGGTGATCGGAGCAGCGGTGTTGCTGTTCATCGCGTCGTTCCTCGACACGTTCGACAAGTCCGGCAACGGTGCCCCGAACGCCTGGGACAACCTCGGCCTGGTGATGAGCATGTACGTCGGCGGTATCGCCGGCGCGGTCCTGATCGTCCTCGCCCGCGCGCTGCCGCAGCCGCTGAAGTTCGTCGGCCTCGACCTGGGCCAGATCGGCGTCGGTCTCACCGTGTTCGCCGTGTGGACCGCGGTCTGGTCGACCATCGACCCGCTGGGCGCGTTCGACGACTTCAACAGCCTCAACATCGGCGCCGGTTCCGGCCTGATCCTCGGCCTGATCGCGGCCCTGGTCCTGGCTGCGGCCGCGATCGCCACCCCGCTGGTCCCGGCCCTCCAGGCGGCCCTGATCCCGGCCCCCAAGCCCCAGGCCCCCCAGCCCTACGGCGCCCAGCCTCCGAGCGGTTACGGCTACCCCGGTGCCGCCGCCCCGCAGCAGCCGTACGGTGCTCAGCCGCAGCCGGGTCAGCCGTTCGGCCAGCAGCAGCCGCCGGCCGCCGTACAGCAGTCGCCGGCTGCCCCCGCCCCCGACTTCTCGCCGTTCTGGTTCGCCGTCCCGGTGGCGCGGCCGCTGTTCGCGGAGGACGGCTCGCCCGCGCCGCTCGCCGAACTGGCGCCCGGTACCTGGTACTTGGCGGTCGAGCAGCGCGGCGCCGCCCTGGTGGCCCAGACGCAGGACGGCCGCCGTGGTGTGCTGCAGGACACCTCCGGGATCCAGCGCGGCTGATACGTCGAAGACCCGCGTACGGCCCCTTGCCCTTTCGGGTGAGGGGCCGTTGTCGTACAGTCACCCACCGATGGTCTGACGTGGCGTCAGGAGGCTCGCGTGCGGCTCGGGTTGGCACTCGGATACTGGGGCGCGTGCCCTCCCCGGACCATGTGCCGCTGGCGCGGGAGGCGGAGCGGTTCGTCGGGGACCGCCTCGGACAGTCTCCGCCGGAAGCGTCAGCTCCGGCCGAACACAAGGTGAATGGCACTCCGGCGCCGCATCCTAACCACGGTTCTCAGTGGGCGAGTTGAGACGCCGAAGGCACCTGGTTGGTGACCGGGGCGCCGGCGCTCTTGCCGGCGTCCTTGACCTTGTTGATGACGTCGTTGAACGAACTCGCCGCGTTCTCGTCGCCCTTGCGGAGCTTGGAGGGCAGATCCTTCAGCGCGTCGATGCCGGACGAGAGCGGCGCGACGGCCTTGGACAGCAGCGGGTCGCCCTCGGCGTTCCGCTTGGCGGCCTTGAGCCGGTTGTAGGCGAAGGCGCCCGCGGCACCTGCCTTGATCAGGGCCAAGGTGCGGCCGTGGGCGCCCTTCTTGAACTTGCCGGCCTTCCACGGCTTCACGATCCACTGGTAGGTCGCGCCGGCCGCCAGGGACGCGTTGGTGACGAACCGGGTCTTGGCGAACTTCTGCTTCTCCGCGGACGTACTCGGACTGGGCGTGCCGGCCACGGGCACCGCCACCTTGCCGGTGTCGATGGACTTGCTCTGCGTGCTGACGCCACAGGCGGTGCCGCCGGCGACCAGGGCGCAGCAGAGGGCCAGTGCGACGACGAGGCGCCGTATCGGTACGGGCACGGGGTCCTCCCGTGTTGTCTCGATGTCCTCCCCGAGCGGGTGCTTCCTCCGGCAGCCTCACCCAGATGGCGGCGTTGCGCCACTCGGGGGAACGCCGTTCAGGTTTCAAGGACCGGTCGGCGGCAACCCGCAGCGTATGTCCCCTGAATCCCGTCGTGGTGCAAACCAGGCCGGCACGGTCGTCGCGATCGTCGCCGACGTCATGGCCCTCATCCTGGGCCTCTGGATACTGATGTACCTGCTGGACGCGAACCGGGCGAACAGCCTGGTCCAGTTCGTCCACCACGCGGCCGGCTGGCTGGCCGGCTGGTCGCACGACCTGTTCACGTTCGACGAGGCATGGGCGAGGGTGGTGGCAGGGTACGGCCTGGCGGCGGTCGTATACCTGTTCATCGGCCACGCGATCGCCCACCGGATGCACCGCCACTGAGAAACGCCGGTGCAGGGTCGCGCCCCGATGGGGCGCGGGGCCGTGCGGATACACGGCTGCGCCGCGTGGGCGCGACCCGCACCGACGGCGCCGCACCCGCCGTAGGCCAGAAGTCCGCGTTACGCCAAAGCCCGCCGTACGCCAGAACCCCGCGGTACGCCAGAACCCGGCCCGTCAGGCGCAGCAGTCCACCTCAAGCCCGGCAGGAAGCTGCTCTCCCCCGAACACCGCGCACGTGGCCTCATGCCCACCCAGCGCGGCCACGGCCAGCAGCAGCGACCCCGCGGTCCACGTGGTCAGCTCCCGCGGCCAGATCGCGTCGTCCTCGAAGACGTATCCCGTCCAGTACAGCCCCGACTCCGCGTCCCGCAGATGCCGAATGGACTGGAGAATCTCCAACGCCCGGTCGGACTCCCCCACCACCCAGAGCGCGAGGGCGAGTTCGGCCGACTCGCCGCCCGTCACCCATGGATTCGGTACGACACACCGCACCCCGAACCCGGGCACGACGAACCGCTCCCAGTCCTTCTCGATCCGCGCACCCGCCTCCGCACCCGTCAACGCCCCGCCCAGCACCGGGTAGTACCAGTCCATCGAGTACCGGTCCTTGTCGAGGAACCGCTCCGGGTGCAGCCGTATCGCGTGCCGCAGCGCGCCCACCGCCAACTCCCAGTCCGGCTGCGGTTCTTCACGCTGCTCGGCGATGGCGAGCGCGCAGCGCAGCGCGTGGTGGATCGACGAACTCCCGGTCAGCAGCGCGTCGTCGGTGGGCGTGCCGTCGTCCTCGCGCCGCCAGCCGATCTCGCCGCCCGGCCGCTGCAACCGCAGCACCCACTCGACGGCCGCATACACGGCGGGCCACATCCGGTCGAGGAAAGTGTCGTCGCCGGTCGACAGGTAGTGGTGCCATACGCCAACGGCGATATAGGCGACGAAGTTGGACTCGCGGGAGCGGTCGGTGACGTCGTCGTGCGCGCCGTCGGCGTAGGCCGCGTACCAGGAGCCGTCCTCGTTCTGGTGCTCGGCGAGCCAGTTGTAGGCCCGCTCGGCGGCGGTGTGCTCCCCGGCCGCGTCCAGCGCCATCGCTGCCTCGATGTGGTCCCAGGGGTCGAGGTGATGCCCCCGGAACCACGGGATCGCGCCGTCCTCCCGCTGTACGGCGAGGATGCCACGGACGGTCGCGGCGGCCTGCTCGGCGGTGAGGACCCCGGGCAGGACGAGGTGTTCTGTCCGGGGGGTGGTCACTTGGCGGCCACCTCGGTGTTCGTGTCGGCCTCGGTCCGGGGCAGATGCGGCTTGGTGGCGTAGACGACGAAGCTCTTGCCCATGACCGGGTTCAGCGCCTGCTCGGCGACGCGCGTGGCCAGCGGCTTCTTCATGATGTCCCAGACCAGCAGCTTGTGGTACGCCCGCACCGGCAGCGCCTTGTCGTTGTCGACGCCGAACGCGCACTTCAGCCACCAGTACGGCGAGTGCAGCGCGTGCGCGTGATGCGTGCCGTACGGCCGCAGACCGGCTTCCCTGATCTTCGCGAGGAGCTCGTCCGCCTTGTAGATGCGGATGTGCCCGCCCTCGACCTCGTGGTACGCGTCGGAGAGCGTCCAGCAGACCTTCTCAGGGCCGTAGCGGGGCACGGTGACGGCTATCCGCCCGCCGGGCCTGAGCACGCGGACCATCTCGGCGAGCACGCCCTTGTCGTCGGGGATGTGCTCCATGACCTCGGAGATGATGACGACGTCGAAGGACTCGTCAGGGAAGGGGAGAGCCAGCGCGTCACCCTCCATGGCGGTGGCCGTAGCGCCGGCCGGGGCCTCGCCGGCCTCCTCCATCGCCGCGAACCACTTGGCGACCTCGCGGATCTCCTCGCCGTTCTGGTCGAGGGCCACGACCTGGGCGCCGCGCCGGTAGCACTCGAAGGCGTGGCGGCCGGCCCCGCAGCCGAGGTCCAGGACGCGGTCGCCCGGGGCGAGCGGGAACCGGGAGAAGTCGACGGTCAGCACGTGGCCCTGCCTTCGGAATTGACAACCTCTGAAGAGACAAAGTCTGGGGAGCCGACCTCCGAGACCGCGGAACTCCCGCCTACGGAGGAGGGGCCGGGATGCGGGGTCGCGGGGCCATCGGCTGCCGCCGGGGCCGCGGGGTCGTCGGCTGCCGCCGTCGTCGCGGAGCAGGTCTCGGTCCGGGCGGCGGAGTCGGCCGCCGAGGTGGCGGGGCGATCGGCAGCGGTCGTCACGGTGCGGTCGGCCGCCAAGGTCCTGGAGCGGCCGGCAGCCGTCGTCACGGGACGATCGGCCGCCAAGGTCGCGGGGCCATCAGCAGCCGTGGCCGCGGCGCGGTCGGCAGCCGTCGTCACGGCGCGACCGGCAGCGGTCGTCGCGGCGCGATCCACCGCCGTCGTCGCGGCGCGCGGCTCGGTGCGGGCGGCGGAGCCGGCGATCGCCTCGCGGTACCGGGCCACCGTGCCCTCCGCGGCGCGCGCCCAGGTGAAGTGCCGTAGCACCCGCTCACGGCCGGCCCGGCCGAGCCGCGCCCGTAGCTCCGCGTCGCCGAGGAGCCGGCTGAGCCCGGCCGCCAGCGCGTCGGCGTCACCCGGCGGCACGGCCAGGCAGGTCTCCCCGTCCCGTCCGGCGACCTCCGGAATGGCGCCGCCCGTCGTCGCGAGCAGCGGGGTGCCGGTCGCCATGGCCTCGGCGGCGGGCAGCGAGAAGCCCTCGTAGAGCGACGGCACACAGGCCACCTCGGCCGAACGGACCAGGTCGACGAGTTCGGCGTCGGAGATGCCCTTCACGAACTCGACGGCGCCGCCGAGGCCGTACCGCTCCATGGCCTGTGCGACGGGCCCTTCGGTGGGCCGCTTGCCGACGACGACGAGGTGGGCGGCGGGGTGCTCGGTCCGTACCTTGGCGAGGGCCTCGACCAGGAACACGAGCCCCTTCAGGGGCACGTCCGCGCTGGAGGTGGTGACGATCCGGCCGGACACCTGGGGTACGGCCGGATTCGGCGCGAAGAGGTCGGTGTCGGCGCCGATGTGGACGACGTGGACGCGGTCCTCGTGGACGCCGAGATGCTCGACGATCTCCTGGCGGGAGGTGCCGGAGACGGTGAGTACGGAGGGCAGCCGGCGGGCGACCCGCTTCTGCATCCGGGTGAAGGCGTACCAGCGCCGTACGGAGTAGCGCCGCTTCCAACCCTCGGCGGCGTCCAGCTCCAACTGCCGGTCGACGGTGATGGGGTGGTGGATGGTGGTGACGAGGGGGGCGCCGATGTCGCCCAACAGGCCGTATCCGAGGGTCTGGTTGTCGTGGACGACGTCGAACTCCCCGGCGCGGGCGCGCAGATGGCGGCGGGCGCGGAGGGAGAAGGTCAGCGGTTCGGGGAAGCCGCCAGTCCACATGGTGGCCACTTCGAGCGCGTCGACCCAGTGCCGGTACTCGTCGCGCCTGGGCGTCCGGAAGGGGTCCGGGGACCGGTACAGATCGAGGCTGGGCAGCTCGGTGAGGCTGAGCAGGGGGTAGCCCTCGTCGAGGACGGGGTACGGCTGTGAGCCGATCACCTCGACACGGTGACCGAGCCGGGCCAGCTCTCGGGAGAGGTGCCGTACGTAGACGCCCTGGCCGCCGCAGAACGGGTTCCCTTTATAGGTGAGGAGCGCGATGTCGAGCGGTCGCTCGCCGTCGGCGGCGGGTTCCTGGTCGGCACCCGCCCGCCTGGCCTCAGCGGTCACTCTGGGCCCCCCTCTCCCTGCACTTTCCCGCGAGGTTACGCCGGGACGCTAATCTAGAACAAGTTTCAGACTTGATCGTTCAAGAGGCTCTGAATCTACCGGCAGGTAGGAGCGGAGTGGGCAGTGGATCGGGTGATTCGCGCCACGACGCGAACCCCTGCCATGCTGTCTGATCACTCGCCCTGAGCCCTGCCCTCACCGACTGTCACGGACGGTACCCATGCCTGCGGAAGCCAAGGTGGACATCGGCGCCAGATCGGCCACCCCGCCGCTCACCGAGCGGCAGGAGGCCCGGCGCCGCCGGATCCTGCACGCGAGCGCCCAGCTGGCCGGCCGGGGCGGTTTCGACGCGGTGCAGATGCGCGAGGTGGCCGAGTCCTCCCAGGTGGCCCTGGGTACGCTCTACCGCTACTTCCCGTCCAAGGTCCATCTGCTGGTCGCGACCATGCAGGACCAGCTGGAGCACATGCACGGGACGCTGCGCAAGAAGCCCCCGGCGGGCGAGACGGCGTCCGGGCGGGTCGCCGAGACCCTGATGCGGGCCTTCCGGGCCCTTCAGCGCGAGCCGCACCTGGCCGACGCGATGGTCCGCGCCCTCACGTTCGCCGACCGCAGCGTCTCCCCCGAGGTGGACCAGGTCTCCCGCCAGACGACGGCGATCATCCTGGACGCCATGGGCCTGACCGACCCGTCCCCCGCCCAGCTCTCCGCCGTCCGCGTCATCGAGCACACCTGGCACTCGGCCCTGATCACCTGGCTCTCGGGCCGTGCCTCCATCGCCCAGGTGAAGATCGACATCGAGACGGTTTGCCGGCTGATCGACCTGACGGAGCCGGGCGAGCCGGAATAAGCGGCTGGAGCACAAGCAGGGGGCATGCGAAGACGGGCAGAATCCGGGCATGCGAAGACCTACGAGACGGGTTCCCTTCGCCAGCATGGTCCGGATCAGGTAATAGGGGTCGCCGTCCGGCCCGATTGCTGCCTTCCGACCTCTCAGTCCGACCGTCGACGTCGGCACCGGCGGATGCTTCTGCATCTGCGTCACGCCAGAGTCGGCTACGCCGCTCGGACTCCCTCACTCGCCTCGTAGGCTTCTCCCAGGATAGAACGCGCAGGGCGGAAGAGAACACCCTAATGGTGGATTTTTTCCATTTTTTCTGATACGCGGCATCTCCAGGTTGCTCGCGCGTTGCACGCCGAGAGGGGTGCTCAGGTCGGCAGCTCGGACACCCGCGGATCAGCCGGGGCGGGAAAGCCTCTGGCGGGGCTCCCGCTCCTGATCGGAGAATCTTCCCCATGGCACTCATCCACAACACCACCCTCAAGCCCACCAAGCCCCAACTCATCACCGCCTGGCTCCCCACCCGCCCGTGGTACCACGGCCCCGCCGCACCGGAGTTGGTGAAGGCCGGGGGGTTCCGGCTCGACGATCCCGCGGGAGAGGTCGGCATCGAGTTCATGGTGGTCACCGAGGGCTCGGGCGCGTATCTCGTACCGCTCACCTATCGCGGCGCCCCGCTCGAAGGCGCCGAGCACGCGCTCGTGGGCACCATGGAGCACGGTGTGCTCGGTACGCGCTGGGCCTACGACGGCTGCCATGACCCCGTGATGACGGCCGAGTTGCGGGCCCTGATCGAGGGGCGTGCCGTGGCGCAGGCGCAGGGCATCACCGACACCCCGGACCGGGAGGTCGCCCGTGAGTACACCGGACCGGGCCCGCTTCCCGGTCTCGGTGCCCCCGTCGACACCGACGAGAGCACCGAGTTCGCCGTATCGGACGACGGCCTGGTCCTGCGGCTGCGGCGCGTACTGACCCCCGGGTCGCTGCCGCCCGCCGACGCGGTCGGGCATGTCACCGGAGTCTGGCAGCAGCCGGACGGCACGCGCGCCAGGGCGTTGTTCGCCGCTCTCCAGCCTCGCTAGTCCTCGGGCGGGAAGACGGGTTCCCCGCTGCCCAGCAAGGTGATCGTGATCGCCTCCACCGGGCAGTTCTCCGCCGCGTCGAGGATCCTGCCGTTGGCGTCCGTCTCCGGGGCCACGGGGTGGGACTGCATGGCGACCCCCGCCGCTGGTGAGGGGTGTCATCACGCCGCGTGGGCCGTCCGTGGGCCGCAATCCGGCTGGACGGCTCATGGCGGAACGAGGACTTTGCCGCGTGGTACCCGCGCGGTGGGCGCCCGGGGCTCTCGCCTGACAGGGCTACGCCTGAGCGCCCCCACCTCACATGCGGGGTCCTCGTACTGCTCGTAGGCTGATGCTGCTCGGGGCCCGCTGTGGAGGTCTGCCATGCCCCGAACCATCTGGTCAGGTGCCATCTCGTTCGGCCTGGTGACCGTTCCTTGCAACGTGGTCAGTGCCACGGAGGATCACAGCGTGCGTTTCCACCAGTACCACTTGGAGGACATGGGCCGGGTGCGGGTGCGGAAGTACTGCGAGATCGAGGATCGCGAGGTCTCCACCGAGGAGATCGGCAAGGGCTACGAGCTGACCAAGGACCAGGTCATCCCGATCACCGACGAGGAGCTGCGGAACCTGCCGCTGCCGACCGCCAAGGCGATCGAGATCGAGGGCTTCGTGCCGCTGGAGTCCATCGACCCCCTTCACATCAGCGCCGGCCACTACCTCCAGCCGAACGGGCCGGTCGCGGCCAAGCCGTACCGGTTGCTGGTCGAGGCCCTGGGCCGGTCGTCGCGGGTGGGCATCGTCAAGTTCGCCTGGTCCGGCCGTGAGCGGCTCGGCATGCTCCGGGTGCGGGACGACGTGATCGTTCTGCATCAGCTGTTGTGGCCGGACGAGATCCGCAGCCCCGACGAGATCGTCCCGCCGCCCGTGGAGGTCGACGAGGACGAGGTCCGCGGGGCGCTCGCCCTGATGGACACCCTGACCCGCGACGACCTCGAAGGGCCCGAGTTCCGGGACACGTACACCGAGGCGCTGGAGGAGATCATCGAGGCGAAGCGGGAGCACAAGCCGCTTCCGGAGGCGCCGGAGCCGGAGCAGCCGGCCAAGGTGCTCGACCTGATGGCCGCGCTGAACCAGTCCGTGCAGCAGGCGAAGGCTGCCCGTGGGGAGCCGGCCGGCGAGGCGGACGTTCACGAGATGCCGAAGCCGAGGAAGAAGGCGGCCGCGAAGAAGCAGCCGGCGAAGAAGACCACGGCGAAGAAGACGACCCGGCGGCCGCGGAGCGCCTAGTCCAGGATGCCCAGCCCTGCGTCCGGCCGGCAGTGTGGGCTGGCCGGGACCCCCTCGGTGAGGGCCTGGAGCGCAGAGGCCCAGTCGATGCCGCGGCTGCGTTCGCCCGCGTTCCAGCAGCCGCCTTCGTGGAGGCACACGGCGTGTTCCGGTTGAGTCCCATCACCAGCATCCACTCGGGAGCCGGCGGCCGGGCCTGCCCGCCGTGCTGCCGTTCGCGTTCCTGCCGCTCCAGGTCGGCGATCCACTGCCGGGCCTGGTCCAGGGCCAGGGCGAGCCAGGTCTCCAGAGTGCGGAGGTGGGGCAGGTCGGGCTGTCCTGTGACAGCGAACCTTGAGCGCATGCCATCCAAGTTTGATCGCTATCGGTGCCCTACCAGCCCATATCCTTGGCCACCTCTTCCTGGGCCGCGGCAATCTCTTCCTCGGTGCACCCGCTGACGTCCACCTCCTCCAAGCGTGCCAGCAGGTCTGCGAGAACCTGCTTCTGAGCTGGGTGCGTGATCGGTACGGCGTTCAGGTCGGTGCTCATCAGCCAGTCAAAGAGCACGATGGCGCCGGAACGCCACAAGCGGAGATCGACGGTTGGCGTGGACGCCCGATCAAGGCTGGGCCGAAGCGTCCGGGGCGGCCTCACAAGCGGCATCAGTGCCAGTTGCTGATCTGCACGTCGTGCGGGTGCGGCGCGCCGGTTCCCGTCTCCACCAGAGACTTCAGGCTCATCAGGAAGATCGCCCATTTGGTGCTGCAGTGGTTCATGAACTCGATCGGCTCGCGCCAGCCCGCGTGCGCGAACATCACGATCGTCCACTCGCCGTCCTGGGTCAGATCGAAGCTCACCCTAGTCCCGACCCAGTCGGCCGGACCCTCGACGACCTCCCACAGCACCCGGGCGTTCGGTTGCAGGTCGAGGACCTTCATGTCGAAGCCGCCGACGTTGCCGAAGCGGAACTTCAGGACGCCGTCGCCGTTCCCGCTCGTGCCGGTCGTCCACCACGCGGCCAAGCCCTCAACCGTCGTGAGCGCCTCGTAGACCTTCCCGGGCG
The DNA here is from genome assembly GCF_040629895.1 of Streptomyces sp. NPDC005866. Lineage (NCBI taxonomy): Bacteria > Bacillati > Actinomycetota > Actinomycetes > Kitasatosporales > Streptomycetaceae > Streptomyces > Streptomyces sp. NPDC005866. The sequence continues at coordinate 76,353 of NZ_JBEXWP010000006.1, forward strand.
TCGACGTGATTCCCACCCGGTGCAGGATGTCCACCATCTCGTTCTCCCCTTACTTCTTCGTGTTCTTGGCTCGTTGGATCGCCTCGGCGAGGCTCTTGATGCGTCGCAGGCGGGCATCCCACATCGAGCCGACGGAGTTCAGTTGGGCGATGGCACGGGCCAGTTGCGCCTCGTCCACGTGGTAGAGCTTCTCCCGTCCCGATGGCGCGGACCGGACGAGCCCGACCCGGTCGAGCACGACCAAGTGTTTGGTCACGGCCTGCCTGGTCACCGGCAGGTGCTCACTGAGGGTCGTCGCGGTCCCCTGCCCCTCGGCCAGCAGAAGGTCGATCATGCGGCGCCGGGTCGGATCCCCGATAGCGGACCAGAGCTCGTCGTCGACCGCGGTTTTCATCGCGCGGCCGCCAGTCGTTTGGCGACCGCGGCCAGGCGCGGCAGGTAGAAGTCCCAGCCCTGCCGGTGGTCGTTGTAGTGCGCCTCGAGCACGGCTGCTTCCCAACCCCGCTCGCGGTAGCCGGTCTCACGGAAGCGGACCGTGGTCCCCTCCCCCGTGGGGACGAGCTCGAAGGTCACCAGCAGCGAATTGCCCGGTCCCGCTACCTCCGCCTCGTCATACACCCAGCGGAACGAGAACTTCCGCGGCGGGTCGGCCTCGATGACCGTGAACGGCTCGGACTTGCGTCGGCCGTTGTCCTCGTCCGTCCACGTGAGGCTGCCCGTCGCGCCGGCGGCCGGCTCGAACTTGGCCTCGGCACTCCACCAGTCCCGGATGTGCTCGGGGCTGGTGAGCACCTCGAACACCACCTCGGGCGAGGCGTCGATGTGCAGTTCGCGCTCGATGCTCCCGTACTCCATGCCCGTCCCAACCTTTCGCAACCTTTGGTTGCACATGAGGATAGCCGACCCCGGATAGTTACGCAACCAAAAGTTGCACATTCGGGCAAGGTGAATGGGCCAGGAGGACCTCGGCGGGGGCCCGTGAGCGCGAAGCGCTCGAACTCGGCCGGCCCGGCGGTCGGTCGGCCGCCCCGCGTGCCGGAGACGGTGACCAGCCGGCGGCCCCCCTCGATGGGAATGAGGACCCCACCGCGGCCGGGGGCGTCACGCGGGTCGGCCTGGACGTTCACGACCGGGTGAGGGACAGCGTCGTGCTGTTCGGGCGGGCCTCGTAGACCCGGCTGGCGCAGGCCACCCCGGCGTCCACGACGCGCTCCACGACCGGCGGCAGGCCCGGTTCCGTGAGCCACCTGGGAGTCTGGGAGGTCCGGCGGCCGGTAAAGTAGCCGGGTCGTCATCACCCGTACGAGGGAAAGCCGGTGCAAACCCGGCGCTGACCCTTCCCCACTTCTCGGCTTCGCTCGAACCGGGGATACCCCTACCCGTGAACCGTCACCCGACGGTGAGCCGGACCGCCCCGTGCGGAACGTTGATCGGCTCATGTGCGCCGGCACCCGCCGTCGCACGGCACCGTCGAGGTTCACGGAGCCGAGCCGCGGGGGTGTCCCGCGCCGCCCGGCTCCCCCGCAGGGAGAGGCACCCGCCGATCATGACCGTCCTCCGCCGCAGCGCTGCGGTGCTGGCCGCCACCACCCTCATCGGCGCCGCCACGCCCGCCATGACCGCGCTGGCCGCCGACGACCCGTCCCCGTCCGCTTCGACGGTGCTCCCGTCGGGGCTGTTCGGCAGCGCGGACCCCAAGTTCGACGGCGTCTGGCGCCAGTCGCTCGCCCTGCTCGCCCAGCGCACGGTCGGGGTGACCCCGGCGGCGAAGGCGGTGGACTGGCTGACCGGGCAGCAGTGCGCGAACGGCTCGTACGCGATGTTCCGCCCCGAGCCGACGCCGGCCTGTGACGCCAAGGTGACGGTCGACACGAACAGCACCGCGGCCGCCGTACAGGCGCTGACGGCGGTCGGCGGGCACGACGACGCCGTCGGCAGGGCGGTCACCTGGCTGAAGTCGCAGCAGAACAAGGACGGCGGCTGGGGTTACACCCCAGGCTCGCCCAGCGACACGAACTCCACCAGCGTGGTGATCGGCGCGCTCACGGCGGCCGGCGAGAGCCCGGACAGCGCGACGTACGACCTCCTCGCCAAGTGGTCCGTCCCCTGTGGCCAGGACGCTGGGGGCGCCCTCGCCTACCAGCCGGACAAGAAGGGGAAGCTGACCGCCAACGCGGACGCGACGGCCGCCGGGGTGCTCGGCGCCCTCGGCAAGGGGTTCATGGCGACGGCCGGGAACGCCCCGGCGGATGGTTACCTCTGCGCCGACTCCGACAAGACGTTGACGCGAGCGCAGGTGGCGCGCAACGGCGCCAGGTATCTGGGCGACGCCATGTCCCCCAAGGGCTACCTCGTCTCCACGCTCGCCGGCGCCAAGCCCCAGCCGGACTACGGCAACACCGCCGACGCGGTCGTGGCCATGGCCGCGCAGGGCTGGACGAAGGCGGCCAAGAAGCCCTACGCCTGGCTGGAGACCCATGCCGCGCAGTGGGCCCGGCAGAGCGGGCCCGCGGCCTACGCCGAACTGATCTTCGCGGCGCACGCGATGGGCGCGGACCCGCGCGACTTCGGCGGTACGAACCTGGTGACGGCCCTCGACGCGACGGGCCCGGCGCCTGAGGCCGCCGCCAAGCACACCGCGGAGAAGAAGGAGAAGAAGTCGTCGGGCACCGGCGTCTGGTGGGTCGTCGGCACTGGGCTCGTCGCCGGCATCGGCATCGGCTTCCTGTTCAGCGGCCGCCGGAAGCAGCGGCAGCCGTGACCGCCGTCCGCCGTGCGGCGCTGCTGCTCATAGCCACGCTGACCCTGTTGGCCGCCGCCGCGCCGGCGGAGGCCACCGGTTACCGCTACTGGTCCTTCTGGGAGCGAGACGGCTCGCGCTGGACATACGCCACCCAGGGCCCCTCCACGGAACAGCCGGACGACGGCGCGGTCGAGGGGTTCCGGTTCGCGGTGAGCGAGGACTCGGGAGACGCGTCGCAGCCGCGCGGGACGGCGGAGTTCGGGACGGTCTGCGCCGACACGGCCGCGGTCCGGGGGAAGAAGCGGGTGGGGCTGGTCATCGACTTCGGTACGACGGCGGACGCGCCGTCCGCGGAGCAGCCGCCGGCGCGCCGGACAGCCTGTGCGGTGGTCTTGGCGGACGCCACGACGGCGGAGGCGCTGGCGGCGGTGGCGAAGCCGTTGCGGTACGACACGAACGCGCTGTTGTGTGCGATCGGGGGATATCCGAAGCAGGGGTGCGGGGAGAAGGTGGCGGCGGGGGGTACGTCGGGCGGCGGGCCGTCACTGGGGCTGCTGGCCGGGGCGGGAGTCGTCGTGGTGCTGGCCGCGGGCGCGTTCTGGCAGGCTCGGCGGCGGAAGAATGGGTGATCGTCACAGTGCGGGTGCGTGGGGGCTGGTCGCGCGGTTCCCGGCGCCCCTTGAGGGGCGCCGGAAATCCGCCGCCCCCCGGCCCTCACGCACCCGCTCCCTCCACCCCGGCGCCTGGTGGCTCTGGGCCCTCTCCCTCGGTGCCGCCGCCTCCCGCACCACCAACCCTCTCCTCCTCGCCCTCCTGATCACAGTCACCGCCTACGTCGTGGCCACCTGCCGCAGCCGCGCGCAGCGGTCCCGTTCCTACTCCGCCTTCGCCAGGCTCGCCCTCGCCGTCCTCCTCGTCCGCCTCGCCTTCACCGTGCTGCTCGGCTCCCCCATCCCCGGCTCGCACACCCTCGTCGCCCTCCCCGAGGTCCCCCTCCCCCACTGGGCGCAGGGAATCCGGCTGGGTGGCAGGGTCACCGCGGAGGCGCTGGTCTTCTCCCTCTACGACGGCCTCAAGATCGCCACTTTACTGATCTGCGTCGGCGCCGCGAACGCGCTCGCCGACCCGGCCCGTCTCCTCAAGTCGCTGCCCGGCGCCCTGTACGAACTGGGCGTGGCCGTGGTCGTCGCCCTCACCTTCGCGCCGAACCTGATCGCCGACGTCCAGCGGCTGCGCGCCGCCCGCCGGCTGCGCGGCCGACCCGACTCCGGTGTCCGGGGTCTGCTCCAGGTCGGACTGCCGGTCCTGGAGGGCGCGTTGGAGCGCTCGGTCGCCCTGGCCGCCGCGATGGACGCGCGCGGTTACGGCCGCAGCGCCGACGTCCCGGACCGTGTCCGTCGTACGACGGCCGCGCTGACCCTCGGCGGGCTGCTCGGCGTGTGCGCGGGAACGTACGGGCTGCTCACCGCGGAGGGGGCCGGTTACGGGCTGCCCCTGCTGCTGGCCGGGGTGGTCGCCGCGCTGGCGGGGCTGCGGCTCGGTGGCCGCCGTTCGCTGCGTACCCGTTACCGGCCGGACCCGTGGGACGCGCGGGCCTGGCTGGTCGCCGGGTCGGGTGCGGCGGTCGCCGGGCTGCTGGCGCTCGCCGCGGTCCGCGATCCGGACGCCCTGCGTCCCGGGGTCGTACCGCTGGTCGCCCCCACGCTTGCGCTGTGGCCCGCGGCCGCCGCGCTGCTCGGCCTGCTGCCCGCCCTCGTCGTACCGAAGGAGCCGTCGTGATCCGTTTCGAGGATGTCTCCGTGACGTACGAGGGCGCGGACCGGCCGGCCGTCCGGCGCGTCGACTTCGAGGTGCCGGAAGGCGAACTCGTCCTCCTGGTGGGCCCGTCCGGTACCGGCAAGTCGACGATCCTCAACTCCGTCAGCGGGCTGGTGCCGCACTTCACCGGTGGCACCCTGCGCGGCCGGGTCACCGTCGCGGGGCGGGACACGCGGACGCACCAGCCGCGTGAACTCGCCGATGTCGTCGGCACGGTGGGGCAGGATCCGCTCGCCCACTTCGTGACCGGCACGGTGGAGGACGAACTCGCCTATGGGATGGAGTCGTTGGGGATCGCTCCGGCCGTGATGCGGCGGCGGGTGGAGGAGACCCTCGATCTGCTCGGGCTCGACGGGCTGCGGGACCGGGCGATCGCGACGCTCTCCGGCGGGCAGCGGCAGCGGGTCGCGATCGGGTCGGTGCTCACCCCCCATCCGGAGGTCCTGGTCCTCGACGAGCCGACCTCCGCGCTCGACCCGGCCGCCGCCGAGGAGGTGCTGGCCGTGCTCCAGCGGCTGGTGCACGACCTGGGGACCACGGTGTTCCTGGCCGAGCACCGGCTGGAGCGGGTGGTGCAGTACGCCGACCGGGTCGTGCTGCTTCCGGAGCCGGGTGCCGCGCCGGTGTGCGGCACTCCCGCCGAGGTGATGGCCGTGTCCCCGGTGTGTCCGCCGGTGGTGGAGCTGGGGCGGCTGGCCGGGTGGTCGCCGCTGCCGATGACCGTGCGAGACGCCCGGCGGCGGGCGGTCGGACTGCGGGAGCGGCTCACCGGCCGGGCCCCGGACCGACGGCCCACCGCCACCACCGCGGCTCCCCACCCCGGGCCGGCCCCGGACCGACAGGCACCCGCGACTCCCGCCCGGCGGGCAGTCGGACTGCGGGAGCGGCTCACCGGCCGGGCCCCGGACCGACGGCCCACCGCCACCACCGCGGCTCCCCACGCCGGGCGGACCCCGGACCAGCGGCCCACCGCGACTGCCGCGGCTCTCGCCGCGCCCGCCGCCCCCCTTGCCGAGGTCCGCTCCCTCCGCGTCCGCCGGGATGGGGTGGACGCGCTGTGCGGTGTCGGTCTCACCGTCGTTCCGGGCGAGACCGTCGCCCTCATGGGCCGTAACGGCGCCGGGAAGTCCACTCTGCTCAACGCCCTGGTCGGGCTGGTCGAGCCGGGCTCCGGGACAGTCCGGGTCCGCGGCGCGGTGCCGCATCGCACGCGGCCGCGCGACCTCGTACGCCTGGTCGGTCTGGTCCCGCAGGAACCCCGTGACCTGCTGTACGCGGACACGGTCGGCGCCGAGTGCGCGGCCGCCGACCGGGACGCGGGAGCGGCGCCGGGAAGCTGCCGTGACCTGGTGTCCGGGCTCCTCCCGGGGGTCGCCGACGGCACCCATCCCCGTGACCTCTCCGAAGGGCAGCGGCTGGCGCTGGCGCTGGCCGTGGTGCTGACCGCCCGGCCGCCGCTGCTTCTGCTGGACGAGCCGACCCGCGGCCTGGACTACGCGGCGAAGGCCCGGCTGGTTTGCGTACTGCGCGGGCTCGCCGCCGACGGGCACGCGATCGTGCTGGCCACGCATGACGTGGAGCTGGCCGCCGAGATCGCCCACCGGGTCGTACTGCTCGCGGAGGGTGAGGTGATCGCGGACGGGCCGACGGAGGACATCGTCGTGTCCTCGCCGTCCTTCGCGCCGCAGGTGACGAAGGTCCTCGCCCCGCAGCGGTGGCTGACCGTGGCCCAGGTACGGGAGGCACTGGCATGACCGGCCCGGTGCGGCTCGGCCCCCGCTCCCTGGCCGCCCTCCTCCTTGTCAGTGCCGTCGGTGTGGTCGCGCTCGGCTGGCCGTTCCTCGCTCCGCCCTCCTCCCGGATCACCTCGCACGCCCAGGACGCGCCCTGGCTCTTCGCGGGCCTGCTGGTACTGCTGGTGGCCGTACTCGGCGCGACGATCTCCGAGTCGGGGCTCGGTCCGAAGGCGGTCGCCATGCTGGGCGTGCTGGCCGCGACCGGTGCGGCCCTGCGGCCGATCGGCGCGGGCACCGCCGGGATCGAGCCGATGTTCTTCCTGATGGTGCTGAGCGGGCGGGTGCTCGGGCCGGGCTTCGGATTCACCCTCGGCTCGCTCACCATGTTCGCGTCGGCGCTGCTCACTGGTGGGGTGGGGCCGTGGCTGCCGTTCCAGATGCTGGCGATGGGCTGGTTCACGATGGGGGCCGGTCTGCTGCCGGGGGCCGAGCGGCTGCGCGGGCGCGGTGAACCGGCGCTGCTCGCGGCGTACGGCTGCATGGCCGCGTTCGCCTACGGCATGGTCGTGGACCTGGCGGGCTGGCCGCTGCTGGCCGGCAACGCCTCGAACCTGGCCTTCGACCCGCACGCCGGGCCGGCCGCCAATCTGGCCCGGTTCCTCGCCTACAGCCTGGCCACCGCCATGGGCTGGAACCTGGGCCGGGCCCTGTGCACGGTCGTGCTCACCCTCGTCCTCGGGCCTGCTCTGCTGCGGGCGCTGCGCCGGGCGACCAGGCGGGCCGCTTTCGAGACCGCGGTCACATTCGACGGCCCCGGGGCGTGAGACGTCGTACGCGCCCGGTGACGCGACCGGTGAAGCACCCCACATGACCCACGTCACCTACTACGCGAGACAGTAGTCATACTTATACCTTATGCCCGTTTCGTAACGGCCGCTGACCTGCGCTTTGAGACCCACGCCACACGACGGACCATCCCCGCCTATGCGACCGCAACTAGTAAAAGGGGTGATTGCGGACGGGTTTCCGGGCTGTTTCTCTGGACGACGTCGCCAGGCACCACGAGCCCACAGCGGGCCAGGGCGCCGACGCACACGGCCACCGCCTACGGGTGGTTCCGGAGCACGGCGACCCCCTGTCCCCGAAGAACGAGGTTCTCCGTGTCCGTGTCCGTCATCCGCCGCATCGCTTCCCCGAAGAAGGCCATCACCGCCGTCGCCGTGGCCGCCGCCACCGCCGGCATGGCGCTGAGCGCGGCGCCCGCCCAGGCCGCCACCACCTCGGCCTCCTCCGCTCAGGCGATCGCGCACAAGATGATCCCGGACGCCGCGCAGTACAACGCGTTCAGCAAGATCGTCGAGCATGAGAGCGGCTGGAACCCCAGCGCCACCAACGGCTCCTCCGGCGCCTACGGCCTGGTCCAGGCCCTGCCGGGCTCGAAGATGGCGTCCGCCGGTTCCGACTGGAAGTCCAACCCCGCCACCCAGATCAAGTGGGGTCTGGACTACATGAACTCCCGCTACGGCAGCCCGACGGCCGCCTGGAGCTTCTGGCAGGCTAACGGCTGGTACTGAGCCGGCCGACCCGCTCCCTCCGGAACCCCGGCACCCTCGCCCCCTCCTCCTGGGCGGGGGTGCCGACGTATGTCCGGACGTGGTGGACTGATGCCCCAGGGCCCCCAAGGCCCCCCGGAGCTCCAGAGCCCCCAGGGCCCCCAGAGTCTTGGAGCCACCCGTCCGGCGCGACCCCCGGAGGAGCGATGCCCACGGCGACACCGACCCGCGATCCCGAGACCCGCGGTGTGCGCATGGTGATCGTACTGCTGTCCCTGACCTTGGTGAGCGGCCTGATCGACGCCGCCAGCTATCTCGGCCTGGGCCATGTCTTCACCGCGAACATGACCGGCAACGTGGTGGTCCTGGGCTTCGCGGCCGCCGGGGCGCCCGGCTTCTCCGTCCCGCACTCGGCGACCTCCCTGGCCGCCTACCTGCTGGGCGCGACGCTGGGCGGCCGGGTCGCGGCCCGGTTCGGCACCGGCTCCCGCAGGCGGTGGATGCGGGTGACCCTGGCCGCGGAGGCGGTCCTGCTGGCCGTGTCGGCCGTGTTGGCCTTCGCGCGGCCCGGCGGGACGGCGACGACGTACACCCTGATCGCGCTGACCGCCTTCGCGATGGGTCTGCGCAACGCGAACGTCCGCAAGCTGGGTGTCCCCGACCTGACGGCGACCACGGTCCTGACGACGACCCTGACCGGCCTCGTCTCCGAGTCCCGCCTCGGCGACGCCACCAACCCCCGCTCCCCGCGCCGCGCGGCCGCGGTCCTCGCGCTGATCGCCGGCGCGGTCCTGGGCGCCTGGCTGGTCCTCCACCAAGGCCTGGGGATCCCCCTGCTCATCGCGGCCGCGGTCTCCGGGGTACTGGCGGTGGTGGCTTCCGGGCGGGAGTGAGCGGTACCGGCGTCTCGGGGGAGGCAGGAACGGGGCGTGGGGAGCCCAGGCCCTGGTCGGCGCCGACCCGCACTTCCACCTCGACGGCCCGATCAACGCGACCCGGGCCGTGCTCGGCAAGGCCGGCATGACCCTCAAGTACATCGACCTGGTCGAGATCAACGAGGCGTTCGCGTCGGTGGTGCTGAGCTGGGCCCCGGTCTTCGAGCAGCACCTGGACAAGGTCAACGTCAACGGCGGAGCCATCGCCCTCGGCCGCCCGGTGGGGGGCCACCGGCGCCCGCCTCATCACCACGGCCCTGCACGAACTGGAGCGCACGGACAAGGAGTTCGCGCTGGTCACGACGACCGGGACGATCGTTCAGCGGCTCTGAGGGGCGTCCACAGGGGCGGTGCGGGCGTCAGCCCGGCGCCGGTACCGCCGCCCGGTCCTGCTCGCTGACCGCCGCCGTCCGCACCGTCCGGGCCCGCGGGCCCTGGAGCAGGTAGCCGACGCCGAAGCCGGCGCCGATCACCGCCGCGCCGCCCACCGCGTCCAGGACCCAGTGGTTGCCGGTGGCGATGATCGCCGAGACCGTGAAGAGGGGGTGGAGCAGGCCGAGGGCCTTCATCCACCGCTTCGGGGCGACGACGGCGATCACGATCCCGCACCACAGCGACCAGCCGAAGTGCAGCGACGGCATCGCCGCGTACTGGTTGGTGAGCTGGGTGAGGGTGCCGTAGTCCGGCTGGTCGAAGTCCTGCGGGCCGTGGACCGTGTCGATGACGCCGAGGCCCGGCATCAGACGGGGCGGGGCCAGCGGGTAGAGCCAGAAGCCGATCAGGGCGAAGGCGGTGGCGAAGCCGAGGGCGGTGCGCGCCCAGCGGTAGTCGACCGGGCGGCGGACGCAGAGCACCGCGAGGACGGTCAGCGGGACGACGAAGTGGAAGGACTCGTAGTAGAAGTCGAAGAAGTCCCGCAGCAAGCCGGTGCCGTACACGGTGCGGTTGACCCAGTGCTCGATGTCGAGGTGCAGGAACCGCTCGATGCCGAGGATCTGGTGCCCGTGGTGCTCGGCCCGGGCCCTCCCGGAGGTGCCGTCCCCGTCCCCGGCGGCGGCGAGCCGGATCTGCTGGTAGGCGAAGTAGACGAGCCGTATCGCGACCAGTTCGAGGAAGAGGTTCGGCCGGGTCAGGACCCGGCGCAGCGAGGGGGTCAGCGGCACCCGGCGGAAGCGGGCCGGCACCGGCTCCGCGTAGTCCGTCGGTATCGGCCGGGCGAACTCCGCGGCGGCACGGGACAGGAAGGGCACGACCGTGGCCGCGGCCAGGGCGGCGAGCAGGACGGCGTTGTCGCGCACGGGGACGAAGAGGGACTTGTTCGGCAGCAGCGCCTTGGCGGGCAGCGTCATCACGAGGACGACCACGACCGGCCACACCGACCGGTCGGTGGCGCGCCGCCCGGCCCGGCCGGCCACCGCGAGCAGTACCCACAGCAGCTGGTGCTGCCAGGCGGCCGGCGACACCGCCACCATCGCGCAGCCGGTGATCGCGACCGCGAGCAGCAGTTGCCCGTCCCGGGCGTAGCGCACCGCGCGGCGCAGCGCGAGGACGGCCACGGTCGCGGCGAGCGCCAGGAACAGGACGATCTCCGGCGGGCCGCTCAGCCCGAACCGCAGCAGGGCGCCGTGCAGCGACTGGTTGGCGAGCGCGTCGGCCTTGCCACCGAGGCCGACGCCGGCCATGTGGTGGACCCAGTAGGTGTACGAGTCGTGCGGCATCGCCGCCCAGGCCAGCGCCGTGCACGCGGCGAAGGTGGCTCCGGTGGCGGCGGCGGCCCGGCGGCGGCCGGTGAACCACAGCAGCGGGGCGAACAGCAGCACGGCCGGCTGGAGGGCGGCGGCCAGGCCTATACAGAGCCCGCCGACCCGCTCCCCGCGCACGGCGAAGCAGCCGAGCAGCACCAGCAGGACCGGGATGATGCTGGTCTGGCCGAGCCAGAGGGTGTTGCGGACCGGCAGCGAGAGCATCAGCAGGCTGATGGCGACCGGCGCGGCCAGCAGTGAGGTCCGGCGGCTCACCGGCTGGGGCAGCGCCCGGGCGGCGACCAGGCCGAGGGCGACCACCAGCAGCAGCGTGCCGAAGGTCCAGCCCCAGCCGAGGGTCTGCTCGGCGGCCCTGGCGAGCGGCTTGAGCACCAGCCCGCCGAACGGGGAACCGGTGAACCGCGTCGAGTCGTACAGCGAGCCCTTGACGTGCAGCACGCCCTCAGGGCCGACCCAGGTCTCCAGATCCGTCAGCCGCTCCCCGCTCGGGCTGCTGAGGACGACGGCCAGCTGCCGTACGGCGAGGATCGCGGCCACCGCCCACAGACCGAGCCGGGCCATCCTGGTCCGTGTTCCGGGCTCCGTCCCTCCCCCGAACGCCTCCCCCGCCCTCCCGCTGCGCTCCACGTTCGCCACGCCCCGTCGGCCTCCCGCCCCGTCCCGCACACCGCTCGTCCGCTCTGAGAACCCTATGAGGCTCCCATCACCTTCGGAGACGGACGCAGGCAACCCCCTCTTCACCTGACGTCCGCGCGCTTTTCGCCTTTCGTCCGGAAGGCGACAGGGCACAGGGGGTGCGGTTGCCTCCGAAGAGCGCGACAAGGATCACAGTGCGCGGCCCGCACAAGGCCACGGGAGCGGGCAGACGTCCCTGCATACAACGCATTTAGCTGCACAGCGCACGCAAGTGCGTACGCGACGTAACGTGCCCAAGTGCTCCTATCGTCGCTTTTCGACCCGTCCGGCGCCGTACGGGCCGCGCCCTGTCCCCGTCGAAAGGTAGGCGAGCCCGTTTTGGCGACCGCCGCAGCCGTCACCCCGTCCGTCAAGATCCCCGGCCCCCGCACGGCCACCCGACCGCCGACCGTCACCGACCCCGCGCTGGTCAAGCGCGCCGTGAAGGCGGCCGCGCTCGGCAACGCCATGGAGTGGTTCGACTTCGGCGTCTACAGCTATATCGCGGTGACGCTGGGCAAGGTCTTCTTCCCGTCCGGCAACCCGACCGCCCAGTTGCTGTCCACGTTCGGAGCCTTCGCCGCGGCCTTCCTGGTCCGCCCGCTCGGCGGCATGGTCTTCGGCCCGCTCGGCGACCGCGTGGGCCGCCAGAAGGTCCTCGCCGTCACCATGATCATGATGGCGGCCGGCACCTTCGCCATCGGCCTGATCCCGTCGTACGCGACGATCGGCGTGGGCGCCCCGATCCTGCTCCTCGCCGCCCGCCTGGTGCAGGGCTTCTCGACCGGCGGCGAGTACGCGGGCGCGACCACGTTCATCGCCGAGTACGCGCCGGACAAGAAGCGCGGCTTTCTCGGCAGCTGGCTGGAGTTCGGCACGCTGGCGGGCTACATCGGCGGCGCGGGCCTGGTGACGCTGATGACGGCGCTGCTCAGCTCCGGCGATCTGACGTCCTGGGGCTGGCGCGTCCCGTTCCTGATCGCGGGCCCGATGGGCATCATCGGCCTGTATCTGCGGATGCGCCTGGAGGAGACCCCCGCGTTCGCCGCGGAGGTCGAGAAGTCCGAGCAGTCCCGCCCGAAGGTCCCCCTGCGCGAGATGATCACCGGCCAGTGGCGGGCCCTGCTGCTGTGCATGGCCCTGGTCCTGGTCTTCAACGTCACGGACTACATGCTGCTGTCGTACATGCCGAGCTATCTGACGAGCGAGCTGAAGTACGACGAGACGCACGGCCTGCTGGTCGTCCTCGGTGTGATGGCGCTGATGATGATCGTCCAGCCGTTCGCGGGAGCGCTGACCGACCGCATCGGCCGCCGCCCGGTGATCGCCGCGGGCTGCGCGGGCTTCCTGTTCCTCTCCGTGCCGGCCCTGCTCCTGATCCGCCAGGGCAGCCTACTCGCGGTCGGCCTCGGCATGAGTGCCCTGGGCCTCCTCCTGGTCTGCTTCACGGCGGCGATGCCGGCGGCCCTCCCGGCCCTGTTCCCGACCCGGGTCCGCTACGGCTCCCTGTCGATCGGCTTCAACGTCTCGGTGTCCCTGTTCGGCGGCACGACCCCGCTGGTGGTGACGGCCCTCATCGGAGCGACGGGCAACATGATGATGCCCGCGTACTACATGATGGGGGCGGCGATCATCGGGGGCTTCGCGGTCTGGCGCATGACGGAGACAGCGGGCAAGCCACTGCCGGGCTCGGCGGCCTCTGTAGAGGCGACGCGATAGGGCGCCCCGAAAGGGGCACGGGACGGTGTCCATGTGCGGCAGGTGAGCGCCCCGACAGGGGCGCGGGGCTGTGCCGATACGCGGCTCTGCCGCGTGGGCGCGCTCGGCCCCCACGCACCCGCAGCCAACCGCGCCCCCTCCCCGTCCCGCCCTCCGCTGTACCGTCTGTAGTCCTGATCCACGGATGGGCGGAGGCCATCGGTTCATGGTCGGGCGCGGACGCGTACTCGCGATCCTCCCAGGCCGTGCGACGCTCCCGCCGTCCGGTCGTACCGCCACCGCCGGCGCAGCCCCCGCCGCCACGTGCGGCGGGCAACCGTACGCATGTGTAGGTTTGGTGTTCGTGAAGCTGGTGGTGCAGGTCAGGCTCCTTCCGTCCGTACAGGCGGCGGCGCAGGCACCCTGGGGCCGGGCGCGAGCTCAACCGCATCCGCACCCGGGAACGCGCGCCGCTCCGCTGCAAGCCCGGGATCTTGCTCCAGGGTCGTTGACTAGTACTAAGCAGGTAGCTGTCAGGGGACGGTTACCGGATATGCGAAAGGCAGCGGAAGCATGAGCGGCTCTCAGCTCTGGGACGACGTCGACTTCTACTTCACCAGCCACCTCTCACCGGACGACGAGGCGCTCCAGGCGGCCCTGCGCGAGAGTGAGGCGAATGAGCTCCCGCACATCAACGTCACCGCCAACCAGGGCAAGCTGCTCCAGCTGCTCGCGCAGATCCAGGACGCCCGGAACATCCTGGAGATCGGCACCCTCGGCGGCTACAGCACCATCTGGCTGGCCCGCGCCCTGCCCGCCGACGGCAGACTGGTCTCGCTGGAGTACAGCGCCCGGCACGCCGAGGTCGCGGTCCGCAACATCGCCCGCGCCGGCCTGGAGAGGCTCGTGGAGGTGCGGGTCGGCCCCGCCCTGGAGTCGCTGCCCAAGCTCGCCGACGAGAACCCGGCCCCCTTCGACCTGGTCTTCATCGACGCCGACAAGGCCAACAACCCGCACTACGTCGAGTGGGCGCTCCGGCTCACCCGCACCGGCAGCCTGATCGTCGTCGACAACGTGGTGCGCGGCGGCCGGGTCGTCGACGCCGGGAGCAGCGAACCGGACGTGGTCGGCACCCGCGCCGCGATCGAGCTGATCGCCGCCCACCCGAGGCTGAGCGGCACGGCGATCCAGACGGTCGGCAGCAAGGGCTACGACGGCTTCGCCCTGGCCCGGGTGCTCGACTAGGGCCCGTTGCGAAAGTCCCGTCGTCCGCCCGGAGGGCGGGCCCCGCGGCGTCCGGTGCGTGCTCTGGGGGTCCCCCCGGCCGGAGGCTGGGGGAGTGCCGGGTGCAAGCCCTCGCACTGGACGTACTTGGGTTTGTGCCCGGTGCAGCGAGAGTGCGTGCCGGGCGTCGCGGGGCAGGCGGGACTCTCGCAACAGGCCCTTAAGGGGTGCTGCTCAAGCCTCGTGGTAGAAGCCCACGTTGACGCTGCGCGGGGCGGTGCGGTCCCGGACGACGATCTCGCCGGAGCCGCCCCGGGGCAGCGCGACCGTGCCGCCGTACCCGATGGCCTGGGCGTACCCCCCGACGGTGAGCAGTACCTCGGAGGACGGTTCGGCCTGGGAGCCGCGCAGCCAGGTGACCTGCCAGCTGCCCTCCGGCCCGCACAGGAACTCCAGGTGCACCCGGGAGACGAACAGCCAGTCGTCGGGCGTGCTGAGCCGGCAGACGGAGGCATCGCGGCCCATTCGCAGCACGGCGCCCGGTTCGCTGGGCGCGTCGGCCATGAGCATTCCGGCCGTCTCGCCCGCGTCCCCGGAAACGGAGGCCATGGTGAGTTCGAGCACGTGCGTTCCCCCTGCGCGGTTCCTGAATCGTTCCTGGATCTCCGGCGCATGATAAAACGACCGGCGGGGCGGCGTCCGGCACAATGAAGTCATGACCGAGCGAAAGCCACCCGGGGTGCCGTTCGAGTCCTGGGTCGACAAGCAGATCCGTGACGCGCAGCGGCGCGGCGACTTCGACCAACTCGCGGGCGCGGGCCATCCGCTGCCCGCGGGCCTGGACACGTCGTACGACGAACTGTGGTGGATCAAACGGAAGATGGCCCGGGAGGGCCTGGCCGTACTGCCTCCCGCGCTCGCGCTGCGCAAGGAGGCCGAGGACGCTCTGGCGGCCGCCTACGCGGCCCCCTCGGAGCGGATCGTCCGCAAGATCATCACGGACGTCAACGTGAAGATCCGGGACATGATGTTCAAGCCGCCGCCCGGCCCCCCGCTGGGCAAGAAGCCGTACGACGTCGAGGAGGTCGTACGCGAGTGGCGGGAGCGCCGGGCGGCGGCCGGGGCGGGACCGGACTCACATGTGTAGCAGCCGGTCCGCCAGTTCGCGGTAGTCGCGCAGGGCCAGCCGGAGCTGTTCGGTGTCGGCCGTGCCGGGGCGGTCCGCGGCGGTGGCCTGCCAGCTGCCGCGCAAGGTACGGCGTCGCCGGTCGACGGCGTCGATGAAGCGGGCGCTGATCTCCTCGACGGCCCGGTCGGCCTCCTCCACGGCCGCGCGCGGCTCGTCGACGAAACCGGTGACCGCGTGCTGGAGGCGCACCTCCAACTGGCCGCACTCCTCGGTCGGCATCAGCCGCTCGCCGCGGCCCGCGTCCCGCTCGTGGCCCGGACCCTCGCCGGCCACCGGCACGGCCTGCCCGGGCGCCTCCCGGTCGTCCGTACGCTCCGGTGCCATGGCCTGCCGGGACTCCTGCCCCGGAGTGACACCGCTGACGGAGGCGTCGCCCCAGTCGGTCGTCTTCTCCTCACGTCCCGGCATCGCTTCGCCGCCGGGATAAGCGTCTCCGCCGCCCACCGGCCCGCGCCCGGTTCCTGTCCTCGCGTCAGTCATGTCGGTCAGCTCTCCTTCGGGCGGCTACGGTCGGCGGACCAGGGCAGATGGCCGCCGGTGTCGGCACCGACACCGGCGCGGTGGCGGCCGGCCCCGCCGGACGACGAGGTGACCAGGTCGTCGAAGAGGGAGCGGGCCTCGAGCATGGCCGTCCGCATCTCCTCGGTGCCCGCCCGGGCCTGCGGGCCCCCGCCCATGGGCGCCTGGGCGACGCGGTGGACGCGGCGGTAGCCCTCGACGTGGTCGGCGTGGTGCACGGACAGCGCGGCGATCTGCTCCTCGTACTCGGCATGGGCCGGGAAGCCACGGGCGGCCGCGACTTCGGCGAGCAGCCGGTCGATCTCGGCCACGGACTCCCGGGGCGCGTCGACGAAGTGTTCCTGCGCGGTCGTCCAGCGGGCCGCGTAGCGTTCGCGCTCCGCCGGTTCCAGCGGGCGCTCGTGCAAGTCGCCGTGACGCTGCACCCGCTCGGTGAGCTCCCGCTCGGCCGCCTTCGTGTCGCCGCCGTGCTGGGCCACGACCCGCTCGTACTCGGGCCCGAAGCGCCGCTTCAGGCCGTGCGGGCTGCGGCTCCTGGAGCGCGCGGCCAGCAGGGCCGCGACGACGACCACGGCGGCCACGATCACAATCGCGATGATCAAGCCTGTGGACATGGTTGCCTTCCGGTGTCTCGGCCCGACGGGCCGGCTCGTCGTCCGGGTGACCCGCACGACGCCCCGCAAACGGCCCCGGACCACCGAGCCCGGCCGGGGTCACCCCCGAATCCGGTTGCGCGGACCACCCGGGTCCGCCCGAGACTGCGGTCCATGACGTCTTGGACCATCACCCCGGAACGCCCCGACTCGCCCGTCGCCGCCGCCCTGTGGCGGGCCTACTACACCGAGGTCAGTGACCGCTGGTACCTGCGCCACGAGGGCCGGCGCACCGACCCGGCCGAGCTGGACCGGGAGATCGCCGCCCGGCCGGGGACCGAACTCGCCCCGCCCGACGGCCGGTTGCTGATCGCACGGTACGACGGTGCGCCGGCCGGCAGCGCGGGCGTACGGCTCCTGGACGCGGCCACCGCCGAGCTCACCCGGGTCTTCGTGCACGAGGGGCTGCGCGGCAGGGGCGGCGCCGCGCTCCTCGTCCGGGCGGCCGAGGACGCGGCCCGCGCCCTCGGGGCCGGGCGGATCGTCCTGGACACGCGCACCGACCTGGTCGAGGCCCGCGCCCTGTACGCGCGGCTCGGCTACACCGAGACCGGGCCGCACAACGACGACATCTACGCCGAGCACTGGTTCCGCAAGGAACTCGTCAACTGATCCGCCCGGCCGCCGGGTTCTGCGGCTGCTCGCGCTCGGTGCCGCACATCTCGTCGGTCAGCTCCCGCACCAGCTGGTCCAGGTCGGTGGGCCGGTCCGGGCTCCACCAGTCGCCGAGCAGGTCGGCCAGCGACTCCTCACGGGCCCCGGCGAGCCGTTCGGCGACCTCGCGGCCCTGCTCGGTCAGGGTCAGGTCGAGGCCCATACGGTCGGCGAGGCGCCGCTCCTCCAGCTGGCGGGCGCCCTCCAGGACGACGGCCATCGGGACGGCTCCGCGCTCGGCGAGCCGTCCCGGCTCCACCGAGCCGTATCGGCGGATGCGCAGCAGCAGCCAGCCGGCCGCGGGCAGCAGGTCGACACCGGCCCGCTCGTTGATCTTCCGGTAGATCTCCCGGCGGCCCTCGCGGGTGCCGAGCAGCGACAGGGCCCGGCAGCACTCGTCGTACGACGACCGCTGCACCGGGTTGGGCGGGATGTTCTCCGACCCGTCCGGCGCGGTGACCGAGCCGCGCAGCCGGTCCTCCTTGAGGAACCAGGCAAGGACGAAGCCGAGGGCGGCCACCGGAGCGGCGTACAGGAAGACGTCCGTGATCGAGGACGCGTACGCGTGCAGGGCCGCCGGGCGCAGCGGGGGCGGCAGTTCGGCGATGCTGCGCGGGTCCGCCTTGAGGGCGTACGGAGTGACTCCGGGCGGGAGGCGGACGCCCTGGAAGGCGCCGGCCAGCTTGTCGCCGAGGCGGCTCGCGAAGACGGAGCCGAAGATGGCCACGCCGAAGGAGGCTCCGATGGAGCGGAAGAAGGTCGCGCCGGAGGTGGCGACGCCGAGATCCTCGTACGAGACGGAGTTCTGCACGATCAGCACCAGCACCTGCATGACCAGTCCGAGGCCCAGGCCGAAGACGAAGAAGCAGCTGCTCATCTCGATCGTCGAGCTGTGTTCGTCGAGCCGGTGGAGGAGCAGCAGGCCGAAGGCGGTGACGGCGGTGCCGGCGATCGGGAACACCTTCCAGCGGCCCGTATGGCTGACGATCTGGCCGGACAGGGTGGACGACAGCAGCAGGCCGATCACCATCGGCAGCATGTGCACACCCGACAGGGTCGGCGAGATGCCGTGCACGACCTGGAGGAAGGTCGGCAGATAGGTCATCGCGCCGAACATCGCGAAGCCGACGATGAAGCTGATCACGGCGGCGAGGGTGAAGGTGCGGATGCCGAAGAGCTTCAGCGGGAGCACGGGTTCGGCGGCCCGCCGCTCGACGGCCACGAAGGCGACGGCGAGGAGCACCCCGAGGACCGCGAGCCCGATGATCCGCGGCGACCCCCAGGGCCATATCGTCCCGCCCAGCGCGGCCACAAGCACCAGGCAGGTGGCGACGGCGGCGATCAGGAACGTGCCGAGATAGTCGATGACGTGGCGGGCGGTCCTGCGCGGTATGTGCAGCGCGGCGGCGATCACGGCGAGGGCGACGACGCCGACGGGCAGGTTGACGTAGAACACCCAGCGCCAGCTCAGATGCTCGGTGATCACCCCGCCGAGCAGCGGCCCCAGCACACTGGTCGCTCCGAAGACGGCACCGAACAGCCCCTGATAGCGCCCGCGTTCGCGCGGCGGCACGATGTCCCCCACGATCGCCATCGACAGCACCAGGAGTCCACCGCCGCCAAGCCCCTGCAGCGCGCGGAAGCCGATCAGCTCGCCCATGTTCTGGGCCATCCCGCACAGGGCCGACCCGACGAGAAAGATCACGATGGCTGTCTGGAAGAGCCTCTTGCGTCCGTACTGGTCACCGAGCTTGCCCCACAGCGGGGTGGCGGCCGTGGAGGCCAGCAGATAGGCGGTGACCACCCACGACAGGTGCTCCAGGCCGCCCAGGTCACTGACGATGGTCGGCAGAGCAGTCGACACGATCGTCTGGTCGAGTGCGGCCAGCAGGAGGCCCAGGAGCAGGGCACCGATCGGGACGAGCACATTGTTGGGGACGTGCTCCGCTTCCTTCGCGGTCGAGTGCGTCGTATCCAGGGCCATGAAGACCTCCCGGGTGCTTTCAGCCATCTTCCATCGTGGACGGTGTCACCCGGTATGGCCCGTCGAGCCCCCTTCGCACCCGCTGGAACAAGGGGATCCGGCGAATGTTCGTGTGGGTGTCCCGCATAATCTGTGGAGTTCATGAGGGGAGGGACGACGCCGTGACGGATTCGACCGGGGGCCACCGGTGCCCGGAGTGCGGGGCGCCGAGGGGGCAGGACAACACGCCCTCCTGCGACTGCACCCGGCGGGCGTCCGACGCGCTGCGCGACGCGCGTACGGCCGAGCAGGCGGCCGCGGAGGACTTCGATCCGCTGCGGATTCGGCCGTACGTCGACCTCGCCGGTGCCGGTGCGGGGGCCGACGGCGGGAAGACCGAGCCGCTGCCGGTGGCCCAGCCGGCGACCATGCCGTTGCGGGCGGTGCCGGAGCCGGCGGGCGCCGACGCGGAGCCCGGCGACGCGTACGGGACCTCTCCTGATCCGGGGGAATCCCGCCGGCGCCGCCCTCGGTGGGCCCTGGTCCTCTCGGTCGCCGGGGCGGTGATCGGGATCCTCGCGGTGGCCGGTTTCGCGAGCGGACTGTTCTCCCATGTGACGCCGACACGGGACGGGGCGGCGCCGGAGGACGTCCGTGAGAGCGTCCCTGACGTGACGCCGGGCGCGGGGTCGCCTTCGGCGGCGCCGGTGACCTCGCGAGCGCCGACGTCGGCCGTGCCGTCCGCGTCCGCCGGCGCGAGCGTGTCGCCCACGGCCCCGCCCTCCCGGACGGCGAGCGCGAGCGCGTCGCGCAGTGCGTCTCGCTCGGCCACGCCGACCCGGTCGGCGTCGGCGACCGGCACGGCCGCCTCCGCCCGGCCCACCTCGGCACCGGTCCTGCGCCCCGGCGCCGGCGGCGCCGAGGTGACGGAACTCCAGCTGCGGCTGGCGCAGGTGAACCTCTACTCGGGAAGGGCCGACGGTCACTACGACCGCAGGACCGAGGACGCGGTGCGGACGTACCAGCTGACGCGGGGGATCCTGACCGAGGAGTCGGGGGTGTACGGGACGGCTACGCGGGCGGCACTGGAGTCGGAGACGACGGAGCCGTAGGGGCCGCAGGGAGGGGCGGTCCCGGTCGTGGGTGAGTGCGGGCCCGTAGGGGCCGGTCGCGCAGTTCCCCGCGCCCCTTACGGGGGCTCGTTCAGCCGCGGGCGGTCGTGCCGACGTGCACCCGAAGCGTCCCGTCCGCCAGCGCCTCCACCCGTACCCCCGTCAGGTCCCGCACCACCGCATCCGGCCCGTGCGCTCCCGCCCGAGGCCCGACGCCCACTACCCGCATCCCCGCCGCACGGCCCGCCGTGATCCCCGCGCCCGAGTCCTCGAAGACCACACAGTCCGCCGGGGCGACACCCAGCTCGGCCGCCCCCTTCAGGAAGCCCTCGGGGTCCGGCTTGCTCGAGCCCACCGACTCCGCCGTGATCCGCACCGCCGGCAGCGGCAGCCCGGCCGCGGCCATCCGCGCCGTCGAGAGCGGTACGTCCGCCGAGGTCACCAGCGCATGCGGCAGCCCGCTCAGCGAGGCGAGGAAGGCCGCGGCGCCCGGGATCTCCACCACGCCGTCCATGTCGGCGGTCTCCTCGGCCAGCATCCGCGCGTTGTCCGCGAGGTTCTGCTCCATCGGCCGGTCCGGCAGCAGCACCGCCATGGACGCGTGCCCCTGGCGCCCGTGGACGACCTTCATGACCTCGTCGCCGTCCAGCCCGTGCCGCTCGGACCAGCGCCGCCAGATGCGTTCGACGACGGCGTCGGAGTTGACGAGGGTGCCGTCCATGTCGAGCAGGAGGGCGCGGGCGGTGAGGACGGTGGCCGTCATCGGGCAGCTCCTAAGCAGGCCGGGAAAAGCAGGCCGGAGACACAGGCGGGGAGTGACAAGCCTGGAGAAACGGGCCGGGAGAACAAGGCGGCCCCGCCCGCCGGTCAGGGAAAACGAGCGGGAGCCACTTTGTTTCTCTACGGTACAAAACGGGGGGCGATCCCGCCACCGCCTTCGCCGACCGTTCACCGACTCTTCAGCTCGCCGGGACGCCTCCGGCTCAGCCGGCGATCGCCTCCCACAGGCTCCACACGCCCAGCGCCAGCATCAGCACGGCCGCGATCTGCGTGATCAGCCGCAGCGGCACCTTCTTCATCAGCGCCTTGCCGCCCACGATGCCGAGTCCGGCCACGGCCCACAGGCCGAGCACCGCGCCGAGCCCCACGGACAGCGGGTCGCCGTACCGGGCCGCGAGGTTCGCCGTCATGATCTGCGTGAGGTCCCCGAACTCGGCGACGAAGATGAGCATGAACCCGGTGCCGGCGACCTTCCAGAAGGACTGGTCGGCAGGCTTGCGGACCTCCTCTTCCTCCTCCTCCCTCTTCAGGAGCAGCACGGCCGCGCCGCCGAGGAAGAGGACGCCGGTCAGGGCGTGCACGATCTGCTGCGGCAGCAGGGTCAGCACACTGCCGGCCGCGACGGCGAGCACGACATGGAGGAGGAAGGCCGCGGCGACGCCCGCGAAGACGTAGGACGCCCGGTAGCGCGTGCCCAGGACGAGGCCGGCGAGCGCGGTCTTGTCGGGCAGCTCGGCGAGGAAGATGACGCCGAAGACGAGCGCCGTCACGGTGATGCTGATCAAGGGTCCTCAATCGGTCGGGGCCGCCCCACCGAGAGTGCTGCACTTCGCGCGGAACACACGACACCTCGGCACGGCAGCACACATGGGTCACCCGTGCCGTCGTACGGCACAGGCGTGCACTGCTTGCCGAAGGTCTCGCTGGCGGCCTCGCGATCGAGGTCCGCCTCCGGGCGCCGGCTCAGACGGGCTGAGCAGTATGTCGACGGTCCGGCGAAGAGCTACTCCCCTTCAACGGCCACCACGGTACGTGACGACCACACCGATACCCAAGGCCGAGCGCCCCACCTGTGAGTAACGTCGCACACCTTGTTGTGTCATGAACGCGCCATTAGTTTCTTACCGCACGCTCACCCAGTGGCAACACGGTGGCGCGAGCATTCCCTCGCTCGCGCTCCAACACCCCACCCTCACCAGGGAGTTCGCATGGCTAGCTCAAAGCTCTACGCGCGTCGACGTGTCAGCATACTCGCGGCACTCATCGGCCTGATAGCCTCCGCCGCCCTCTTCAACTCCCCGAGCGCCTCCGCCGCCCTTCCCACCCCGGTCAGCGGCGCCACCGCCCGCAGCTACCTCGCCTCGCTCACCGTGGCCACCGAGAACCGCACCGGCTACTCCCGGAGCCTGTTCCCGACCTGGAACACCATCAGCGGCACCTGCAACACCCGTGAGTACATCCTCAAGCGGGACGGTTCGAACGTCGTCACCGACTCCGCCTGCGCCGCCACCAGCGGCAGCTGGTACTCCCCGTACGACGGCGCCACCTGGACCGCCGCCTCCGACGTCGACATCGACCACCTGGTCCCGCTCGCCGAGGCCTGGGACTCCGGCGCCGGCAAGTGGACCACCGCCCAGCGCCAGGCCTTCGCCAACGACATCACCCGCCCGCAGCTCCTCGCCGTCACGGACAACGTGAACCAGTCCAAGAGCGACCAGGACCCGGCCACCTGGATGCCGCCGCTCACGTCCTACCGCTGCACCTACGTCCGCGCCTGGGTCCAGGTGAAGTACTACTACAACCTCTCGGTCGACTCCGCCGAGAAGAGCGCGCTCACCAGCTACCTCTCCGGCTGCTGACCCACCCGGCGGACAGAAGGTCCCGCTTCCCCCGCATTCCGGCCACGCTTCGCTCCGATTCCTGCGTCGGAACCTCCCCGCTGACCTCCGTCGTTCCGTACCGTACGGGGCGACGGAGGCGAACCGACCGAGAAAGAGGCGGGCGAACGTGGCCGGACTGCGCCTGGGACCACTGCTGAGGTACACCGACGGCTCGTCGGCGACCGTCTGGGTCGAGACGAGCCGTCCGTGTACCGCCGAGGTGCGCTGCGCGGACGGCGCGGGCGGCACCACGCCCACCTTCCAGGTGGCGGGCCACCACTACGCCCTGATCCCGGTCACCGGGCTGACTCCGGGGACCTCGACGTCGTACGACGTCCTCCTGGACGGCACGCGTGTGTGGCCGTTGCCGGACTCCCGTTTCCCGCCCTCGGCGATACGCGTCCCCGCCGAGGACGACGGCCTGCGGGTGACCTTCGGCTCCTGCCGCTGGGCCGCTCCCCCGGCCGACGGCCACGACCCGGTCGGCCCCGACGCCCTGGACAGCCTGGCCGCACGCGTCGCCGCCGGCGGTGAACGGCCCGACGTGCTGCTGCTGTTGGGCGACCAGGTGTACGCCGACGAGACCTCGGCGGCGACCCGGCGCTGGCTGGCCGCCCGCCGCGACCTGTCCGACGCGCCCGGCGCCGAGGTCGCGGACTACGAGGAGTACACCCGCCTCTACTACGAGTCCTGGCTCGATCCCGAGGTGCGCTGGCTGCTGTCCACCGTGCCCAGTTGCATGATCTTCGACGACCACGACGTCATAGACGACTGGAACACCTCCGCCGCCTGGCTGGCCGACATGCGGGCGACACCCTGGTGGCAGGAGCGGCTGCTGAGCGGGCTGATGTCGTACTGGGTGCACCAGCACCTGGGGAACCTCTCCCCGGCCGAACTGGCCGCCGACCCGCTCTACACGGCCGTGTGCGACTCCCCCGACGGCACCGACGAGTTGCGCGCCTTCGCCGCCAAGGCCGAGGCCGACCCGGCCTCGGTGCGATGGAGTTACCGGCGCGACTTCGGGCGGGTGCGGCTGCTGATGGTGGACAGCCGGGCGGGGCGGGTGCTGGACGAGCGGAACCGTTCCATGCTCGATGCCGGCGAGGCCGAGTGGCTGCGCGAACAGGCACTGGCGGACCGGGAGTCGTACGACCATCTCCTGGTCGGCACCTCGCTGCCCTGGCTGCTGCCGCACCTCATACATGACCTGGAGGCCTGGGACTCGGCGCTGTGCCGGGGCGAACGGGGCACCCGCTGGGCGGAGTTCGGGGAGCGGCTGCGCCGCGTGGCCGACCTGGAGCACTGGGCGGCCTTCCCTGCCTCCTTCGCCGAACTGGCCGGCCTGATCGCCCGCACCGGCTCGGGCCCCGAGGCGCCCGCGTCCATCTGTGTGCTCTCCGGGGACGTCCATCACGCGTACGTCGCCGAGCCCGCGTGGCCGGCCGGTACCGCGCCCACCTCTCGTGTGCTGCAACTCACCTGCTCGCCCGTCCACAACTCCGTGCCGCCGACGATCCGGGTCGGTTTCCGGTTCGGCTGGAGCGCCCTGGGCCGGTTCCTCGGGCGGCGGTTCGCCCGGCACGGACGCTGTGCGCGACCGCCGGTGACATGGCGGAAGACAGGCGGGCCGTGGTTCGGCAACCAGCTGATGACGCTGACCCTGCGGGGCCGCTCGGCCCGGCTGCGGCTGGAGCGAGCCCGGGGGAACGGGACCCTGGAGACCGTGGAGGAGTCCACCCTCACCACCTCATGAGGGACATCTGGGGCGAGTGGGACCCGCGTTGGTTTCTGTTAAGCGCGACGGCATGATGAGGCGGGCCGTCCGCTTCCCGATCCCGCGGGCGGTGTTCCTGCCAAGCGCCCCCACACGCCCGGGAGTCACGTCCTTGTCCTCCTCGCCCCAGGAATCCGCCCGGGTCGCCGTCGCCCTGGTCGGTGCCGGCCCGCGTGGTACCAGCGTCCTGGAACGCCTCTGTGCCTCCGCACCCGAGCTGCTGCCCCCGGGGGCGCACCTCACGGTCCATGTGATCGACCCGGCACCACCGGGCCCGGGCCGGGTCTGGCGTACGACGCAGTCGGCGGAGCTGCTGATGAACACCGTGGCCAGCCAGGTCACCCTGTTCACCGACGACAGCGTGGACTGCTCGGGCCCCATACTGCCCGGCCCCAGCCTGCACGAGTGGGCGGCCGGCGAGCTGGGCCCCGACGACTACCCGACCCGCGCCCACTACGGCCGCTACCTGGAGTGGGTGTTCGCCAGGACGGTCTCCGGGGCACCGGAGGCGGTCCGCGTCGAGACGCACCGCGCCCGTGCCGTACGGCTCGCCGACGACCCCGACGGCCGCCAGACGCTCACCCTCGAGGACGGCCGCACCCTGCCCGGCCTGGCCGCGGTGGTGCTGGCCCAGGGCCATCTCCCGGCGACGGCGTCCCCCGAGGACCGCGGCCACCGCGCACACGCCGCCCGGCACGGACTGCGCCACATACCGCCCGCCAACCCGGCCGATGTCGATCTCACCCCGATCGCACCCGGCGAACCGGTGCTGCTGCGCGGCCTCGGCCTGAACTTCTTCGACCACCTTGCCCTGCTCACCACCGGCCGGGGCGGCCGTTTCGCCCGCACGCCGGCCGGCGGCCTGCGCTACACGCCCTCCGGCCGCGAGCCCCGCCTGTACGCGGGGTCCCGGCGGGGCGTCCCGTACCAGGCGCGCGGCGACAACGCCAAGGGCCCCTACGGCCGTCACACCCCGCTTCTGCTCACCCCCGAGGTGATCGCGGGCCTGCGCAAAAGCGCGGACTCCGGCGAGGCACCCGACTTCCTCGCGGAGGTCTGGCCACTGGTGGCGAAGGAGGTGGAGACGGTCTACTACACGGCCCTGACCTGCGACCCGGACCTCACCGAGCGCTTCCTCGCGGCCGACGGCCGGCGCCAGGAGACGGCCGTACTCGACGAGTCCGGCGTCCCGGAGGCCGACCGCTGGTCCTGGGAGCGCCTCCAGCGCCCTTACAGGGAACGGGAGTTCGCCGATGTGACGGACTGGCGCGACTGGCTCCTCGGCCACCTCCGCGAGGACGCGGCACAGGCCGCTCTCGGCAATGTCCACGGCCCGCTCAAGGCGGCCCTGGACGTGCTGCGCGACCTGCGCAACGAGATACGCCTGGTCGTCGACCACGGCGGCCTGAGCGGCGCCTCCCGGCGGGCCCACCTGGACGGCTGGTACACCCCGCTCAACGCGTTCCTGTCCATCGGGCCGCCCCGCCGGCGTGTCGAGGAGCTGACCGCGCTGCTGGAGGCGGGCGTGGTGGAGGTGCTGGGCCCCGGTCTTGAGGTGGGCCGGGAGGACGGCGCGTGGGTGGCGCGCTCGCCGGAGGTCCCCGGCTCGGCGGTCCGTGTGACAACGCTCATAGAGGCCCGCCTCCCGGAGCCGGATCTGCGCCGTACCGCCGACGAGTTGCTGGCCGGGCTGCTGCACGAGGGCGCGTGCCGCCCGCACCGGGTGGACGGTCACGAGACCGGGGGTCTGGATGTGACACCGCGCCCGTACCGGCTGATCGACCGTCAAGGCCGGCCGCACCCGAGGCGGTTCGCCGTCGGAGTGCCCACGGAGGGCGTGCACTGGGTGACCGCGGCGGGGGCCCGGCCGGGCGTGGACTCGGTGACGCTGTCGGACGCCGACGCGGTCGCACGGGCGGTACTCCGGACGGCCGCCACCGAGGCCGGGGAGCAGCCGGAAGCGGAGCGGCCGGCGCAGGCCACCGAACAGGACACGCCGGTGGCCGCGTGATCCTTTGCGGATGTCGCGAACCCCCCGTGAAACTCCTGTCACACCCCCTGCGTACGCTGTATGGCTGTCGTCGGGGGGGCGCACCAGGTCAATCACGGGGGAACCGTTGTGTGGGAAAGCATGGGGTCACTGGAGGCCGGGCCATGGATATACGCCATGGTGACCCTCTCCGTGCTGCTTGATGTGTTCCTGCCGGTCCTGCCCAGCGGTGTGCTGGTCATCACCGCGGCCACAGCAGCGGCGGCGGGCACCGGGGCGTCGCCCGGGCACGTCCCGCACGTCCTGCCCGACATCCTCGCGCTGACCTTCTGCGCCGCCGCCGCGTCGGTCCTCGGCGATCTGGTCGCCTACCGGCTGGCCCGGCGCGGCGGGGCCCGCCTGGACCGTGCGATCGCCCGCTCCCGACGGCTGAGCAACGCGCAGGAACATCTCGGCGATGCCCTGACACGGGGCGGCGGCGCCCTGGTGGTACTGGCCCGCTTCGCCCCGGCCGGACGCTCGGTCGTCTCCCTGTGCGCCGGCGCGACCCACCGCCGCGTCCGCGACTTCCTCCCCTGGTCCGCCCTGGCAGGCCTGACCTGGGCGGTCTACAGCGTCGCCCTCGGCTACCTGGGCGCCCAGTGGCTGGGCGCGACCTGGGTGGCGACGGCGGTGTCGGTGGTGGCGCTGTTCGGGGCGGGAGCGGGAGCGGGGTACCTGATGCGAAGACGCCCCGCCTGATTCATCAGCGGGCAGCCATGGCGGACAGCCAGCCTCAGCCGGCGGCTTCCCGCACAGCCTGCCCCCGCACCTCCAACCCCCCGAGCAGTTCGGCGGTGGCCTGCGCCACCGCCTCCACCGCCCGCTCGAACACCTCCCGATTGTGCGCGGCCGGCGCCCGGAACCCGGACACCTTCCGCACGTACTGCAACGCGGCAGCACGGATCTCCTCCTCGGTGGCCTCCTCGGCCAGCTGAGGCGGACGCAGGGTCTTGATACTCCGGCACATGTCCCCAGTCTCCCGCAGCCCCGTCCCTCCTGCGAGGATCGTTCCGAGGCGGCCACCGCTCCCGGGGCCGACCGACGAGAGGACAGCCCCATGACGAACGCGTCGAACACGCCGAACACCCCGGATGTCCCGGACAGCCCGGGTGTTCCGAACGCACCCGGTCCCCGGCTCACCGTCGCCGTCCTCGGCCCCGGCGGCGTGGGCGGCCTGCTCGCGGCCCTGCTCTCCCGCTCCGGCCACCGCGTCCTGTGCCTGGCCGGCGAGGAGACGGCCCACACCCTCCGTACCGCCGGAATCCAGGTCCGCAGCACCGTGTTCGGCGACTTCACCGCCCCCGTGGACGCCGACACGGCCCTGCGCGAACCGGTCGACGCCTGCCTGATCACCGTCAAGGCCACCGCCCTGGACGCGGCCCTGACCCGGATCCCGCCCACGGCCCTCGGCGACGCCCTCCTCGTGCCGTTCCTGAACGGCGTGGAGCACCCGGCGCTGCTGCGCGCCCGCTACGCCCCCGACCGCGTGGCCCCCTCGGTGATCCGCGTCGAGTCGACCCGCCCGGCCCCCGGACTGGTCGAACACACCAGCCCCTTCGCGGAGATCGACCTGACCGGCGCCAAGGTCCCCCGCCCCCGTCTGGAGGCCCTGGCCGGAGCCCTCACCGCGGCCGGGCCGGTCACCCGCGTCCTGGACGACGAGACCACGGCCCTCTGGGCGAAGATGTCGTTCCTCGCGCCCTTCGCCCTGCTCACCACTCGCTACGGCCTCCCCCTCGGCGAGACCCGCACCCGGCACCGGGAGGAACTGGCCTCGCTCGTCGCGGAGACGGCCGCGGTCAGCCGCGCCTGCGGCGCCCCGGTCGACCCGGCGCAGGCCCTGGCCCGCTACGACGCCTTCCCGCCCGCCGCCAAGTCCTCCATGCAACGCGACGCGGAGGCGGGCCGCCCCCTCGAACTCGACGCGATCGGGGGTGCGTTGCTGCGGGCGGCGGACCGCCATGGCGTACCGGTGCCGGTGACGGCCCGGATCGTGCGGGAGTTGCGCGAAGCCGGACGCTAGGCGCTTCGCTGTAAGCGCCGTGACGTGCCGTGTTCGGCTGCGGCACCGTCGTGGCTGGTCGCTCCCCCACTCTCGGCTTCGCTCGAGCGGGGGGACCCCCGTCGCGGCGCAGAGCAGCCGACGCAGGCGTGAGGCAGCCGCATACTGACGCAGCCCCGCGCCCCGTTAGGGCGCATCGAACCGCCGCCGACTTCGCTCGACCCGCTCAGCGGGTGTCCCGTCCGGGGGTGCGGGCGGCGGCGACGAAGGCGGCCATCCGCTCGCGGCTCTTGACCCCCGGCGCGGTCTCGACGCTGCTGGAGACGTCGACGCCGTAGGGGCCGAAGGCCTCGATGACACCGGCCACGTTGTGTTCGTCGAGCCCGCCGGCGATGACGACCCTTCCGGGCACGTCCGCGACCCAGGCGGGGATGTCGGCGATCACCCCGCTGCCCGCGCTGGCGTCGTAGAAGAAGTACTGCAGGGCCTCCGGCCGCTCGGGCGGGGTGCCGGAGGCGAGGGCGAGGTTCGGGATGTCTGCGGTCTCGTAGATCTGGACGGTGTCGACGTGCGCGGCGACCTCGGCCGTCTCGGCGTGGGTCAGGGCCACGGCGAAGACCGGGATCCGCCCGCGGGCGTACCCGGCGAGTTCCACGGCCCGCTCGGGCGGGCAGTACCGCTTGCTCTTCGGGGTCACGACGATCCCGATCGCGTCGTACCCGAGTTCGACGGCCCAGTCGATCTGCTGCTCCTGGGTGAGCCCGCACACCTTCACGAATGTCGACTGCCGCCCGCTCATCCTGTCCCTGCTCCGTCCTCCCGCCCAGCGGGAATGCGATCGTGCCGTCCAGGCTCTCATTTCCGGGCCGGGGGGGCGCTGTCAGTGGTGGCTGGCAGGATCGCCCGCATGACGGACACGAGCGAGGACTGGCGGGCTCTCCTGGCGCGGTGGAGCCAGGAGTGGGCGGACGCGCGGGACCAGGACCCGCAGGAGGAAGAGCGGCCCGCGCGGGACGAGGAGCCGTTGCGGACGCGGTGGCTGGGCTTCCCGACGGGCGCCGAGCGCGCGCCGGAGATCTCCGGGCAGGCGAGGCCCCTTCTCGGAAGACGGTGACTTCTGGTGCGGCGGCGGCACCGCTAACGGTTTGCGGCCGCAACAGCACCTCAAAGTATCGCCCTCTCCGCAGAGCGGCCCTGCGTAAACGGCCTCCTGGCGGCACGGGTCTTCCGGGCCCCACGTTCCGTGCCCTCTGCGAGTCAACCTGCCGCCGAGCGCCTCGACATGACGCGTACTCTCCAGCCGCACCACCCGGGGCGCGCGGGTCCGTCGGCCGCTGTCGCGGTACGGTGTGCGGCAGTCGATCGCCTGTTCTGTGATCGCTGACCAACAAGGGGGTTTCATGAATCACCGCCGCCCGCGCCACCGTCGCAGAATGGTCGCCATAGCGGTCGGTTCGGCAGGTGCGCTGGCCGTCGCGCTGGGTGTGGGGCTGACGTCGGCGATGGCCACCGGGAAGACGTCCGACAAACCTGCGGCCACCGGGATCTCGTCCGACCAGAACACGCCCTGGGCGCCCGAGAACGACGAGGCACCGCTGGGCCACCACAAGGCCGTACGCCCTGAGGTCCTCGCGGCCGGCCGCACAGCCTCGACCAGTCTGCAGCTCAAGATGCCCGCTCCGAGCGGGAAGTACAGCGTGGGCATGGTCGGCCTGCACCTCGTCGACAAGTCCCGTACGGATCCGTACGTGTCCGGCAGCAGGTCTCGCGAGTTGATGGTGTCGCTCTGGTACCCGGCCACCGCCACGTCCGGGCACTATCAGGCGCCGTGGATGCCGTCGATCTCCGGCGCCCACTTCCTGGCGACGCGCGGGCTGTCGTCGCAGCTGGTGACCCTGCCGACCACGGCTGGTCATGTTCTCGCCCCGGTGAACACCAAGCTCGGCAAGCTGCCCGTCCTGCTGTACTCGACCGGGCTGCACTCGGACCGCGCGATGGGTACCGCCCTCGTCCAGGATCTCGCCAGCCGCGGCTACCTCGTCGTCACCGTCGACCACACCCACGACGCCAACGAGGTGCAGTTCCCCGGCAACCGGCTCGAGGTCAACACGATGCCGGCGGGCGCCCACTCCTCCGACACGCTCAAGGTGCGCGCGGCCGACATCAAGTTCGTCATCAACCAGCTCAGCACGCTCAGCAAGGGCGGCAACCCGGACGCCGGCAAGGCCACGCTCCCTTCCGGGCTGACGAAGTCGGTCGACGTGTCCCGAATCGGGATGTTCGGCTGGTCGCTGGGCGGCGCCGCGGTCGACACCGCCATGCAGCTCGACAGCCGTATCGACGCCGGTGCCAACCTGGACGGCCAGTTCTTCGGGACGGCTCCGAGCAAGGACCTGAACCGCCCCTTCATGCTCTTCAGCTCCGGCGGCCACAACCGCAACAACGACTCGTCGTGGCGCACGCTGTGGTCGCACCTGAAGGGATACAAGGTCGACATCAAGCTCAAGGGCGCGGCACACCTGTCCTTCAGCGACAACGAGTGGATGGTGCCCCAGGAAGCACGCCTGCTCGGGCTCTCCCAGGCGCAGCTCCAGCAGCAGTACGGCACGATCGACCCGAACCGCGCGATCGCGGTCCAGCGCGTCCATCTCGCGGCCTTCTTCGACCAGGAGTTGCGCAAGCAGCACAGCACCCTGCTCGACGGATCCAACAGCAAGTACCCGGAGATCTCTTTCGTCCGCTGATCGGACAGCTGACCGGACATCCGAAGGGCGGGTCCTGCTCGCGGGTCCGCCCTTCGGCTCGTCGGGGGCCCGCATCCGTCGACCGTCGCCCGGTGGCCGGTTCACACGTACGAAACAGGCATGAAAATGTGATGGTTATGTCATCACATGAAGCTAGCGTGTTTGCCCTGTAGAACATTCGGGCGCTCGGCGCCAATTGAGGAAGGAACCGCTACCCTGCCCTCCGCAGCCCGGGCGCCGCGCCGACACCGCATCCGCCGCCGCGCCGATATGCCGATGCTTGGCGGGGTGCGCCCGCCGATCGCCTCACTCGTCGTATTCCTGCTGGTGGTCGCCGCCCTGACCATCATCGGCCTGGACGGCATCCACGTCACGCGTGTGCCGCAGGCCGTGTTGGACGGGGAGCAGCAGATCGCCGCGGATACCTCGCTGTCGTTGCGCACTACGATCGACGTCGAGGCGAGCACGGTGCGCCGTACGGCCGACGCGTACCCGGCGACGAGCACATCGACCCCCGCGACCGCGCTCAAAGCACTGACTTCTGCCCGGAAGGCGGTCCTCGGCAGTGCGCTGCTCGAGCCGCACACCGGCAAACTGCTGGCGGCCGGCGGCAAGACGGTGCCGCCGGCCGGGGTGGCCGTCGCCAGGACGGCGTCCGGGCACGGGGCGATCCCGCCCCGGCTGGTGACGTCGGGCGGCACGCGGCAACTGCTGTACTTCGCCAGGGTCACGCTGCCCGCGCAGCAGGAGGACACCAACCAGGACCAGAACCAGGTCCCGGGCCCGACCGAACGGCAGTGGCTGCTGGTGGTCTCCGAGGCGCTCCCCGCCCCCACGGTGTACGGCGACGGACGCACCGCCGAAGTGCTGGACGCGAGCGGCTCCACGCTCGCCACCACGTCCCACGGCACGGCGTCGCCGGCCGCCGCCGACAGCGGTCTGCCCTCGGCGGCGACCCGCGCTGCGAAGGGGTCGGCGAGCGACACCGACGCCTCGGGAAGCCTGCTGGGCGCCACTACGGGCAGCCGGCACACGGTGGCCGGCTGGGCCCAGGTCGCTTCGACGACCGGTCCGGGCGACACCGACGCCCTCGGTCTGGTGGTGCTCACCTTCCGCGCGGTGCCCGCCACGAGAACCGCCGTCGACTTCTCGGGCTTCGGGCTCCAGGCAGCGGGGGCGCTGGCCGTGCTCGCGCTGCTGCTCGGGCTTGCTCTACTGCACTCCCTGCAGCGGCCGCTGCTGCGGCTGTACCTGTCCGCCGGCCGCCTGGCGCGGGGCGCGACAGAGGACGGGCCGACCGCGTGGGAGGAGCTGTCCCGGCCGGTTCCGGTGCATGGCTTCGGAGAACTGGCCCGGATCGGGCGGGCACTGGAGTCACTGCGCCGGCAACTGCTCGGCGAGAGCGGCCCGCAGGAGTTCCCGGCCCGGCGCGGACCGGGCTACCGGGCGCTGGCCGTGGTCGGCGTGCTGGTGGTGGCCTGCTGGGCGGTACCGATGATCTTTGTGCTGAACCGGGCGGACACCGCGACCGCGGTTCCGGCTTCGGTCCTCGCCGTCCAGCAGACGCGCACCGAGATCGCGTCGAACCGGATCCGGCAGTCCCTCGACCAGTTGTACACCGACCTGAGTGACGCGGCCGCAGCTCTGCCGGGAAGCAGCCGGGCCGCCCAGACCGAGGTTCTGCGGCGCACCCTCGCCGACCACAAGCAGTACCGCTCGCTGTATCTCCTGGACCGCTCGGGCGGCATCACGCTGCGCGTGGGCGACACACCGCTGCGCACCATCGTCCACGTGCCCGGCGGCGGCGGGATCACCACCGTCAACACCTCGGGCCGGATCCCGGCGATCGCCGCCTACGCCCAGGTCCGGGCCGCCAAGGGCAAGGCCCTGGCGGCCGGGGTGGTCCTGTTCGGCGAGATCGACGTGAAGTCGCTCAACTCCATTCTGGCCAGGCCGAAGCTGGGCAGCGTCTGGGTGACGGACGGCGACGACAAGGTGCTGGCGGCGAGCGTCGGCTACCGCGCCTTCCAGTCGCTGCCCGACTCCGGCCTGAGCCGTCTCGCCCGCGCCACCCAGGGCGCCCCGGGGACCGCGGGCACCGCGACCTCGCGGGTGCTCCGCACGTCCTCCGGCCCATCGGTCGACGCCGCCGCGCCGCTGGCGCAGAGCGGCCCGACGGCCCGCCTCGGCTGGCACGTGGTGACCGCGGAACCCGCGGCAGCCCTCCAGATTCCTGCGGTGCAGGCCGAGCAGCGCACCATGCTCGCAGGGATCCTGGGCCTCACCCTGGGTGCGACCTGCCTGGGCTGGCTGCACGTCGTGGTGATCCGGCCGCTGCGCTCGGTCGCGGTGCTCGTCGAGCGGCTCGCCGGCGGAGACCGCCGCACCGTGCTGCACCCGGTCAACCACGACGAGGTCGGCTCGGTCACCCGCAGCCTGGAACTGATGCGCCAGGGCCTGGCGGAACGCGACCGGGCGGCCAGATCCGGCCACGCCGCCGGACCCTCCCCGTCCCCGCGTCAGACCACCCTCCAGCGGTAGAAGGACGGAATCGGCGTGCTCTTCCTCTATGTCATAGTCCTGCTGTGCTGCGCCGGGTTGTGGGTCGCCGGAATCGTGGAGCAGCAGCGGCACTTCGCCTCGCTGGAGCAGATACCGACGCGGGTGCTGGTCAACGGCATCCGCGGCAAGAGTTCGATCACCCGGCTGTGCGCGGGCGCGCTGCGCGGCGGCGGCCTGGTCACGGTGGCCAAGACCACCGGCACCGCGGCCCGGTTCATCCATCCGGATGCCACCGAGGAGCCGGTGTACCGCAAGTTCGGGCTGTCCAACATCGTCGAGCAGATCGGCATCGTGCGGCGGGCGGCGACCTACCGGCCGGACGCGATGGTGATCGAGTGCATGGCGGTGATGCCCGCGCTGCAGGAGATCAATCAGGAGAAGCTGATCCGTTCCACGATCGGCGTGCTGTGCAATGTCCGCGAGGACCATCTGGAGGAGATGGGGCCCACGCTGGACGATGTCGCCCGCTCGCTCTCCCGCTCGATGCCGGTGGGCGGGGTGTGCGTGACGGCGGAGAAGGACCGGCTGCACATCCTCCAGGAGGAGGCCGACAAGCGGAACTGCCGTCTGATCGCGGTCGATCCGGAGTCGGTGACCGACGCCGAGCTGCGCGGCTTCAGCTGGTTCACCTTCAAGGAGAACGTGGCGATCGCGCTCGCCGTCGCCGAACTGCTCGGCGTGGAGCGGCAGACCGCGATGCAGGGCATGTGGGACGCGCCGCCCGACCCGGGCGTGCTGTCGGTGGAACGTTACGTCACCGAGGGCAAGCAGCTGCGGTTCGCCAACGTCTTCGCGGCCAACGACCCCGAGTCGACTCTGATGAACGTCCAGCAGCTGGAGGATCTGGGCGCGATCAGACGGCCGATCAACGTGGTCATCAACTGCCGCCCGGACCGGGTGGAGCGCAACGGTCAGATGGGCGCGATCATCCCC
This sequence comes from Streptomyces sp. NPDC005866, assembly GCF_040629895.1. Taxonomy (NCBI): domain Bacteria; kingdom Bacillati; phylum Actinomycetota; class Actinomycetes; order Kitasatosporales; family Streptomycetaceae; genus Streptomyces; species Streptomyces sp. NPDC005866. Next base: position 111,295 of record NZ_JBEXWP010000006.1, read on the forward strand.
GACCTCGCCGCCGAGACGGTGTTCCTGATCGGCCACCCGACCAAGAGCGCCCGCGATGCGATTCCGGCCGGCTTCACCGGGCGGGTGGTGGACCTCGGCGGTGACCGCCGGGACCCCGAGGAGGTGACCGAGGCGATCCTCGCGGAACTCGGCCCGGCCTCCTCGTTGGTGGCGATCGGCAACATCCACGGCCAGGGCGAGCTGTTCCTGGAGTGCCTCGCCGGGCTGCCGCTGGACGACTCCGAGGAGCCGCTCGACGCCGTTCCCGACGGCGACGGCCTGGACCAGGAGACCATGCAGATCGCGCTGGTCCGGCCGCAGGTCGCGATGGCCCGGCCGCCCGAGCCGGAACCGTACAGCTGGGTGGCACCGCTGGAGACAACCCACAGCTTCCACATCCCGAATCAGCGCGAGCTCGCCCGCCAGTTCGCCGCCCGCCACGGCCGGCCCGACGGCCAGAGCGCCACAGACGACCCGCGCTACTCCTACGCTCAGTCCCAGTCCACGAGGAACCCGTGATCCCCGCCAACCTCACCGCACAGACCGCCGCGCTCGGGATCGCCCTCGGGCTGGTCTTCTCGCTCGTCTGCTATCTGACCACCAACCTCTCCCCCGGAGGGATGATCACCCCGGGCTGGATCGCCCTCACGCTCGTCACCGACGTGCAGATGGCCGGGCTGATGGTCGCTGTAGCGACGGGAACGTACTTCATGACGAAGCTGCTGCAGCGCACGGTGATTCTCTACGGCAAGCGGCTGTTCGCCGCCGTGGTGCTGAGCGCCGTGCTGATGCAGACCACCGTGATGCTCGCCCTCAGTCACCAGTTCCCGCTGCTGTACACGTCACAGACCCTTGGCTTCATCGTCCCCGGTCTGGTCTCCTACCAGATGGTCCGTCAGCCGATGGCGGCCACGCTCATCTCGACCACGGCGGTGACGCTGGCCACGTACGTGGTGCTGGTCTCCGGTCTGCTGATCGGCGTCCTGCCCACCGGCTGACCTGCCCACCGCCCTCTCACCCCGTACTTCCAGGAGGAACGGCCATGCACTCCCACTCCGTCGGCAGACGCAGCCACCCGACTCGCCGCGCCCTGCTCGGGACGATCGCGGGCGTGGCGGCCGCCGGAGTGGCGGGCGGGTACGCCTGGGACCACGTCGGGCACGGCAGCAGCGGCGACGACCTCGACGGCACGACCGCCGACGGCACGGGCACCGACTCGAGCGCCGGGCGTACCGGGAAGCACACCTTCGAGCGGCTGTCCGCCCCCGACCGCACCGTGGTCCGCGCCTCCGACGGCGGCACACTCGCCACGTTCACCGACGGAGCCCGTACGGCCGTACTCACCGGGCCCACCCGCAGCTTCAGCGAGCCGCGGACCACCGAGGCCAAGGTGACCACGGACGCCTGGGTGCGGGTGCTCCCGCACTCGTGGCAGCAGGGCATGGAGAAGTCCGCCTGGTTCAAGGGCTGGTTCAGCAAGGCGCTCGGCGACACCAGCCCGGACGTCTTCGCGGTGGCGTTCCAGTACAGCAGCGCCGGGGCGCCCGACAAGCACAACGCCGACGGCGTGCGCTACGCGGGCACCGCGCACTTCGGCCCGCGCAATGCCGCGGTCAACAACCCGTTGGACTTCGCCTACCACGACGAACAGTCCGACTTCTACGACTATCTGGGCATTCCCTGGACCTTCCCGGACGGCACCCGCGTGCAGCCGGAGCAGGCCCGCTTCGGCGACGTCGACTGCTCCGGCTTCCAGCGTCTGCTGTGGGGCTACCGCATGGGCATCCCCCTGCACAACAGCAACACCCAGGGACCCGGTCTGCCGCGTCGCGCGTTCGCCATCGCCGCCTACGGTCCCGGCCGCCTGGTGATCCCCCACACCGGCAAGCAGCAGGCCACCGACCTGGGCACCCTGCAACCCGGCGATCTGGTCTTCTTCGCCATCATCAAGGACCGGCCGGACTTCATCGACCACTGCGGCATGTACATGGGCCTCGACGACCAGGGCCGACACCGCTTTTACTCCAGCCGCTCCGCCGCCAACGGCCCCACCCTTGGCGACCTGTCGGGCCGCTCGCTGCTGGACGGCACCGACTTCTACGCCCGCGGCTTCCGGTCGGCCCGCCGCCTGTGATCCCGCCGCCAATGCACCGCGGCTCCACCTGACCTGCTGATCCGAGGACCACTGCCATGACCGCCATCCCCGCCGCCCGGCCCACCGCAGCGCACCGAGGCCGCCGGGCGGCGAACCGCCGGTCCGGCCGGCCGGAAGACGCCCCGCGCTGGGAGCGTCCGGCGCTCGCCGCGGTGCTGGCCGTCGCCACGGTGCTGTACTCCTGGGGCATCGGGCACGCCGCGCTCCACCCCTTCTACGGTGCGGCGATACGGTCGATGGCCGGCAGTTGGCGGGCCTTCTTCTTCGGCGGGCTCGACGTCAGCGGTTCGATCAGCATCGACAAGCTGCCCGGCGCCTTGTGGCCCGACGCCGTCTCCGTCTCGCTCTTCGGCCCGCACACCTGGGCGGCCGCGCTTCCGCAGGTCGTCGAGGGTGTGCTCACCGTATGGCTGTTGCACCGGATCGTACGGGTCTGGGCCGGTCCGTTGGCCGCGCTGATCGCCGCGCTGACGCTCACCCTCACCCCGATCACCGTGGTCCTCAACCGGGCCACCATCCCGGACACCGCGCTCACCGTGCTCCTGGTGGCGGCCGCCGGTGCGCTGCAGAAGGCGGTGCGCACCGAGCGGCTGCTGCCGCTGATCACCTTGGGGATCTGGGTCGGGCTCGCCTTCCAGGCGAAGATGCTGCAGGCGTGGCTGGTGCTGCCGGTCTTCGCCGCCGTGTACCAAGTCGTCGCGCCCGGCACGCCGTTGAAGCGGGCTCTACGCGTCCTGCTGGGTGGTGCGGTCGCGCTGGCGGTCTCCTGCTTCTGGGTGCTGATCGCCTGGGCGACACCGGCCGCCGACCGCCCCTACCTCGACGGAACGTCCGACAACAATCCGTTCGCCATGGTCTTCGGCTACAACGGCCTGAGCCGCTTCAGCAGCGACTCCACCGCGTTCGGTGCCGTCGCGGGCACCGCCACCAGCCGCACCACCGGCAACACCGGCTGGGACATGCTGATCAACCACACGGTCGGCCCCCAAGTCGCCTGGTTCCTGCCTCTCGCCGTGCTCGCCGCGGTCCTGGGCGTCGTCTGGCGCACCGGGCAACCGCGAACCGACCCGCTGCGCGCGGGATTTCTGATGTGGGGTGGCTGGCTGGCCGTGCACGCCGTGGTGTTCAGCGCCTCCAACGGCAACCACGCCTACTACACGGCCGTCATCGCCCCGGCGCTCGCCGCGCTGACCGGCGGCGGCCTCGCGCTGTTCCGATCGGAGTACGAATCGGCGCACGAGGCGGAGAACCAGACGGCCGGCCGACGGCACATGGCGCTGCCGGCGGCGATCGTGCTGACGGCGACGTGGGCGCTGGTGCTCGACTGGCCCACAAGATTCGTCTCCTGGCTGCTGCCGGTCGCTGTGATGCTCGCGCTGTGCGGCGTGGTGGGCCTGTGGACCCGCGGGCCCCGCACCTCCCCGCGGATGGTCCACGCAGCCCTCGCCGCCGGGATCGCAGCCACACTGGTCGTACCGACCGGCTGGGCCGTCTCCAGCCTCGACCCGCTCTATGCGAACGCCGCCACCTCGCCGATGACCGGTCCGGTCGGCAACGGGTACTACGACAGCGTCCGTCAACACCACGCTCCGCGGAGGATAGGGCTCGACCGGCCCAGCGCCCGCGACACCGCCCTGCTCGACTACCTCACCACGCACCGCCACGGGGAGAAGTACCTGCTCGCCACCCAGGCCGCCTATGCCGCCGAGCCCCTGCTGCGTGCGAAGTCCGAACCCATCCTCGTCATGGGCGGCTTCACCGGCAACACCCCCTTCCCCACCGCCCAGCAGCTCGCCGACCTCGTCACCGCCCACCAGTTGCGCTATGCGCTGCTCACCAGCCAGCGCCCCACCACTGCCGCCACCACCTGGGTGAAGTCCCACTGCACCCGTATCCAGCCCACCGCCTACGGCCGCCGCACCGGCGGCAGCTTCACCCTGTACGACTGCAGCCCCCGAAGGTGAGGCGACGCCCCCGAACCGAGGATCGCGGTCAACGGCCGAGTGCCGACGGCCCGAGCACATACCGCGCCGCCCGCAAGGAACCCCTGTACTGCAACGTCTGCTCAGGTCAGAAGGCACATGGCGTGCCGAAGTCGGGGGGTTCCACCCGTCCCGGCGAGACCGACGGGTCTTCGGCGACCGCGGCAGCGGCGCCTTCCTGACCAAGTTCGCCTGGACCGGCATCGTCCGCCACCAGCTCATCAAGGGCGGAGCGTCCCCGGACGACCCCGCACTGGCCGAGTATCGGCACAACCGCCGCCGGAAGAAGGCGCGCCACCACCGATGGACAAGACGAGTCTTCTCCTGGCGGTGAGGCAGCAGGGGCTGTGTGCCCCGCTGCGAGCAGGCGCTGATCGTCGGAGCCGAGTACGAACCGGACCGCCCACGTCGGGGGGGTTGCTTGAGCCGGATGCGGTGAGCACTGCACGTCCGGTTCCGAGGCGGCCGAAGATCAGCGATGGTCCCCGGCTACCGACCGCACTCGAACACATGAACCCCACGAACGAACTCGCCACCCGAATTCGAACAGGCGTACCATTGCCGTGTGGCTGTGACCTATGACTTTCCGAGCGACCTCCTCGCCGGTCAGGAGGAGCTGCATCAGGTCCGGGCCGAGCTGTCGGCCCTGCTGAAGCGGCTCCCCTGGTCGGTCGAGCCGCTGGACGGATTCAGTGACGACAGCGGCTGGCGCAAGGTGGAGCGCCCCGCCTCCCCGGGCTGGACCGAGGACGACCAGGCCGAAGTGGAGAAGCTGCGCCGCCGCGAACACGAACTCGCGGTGTTCGTCAGCGGCCACCGCTTCTGGGCGGAGATAACGGCACCGGACCGCATGGACGCCCGAAGCCGCCTCAAGCACGCACACGAGGAGGACTGAGAACACGAGAAGACCCCGGCCGATCCGGCCGGGGTCTCCCTCGAAGTGGGCGCGGACGGTTTCGAACCGCCGACATCCTGCTTGTAAGGCAGGCGCTCTACCCCTGAGCTACGCACCCGAGACGATTCGACAGCCTACATCGTTCCGGGCTCCGTCCCGCATTCCGTTTTCCGGATCGGGCAGGCACAGCGTTTCCTATGGAATGAGCGGCAGTACCTCCTGGCCAGGACCCATGCTCAGCCGCGTGCCCCAGGTGGTCGGGCACGCTGGTCACCCGCTTGCGCTCCGCGGCCGGGCGGCATGGATCGAACCCGTCGAAGTGATCATGCGAACCGCGAACTGACCGCCCCGTGTGTTCGTCTTTCCTGGGTGGGAGAATGTCAGCACCGCCAGCACACAGGGGCGCACCGCGGCACGGGAGAGGGAGAAGTGACGGCGACATCGGCGACTTCGGCGGCATCCGAGCAGTCGTATTCGCCTTCCGTACGGGCCCGGCGCTCTCCGCTCCGGGATGTCCTCGGCCTGATGAGTGTGCCGTTGCTGGCCGTACTCGTGGTGCCTGGGGCGTTCGCCGGTGGTGGGACCCGGCGGTGGTTCGGGGGGCGGGCCGAGAGCCAGCGGGCCGAGGCTCAGGCGGCGAAGGACGCTGCCGCGGCCGCCTTCTACGAGCTGGACACCGCTCAGCGGGATCTGCGGATCTCCATAGAGACCATCTCCGCCGTCGACGAATCGCCGGCCGCCCGTCGTGCCGTGTCCGACTTCGCGGCGCTGGGGCGGCGGATCGACGAGGTCAGTGATCGGTACATCCAGGCCATCGACGCGTACGACCTGGACCGGGACGATCTGGAGGCCGCCGTCGCGTCGCGGGCTCGGGGGGAGATCACCCGCGCCAAGGACGAGCTCGTCGGCGTCAAGGGGGAGCTGGACCGGTTCGGGGAGTCACTCGGACCGCTGCTCGGCAAGGCCGAGACGCAGCTGGCGCGGCTCGCGCCCGCCGTGGAGCGGGCCCGGCAGGCGTTGCTGGCGGCCAGCAACGCGCTGGACGCCGTACGGAAGACGCAGCTGCGGGCCGACGATCTTGCGGCTCGGCTGGCCGCCCTCTCTCCTGAGTTGACCAAGCTCAATCAGGGGGCCGGGCAGCATGGTGCGCAGGCCACGCTGGAGCGGGCCGGGCGGGTGCAGCGGGAGGCCGAGGCGATCCGGGTCGAGGCGGAGCGGCTGCCGGAGAAGGCCGCCGAGATCGATCATCGACTGGTGAGCCTGCGGACGCGCGCGCAGGCGCTGACCACCCGGGCCGGGCAGGTCGACCCGGTGCTGAGCGAGCTGCGGCGGCGGTTCGCGGCAGCCTGCTGGCAGGATCTGCAGCAGGTGCCCGAGCAGGCCGCCCAGAACGTACGGCAGGCCGAGCTGAAGCTGAAGGAGGCACAGGCCGCGCGGGACGCACAGAAGTGGGCCGATGCCACCTCGCTGCTCTCCACCGTGCGGGCGCTGCTCAACAGCACCGATGAGGCCGTGTCGGCGGCCGGTGACCGGCTGGGCCGGCTGAACGCCGTACAGAAGGATCCGCAGGCGGAGATCGAGCGGACCCGGTTCGCGATCCGGGACGCGCAGCGGCTGGCGATGACCGGGCGGACCAGTCCCGATCCGCGGCACGCCCGGCCGCTGGACGACGCGGTGGCGCGGCTGGACCGGGCGGTGGGAGCGCTGCAAGGGCGGCATCCCGACTACTGGCAGTTCCTGACGGAGACGGAAGCGGTACGGCAGTCGGTCGTGCGCGTGGTCGGGCAGATCCGGGAGGATCGCGGCACCGGTCACTGAGGCGTTTGCCGAGGAGCCGTCCTGGGCGGATATTGGGGAGGCGACCCGCATTCGACACCAGGAGGCGGAGATGGCCTCAAACGTCACGCACTCGGGGACGGGGCGGAAGAAGATCGACTTCGATGAGGCGCTGCCCGTCGACCACCGCCTGAACAAGGTCTACCGGATCGGGGCGGGCCTGATGGGCCTGTTCCTCCTGGCCTTCGGCATCCTCGGGCTCACCGACAACATCGGATTCTTCGACACCGGCGGGAACACCGCGATAGGCCTGAACACCAACGGCGCCCTGAGCGTGCTGTCGATCTGCGTCGGCGTCCTGCTCTTCGCCGGGATGGTGATCGGCGGGAACTTCGCGTCCACGCTGAACCTGGTCCTCGGCGTGCTGTTCATCTTGAACGGCTTCCTGTTCCTGGGCCTGCTCGACACGGATTCGAACTTCCTGGCCTTCAGGATCCAGAACGTGCTGTTCAGTTTCGTGGTGGGCGTGGTGCTGATGGTGTTCGGGATGTACGGCAGGGTCAGTACGAACCTGCCGCACGACAACCCGTACTGGCGGGCCCGTCACCCGGAGGCGGAGCAGCGGGGCGCGAGGCACCGGTGATCAAGTGCGGTAGGCGTATGGGGCATCAGCCGCTGCGCCGCACTTAAACGCCTCTTTCACCGCCAGAGCGCGGCCCCCGCACGCCCTCACCCCCGACACCACAGCGGCCCGATCGAACCGCTCGACCCCGCTGCATAGCTAATTCCAGACAGCCCCGAGCGCCGCGGCCATCCGCTGCCGGCGCCGCAGCCCAGGATGGTCTGAGTTCTGCGGTAGCTGACGGGATCTGACCAATGATCAACCCCCGTCCCTGACGGCATCCGCCCGTCCTCAGCGGCCGGGTGAGCAGTTCGTCAAACGTCCCTCCAGCCGGGGGCGCACGGCGTCCAGGACACCCGCCTCGATCAGCGCGGTCATCTCGTGGCATGACGCCTGCCGCGACCCTATCTACCCGACCTGCCGTTAGCCTGTCCCCATGCCCCGCTACGAGTACCGCTGCCGCACCTGCGGCGACACGTTCGAACTGTCCCGCCCCATGGCCGAGTCGTCCGCTCCGGCAGCCTGCCCCCAGGGGCATGAAGACACTGTAAAGCTCTTGTCGACGGTGGCGGTGGGGGGTACGGCTTCGGCACCCGCCGCCGCCCCCAGCTCCGGCGGATGTTGCGGCGGTGGCTGCTGCGGCTAGCCCTCAGCCCTCCGGGCGGACCGTCTTCAAGAGTTCCCGCAGGATTCGTTCTCCGGCGAGCACTCCTCGCTCCGGCAACGTGACGATGGCCGGTCCGGTCCACCCGACGTCGGCCAACTCACCGTGCCCCGGCCGCCATCCACGGTCCGCGGCCAGCAACAGGTCGGCGTCGAGCAGGGAGTCCCCGGCGGCCAGCGTCAGCTCGGCCCCGGCCCTGCGCGCGACCTCCCGCATCGCCGCGCTCTTCGTCAGCGGCTTCGGCACGGCGTAGATCTTCCGCCCCTGCAGGGACACCGTCCAGCCACGGTTCTCGGCCCACACCGCGAGACTCTTCACCCACTCCTCGGGCAGCAGCTGCCGCTCCACGACCAGGTAGGCGAACAGGTCCTCGGCCACCCGGTGCTTGCGCAGCCACACCGGGTCGGCGTGCTCCATCAGATACGCCCGCACCTCGTCCAGCGGCGCGCACTCGTCGGCCAGCCGCGCCAGCACCTGCCGGTGCCAGTCCCCGTCGGACACCCCGTCGACCAGCAGATGCCCGCCGTTGGCACAGATGGCGTACCGCGGCGCGGGCCCCGGCAGACTGATCCGCTCGTACTGCTTGCGGGTACGCGTGGTCGTCGGCACGAAGACGGCCGCTTCCCCGAGGTCGGTCAGCAGCCGGGCCGCCGTCTCGGTCATGAAGGAAAGCGGCCTGCTCTCGTGCACCTCGACACAGAGCAGCCGGGGCGCCCGCGCGTCCGGCATGGTCAGCGCCAGGGCACCCGCCGAGTAGATGAGCGTGCGGTCGAGGTCGCTGGCGACGAGCACCGCCATCAGAGGTTCACCGCCTTGCCGTCGGCGCCGGTCGCCCCGCGCGTGTACTTGGGATGGATCAACCCGACACAGGTGTACGGAAGTTCGCCGACCTCCTCGACCGGCACGCCTCTCTGCTCGGCCAGCAGCCGCACATGGTCGAGGTCGGCACCCGCCCCGGCCCGCGCCAGGATCTTCCAGGGCACCCGGCGCAGCAGCACCCGGGTGGTCTCCCCCACGCCCGGCTTGACGAGGTTCACGTCGTGGATGCCGTACTCCTCGCTGATCCGCTCCACGGCCGCCCAGCCCTCCCAGGTCGGCGTCCGGTCGGCGACGGCCAGTTCCTTCACGGCCGCGTCCACCGCGTCCACGACCTCCCCGAACCGGGCGGCGACCGCGTCCAGGAAGGCCACCGACACATCGGCGCCGGCCAGCTCGCGGTAGAACTTCGCGCCGTGGAAGTCGTCCGGGCCGACCAGGTCGGCCCGCAGCACGGTCCGTGAGATCAGCCCGGAGACGGTGGAGTTGAGACAGGCGGAGGGGATCAGGAAGTCCTCCCGGGTGCCGTAAGTCCGCACGCACGACCCGGGGTCGGCGAGCACCGCGATCTCCGGGTCGAACCCGGAGACGCCCTCCCGCTCCTGGAACTCCTCGATCGCGTCGGCCAGTTCCCGGGTGATCGCGCCCTTGCCGGTCCAGCCGTCCACGAAGACGACGTCCCGCGGGTCGTGGTGCGCGGCAAGCCAGCGCAGCGCGTTCGCGTCGATGCCGCGGCCGCGCACGATGGACACGGCGTAGTGCGGCAGCTCGACGTCGTAGCGGAACCGCGCCCAGCGGCGCATCAGCACGCCCACCGGGGTCCCGGCGCGCGCCAGCGAGACCAGCACCGGGCGGGCCGACCGTTCCGCCATCACGGTCTCGGTCACGACCCCGACCGCCTGCGCGATCCGCGCGGCCGAGGTCTCCAGGGCCGCGTGGAAGAGTGCCTGGTACTGCTCGCTCGGCTGGTACTCCACCGGCAGCGACTCGGCGTAGTGCGCGCCGCCACTCTGGATCGCCTCCTCGCGCTCCTCGGTCGGCGCCTCCAGCGTGACGTCCGAGAGGTCCTGGAGCAGCCAGCCGACGTCCTCCGGCGGGTACGAGGAGAAGGTGGGGCCGCGGAGGGGCTCGGGCAGCATGGCGGGGCTCTCTTCGGACAGCGCGGGGACGTACGACGGTACAACCGCGAGCAGGACATGTGGGGCGTGCGCGCCGAGCTGGGCCAACAGGCCTTCTGGGGCGTGCAGTTCGGGGGTGTCGCCGGTGGAGTCGACGAAGAGGACGACCGCGTCGAAGCCGGCGCCGGCCACGTTGTACGCGTAGCGCTCGCCGGGGCCGTCGGCGGGGTTGTCGTGTGCCGGGAAGACCAGACGGCTACGGATGGCGTAACCGGGGTCGTCGACGGCCAGAACGGGTGAGCGGGTGGTGGTGGAGTACCGCACCTCGGCACCCACCAGCGCCTCCAGCTCGCGGGCGACTCGGAGGGGGGCGTACATCAGCTCCTCGAAGCCGAGCGTCAGCACGCGGCGGGCGGATTCCGGGAGCGCCTCGGCGAGGCGCGCGGCCATCAGGGGGAGAGCGGACTCCAGGCGTGTGCGGTGGGCGGGGGTGAAGCCGTGGCGGCCGCCGTCGGGGAGGGCGGGGGGCCAGTGCAGGTCGACGCGGACCGCCCGGGGGCCGAGGGGGTCGCCGGTCGGGTGCGGGCGGGTGGGGGCTTGTCGCGCGGTTCCCCACGCCCCTGCAGGGCGTTGTCCCTGAAGCCGACTTGGAGTCCGACCCCCCGGGGGCGCGGGGCTGTGCCCGTATGCGGCTCCGCCGCGGGGCGCGACCTGCCCCGACGCACCCGCACCCGACCGGTCACCTGTCGCGGCACTCGCCTCGTACCGCGCCACCAGTTCCTGCCCCTTCTCCAGCACTCCCTCCGGCAGGCGTACGGTCCCGGAGGCCGATGCCACCAGATCCACCCTCGCGTCGATCTCCCGTGCGAACTCGGTCAGACGGCCCGCATCGGCCGCCGACCGCATATCCACCAGAGCCACCACGACGTAACGTTTCCGCGGGTAACGGGCGTGGAGGTCGCGGATCGTGTTCAGGATCGTGTTGCCCGTGGAGAACTCGTCGTCCACCAGGACCAGCGGGCCGTCGCCGGCCAGCAGGGCGGGGTTCTCCGGGAGCAGCAGATGCGACGTCGCGTGGGAGTGGGACTCCTCGAAGCCGCCCGCCTGGGCCATGCCGGGCACCGGGCGGCGGGTGGAGTGCAGGTAGGGGGCGAGGCCGACGCCGTCCGCGACGCAGTGGCCGAGGCCGGTGGCCGTCTCGGCGTAGCCCAACACCACCGCCCGGGCCGCCTCCTGGTCACCGAGGAGTTCGCGCACCCTGCGGCCGAGGGTGAAACCGTGGCCGTACACCACCGACGGCGCCTGCGGCACGTGCTTGCCGAGCACGTTGGAGACCAGGAGGTGGGCCCGCTTGGGGTTGCGGCGCAGGGCGAGCCCGAGGAGAGCCCTCAGACCCTCGTCGCCCACCAAGTCGACGCCGAGCCGCTCGGCGACCCAACTGCCGGACCAGACCCCGCTGTTCACTGCGATGTTCATTCGCTTCCTGTGTCGTCCTCTAGGGCCCGTCAGCCGGGGATTCCGGCGGCGAGCAGCTCCACGAAGCCGACGTCCTCGTTGGCCACGCCGAACACCTCGGCCCGCAGCATGGTCCGCTCGGCCCAGGCGCGGTGCGGCTTCACCTCGTTCATCTTGTTCGTGTACGCGGAGCGAAGTACACCCCCGCCGCCCCGTTCCGGCCGCAGGATGTCCTGGGCGTCGGAGAACTCCTCGTGGCTGACGACCGACAGCGCGTGGACCGGGATGACGTGCGAGGGGTGGATGCAGGTCTTGCCGAGCAGCCCGTTGGCCTGGTCCAGGGAGATCTCTCTCAGCAGGCCGTCCATGGCGTGCTCGATGAGCCGGTCGCGCAGCTCCACGGCCTGCCCCTGCAGGAAGGGGCTGGAGCGCAGCATCGGCTTGAACATGCGCTCGGGGACCCGGAAGTACTCCCACACCGGCCCGGTCACCGTGAACCCGGTGCCGTCGGCCCGCCCCAGCATGTTCACCACGTCGGCGATGACGGAGGCGATGATCTGCACGTCGTAGGCGGTCATGTCGGGCGCCCGGCGCAGCCCGTACGACGAGCAGAAGTCGGTCACCCCGAGGCGCAGCGCCAGCACCTTGTCGCGGTACTTGTCGACGGCGCGGGCGATGCCCTCCAGGGCGTCCACGCGCGTCTCGCGGTACATCAGCTCGGGCGTCTCCAGGACGGGCATCCCGAACAGCCGGCGGCCGCTGCGCGCCTCGGCGCCGTCCAGGGCCTGCAGGAAGGGGATGCCGCGCTCCTCGGTGAACTTCGGGAACACGAACCCGGACAGCAGTGACACGCTGCCGCCGAGCCGACGTACGAGATCGGGGATCTGCTCGGGCTCGCGCACCCGGATGAAGAGCAGCGGAAGCGACACGCCCTCGCGCGCGGCCAGGTCGGCGAACTGCCGTACGAGGTTCTCCTCGCCCGCCGCCACGTCCTCGTCGCCGATGGAGTCCTCCAGGCACAGCACCATCGAGACCACGCCGAGTCCCGTCTGTTTGACGATGTCGTCGGCGAGCCGCGGCCGGGTGGCCGGGCTGTACAGCGTGGCGCCCAGGGCCGCGGAGAGGACCCGGGCCGGGGAGTCGGCGGTGAACTCGCACGGCTCCTGGTGGAAGAGGTGCTGTCGCACCTCAGGTGCGATGTGCCCGAAATGACGCATATAACTCCCCCGTGGCATGGGCCTAGCGTGTGAATTTGGTAAAGGGTGGCCGGTAATAGTACGTACGAAGCCATGTCTTGGGTTCCCGGCGGGCATGAATTTCAGGTAACCCGCCCGTGTCGGTCGCGAAGCCCCCCTGCGTTGTCGTGACCAGGACCGAGAGGGCAGGATGACCGCATGACGCACGCGATGCTGAAGGGGTCGAACGTCCCGCTGGAAGCCACCACGGTCCGGGCCGTGCTGCGCTGGACACCCGGGCAGGGAGTACCGGACGTCGACGCCTCGGCGCTGCTCCTCGGCCCCGACGGACGTGTGCGCTCCGACGAGGACTTCGTCTTCTACAACCAGCCCCGGCACCCCTCCGGGAAGGTCTGGCGGCTCGGCAAGAAACGGGTGACTGAAGGTCTCACCGACACGATCCAGACGGATCTCCCCGGTGTCGAGCCCAATGTCGGCCGAATCCTCCTGGTCGCATCGGCGGACGGCGTCCCGTTCGAACACGTACCCGCCCTGCGCATCCTGTTGTACGACGCCTCGGCCCCCGACGCCGAGCCGCTGGCCCACTTCGACATCAAGCCGGAGACCGGCGCCGAGACGGCCCTGATCTGCGGCGAGCTGTACCGCAGGGGCGAGGGCTGGAAGTTCCGCGCGCTGGGCGAGGGCTACAGCAACGGCCTCAAGGGCCTGGCGACCGACTTCGGCATCTCGGTGGACGAGTCGGAGACGATCGAGGAGCCCCCGGCGTCCCAGCCGCTGCCTCCGGAACAGCCCACGACGGTCCCCACACAGCCGGCCTACGGCTACCCCCAGCCGACGTCACCGGCCCAGCAGCCGGCCTACGGCTACCCCGAACCCGCGTACACGCAGCAACAACCCCAGTCGGGCTACGGCTATCCCCCGCCGGCCCCGGTCCCGGTGGCGACGGTCCCGAACGCGGACTTCCGTCTGCCGCCCCAGGGCCCGCAGTTCATCGGGCGGTGACCGGATCCACCCGACGGCCTACCGCTCCACCTTCGTCTTGTACCCCCGCCCCCACTGCAACCCCCACCCGTACAGCCGGTCCAGCTCCCCCTGGAACCCGTACACGAACTTCACCTCACGCCGGACGACCAGCTCGCCCTTCACGTTCTCGATCATCACCACCGCGCACGACCGGGCCTGCGGATGCCGTTCGTCCAGGCCTATCTCGATCCGCGGCCCGTTGCTCGGATAAAGCGTCACGATCGCATGCGTACGGTCGAACGCCGGCGTCTGGTCGTAGATGTACACGAACACCAGCAGCCGCTTGATGTCGTCCCGATGATCAAGGTTGACGTACATCGTCTCGCCGGACGCGGACCCGAACCGGTCGTCGCCGCTGAGCTTGACGTACGGCGGTGCGTTCACGTCCCCGAGCAGGCCGCCGAGCGGCTGGACAACCCCCTTGGAGCCGTCGGCCAGCTCGTACAGGGCGCCCAGGTCGAGGTCGACGTTGACCATACTCTGCCCGTGCCCGAGCACCTCCGGCGGCTTGAGCGACTTGAAGGGGTGCCGCAGCAGGCTCGTCCGCTGTTCGCCGTCGAAGTCGGACGTCCGCATCCGCCAGGCGAGGTTGATGCGCAGGTTGCCGGTGGCCGCTCCCTGCTTGGTGAGGGACACCTGCTGGTGCCGCTTGGTGAGCTCGATGGAGTTGGACGCGGCACTGCCCGAGTCGAACTCGGCCGCCCTTCCGCCCAGCAGCCCGTCGAAGAAACCCATTCCCGCCCCCAGAGACTTCTGTCAACGCCTCGGGGCGGCCGACCGTGTCGGCCGCCCCAACAGAGCGTTCCTCGTCCGGGAGGGTGTCACACCCTCCGTTTTCGGCCCGGCGAGCCGGTTCAGACGCCGGACGAGACCTCAGCCTTCTCGTCCGTCCCTGCTTTTCCCTCGGCCGCCTCCAGCCGCTGGTTGCGTCGTACGGAGGACCAGAACGACCAGCCGATCAGGACGACGCCGACGAGACCGGTGATGACCTCGTTGATCTGGTACTGGATGGTGACCATCAGGATGACCGCCAGCGCACCGATCGCGTAGTGGGCGCCGTGCTCCAGGTAGACGTAGTCGTCGAGGGTGCCCTGCCGGACCAGGTAGACCGTGAGCGACCGGACGTACATCGCGCCGATGCCGAGACCGAGGGCCATGAGCACGATGTCGTTGGTGATGGCGAACGCGCCGATCACGCCGTCGAAGGAGAAGGACGCGTCCAGGACCTCCAGGTAGAGGAACATGAAGAACGCGGCCTGGCCGGCCAGCACCACCGGCGACTTCTTCTTGCCGGTGCGCTCGGCCTCTTCCTCCGCCTCGTGCTCGCGCTCCTCCTCGGCCTCCAGGCGGTCCTCGAAGAAGCCGGAGAGACCGCCGACGATCATGTACGTGACCAGGCCGGCGATACCGGCGATCAGGACCGTCTGCGCCTTGTCAGCATGGCCGCCGCCGTGCTGGTGGGCGTGGGTGGCGAAGGTGAAGGAGGTGATCAGCAGGACGATCAGGGCGATGCAGACCGACAGCATGTCGACCTTGCCCAGCTTGGCCAGCGGGCGCTCGATCCAGCGCAGCCACTGGATGTCCCGGTCCTCGAAGATGAAGTCGAGGAAGATCATCAGCAGGAACATACCGCCGAAGGCGGCGATCGCCGGGTGGGCGTCGGTGACCAGTTCCTGGTAGCGGTCCTTGTTGTTGAGCGCGAGGTCGACGGCCTCGATGGGGCCCATCTTGGCGGTGACCGCGACGATCACGACGGGGAAGACCAGCCGCATACCGAAGACCGCGATGAGAACGCCGACCGTGAGGAAGATCTTCTGCCAGAAGGGGCTCATCTTCTTCAGGATTCCGGCGTTGACGACCGCGTTGTCGAACGACAGCGAGATCTCGAGGACGGCTAGGATCGCCACGATGCCGAAAGCCTGCCACCCCCCGTAGAAGACCGCGGCGACCAGGCCGAGCGCAGTGATCGCGAACGACCAGCCGAAGGTTTTCAGAAGCACTGGCTACCCAATCGTCGTGTGTGGGGGTACCTCCCAGACGGAGTCTGGGGGAGGTTCTCTCCCGCGCCGTACCCGGCTTTACTCACTGTTGACCACGAAGTCTAGAGGGCACCGGTGTCCTGTGGCTCGCGCGGGCCCACATCCGGCTGTGACGGGTGCTACGAGACGCTCACGCCGAAGTCCAGTGCGATACCCCGCAGCCCGGAGGCATAGCCCTGTCCGACGGCGCGGAACTTCCATTCGCCCTGGTGCCGGTAGAGCTCACCGAAGATCATGGCGGTCTCGGTGGAGGCGTCCTCGCTGAGGTCGTAGCGGGCGAGCTCCTGGCCGTCGGCCTGGTTGACCACCCGGATGAACGCGTTGGAGACCTGGCCGAAGGTCTGGGCGCGCTCGTCGGCCATGTGGATGGAGACCGGGAAGATGATCTTGTCGCAGTTGGCCGGGACCTTCGGCAGCTCGACCAGAATCGATTCGTCGTCGCCCTCGCCCTCACCGGTGAGGTTGTCGCCGGTGTGCTCGACCGAGCCGTCCGGGCTCTTGAGCTGGTTGTAGAAGACGAACCACTCGTCGCCGAGCACCCGGCCGCCCTGGCACAGCAGTGCGCTGGCGTCCAGGTCGAAGGGGGCGCCCGTGGTGGAGCGGGCGTCCCAGCCGAGTCCGATCATGACGTTGGTGAGGTTCGGTGCGGCTTTGGAGAGGGAGACATTGCCTCCCTTGGCGAGCGTGACGCCCATGATGCTGGTCCTCCCCTAGTGGTGCTTCTGCGGTTGTCCTGCGCGTCCGGCGCCGACCGTAAACGGTGCGGCGCCGGACAGAGCGGACTTTCGAACGTCCCAGGCCCGGCCGATGGGACGGTCGGGCCTTCGGACGGCTCGGACGTCGGACGGGCTCAGACGTCGGACGGGCTCAGACGTTGACGCCGAAGTCCTGGGCGATGCCGCGCAGGCCGGAGGCATAGCCCTGGCCGATGGCGCGGAACTTCCACTCCGCGCCGTTGCGGTACAGCTCGCCGAAGACCATCGCGGTCTCGGTCGAGGCGTCCTCGGACAGGTCGTAGCGGGCGATCTCGGTGCCGCCGGCCTGGTTCACCACGCGGATGAACGCGTTGCGGACCTGGCCGAAGGACTGCTGGCGGTTGTCGGCGTCGTAGATCGACACCGGGAACAGGATCTTGTCGACGTCGGCGGGGACCGTGGCCAGGTTGACCTTGATCACCTCGTCGTCGCCCTCGCCCTCACCGGTGAGGTTGTCGCCGGTGTGCTCGACCGAGCCGTCGGGGCTCTTGAGGTTGTTGAAGAAGACGAAGTTCTGGTCGCTGCCGACCTTGCCCTCGGAGTTCAGCAGCAGCGCGCTGGCGTCCAGGTCGAAGTCGGCGCCGGTGGTGGTCCGGACGTCCCAGCCCAGACCGACGAGGACCGCGGTCAGGCCCGGGGCCTCCTTCGTCAGCGATACGTTGCCGCCCTTGCTGAGGCTGACTCCCACGAGTCCTCCCTTGTGGTGTCCAGGGGCGGGGAGCCCCCGTCGTGCTTCGGATACCGGATCAACGTTTCGATCCTAGTAACGGGTTCCCGCGCGCCGCAGGCCCTGGACCCCGAAGAATTACCGGGTGTCGGCCGTGTCGACCCCTAGGGGGTCCAGGAAGCGGTCTACAAGGCGTCGAGGGCCTTCACGTAGTCGTTCAGGTCGCGCGCGTCAGGCAGTCCGTTGACCACGGTCCACCGCACGACGCCCTCCTTGTCGATGACGAAGGTGCCACGGACGGCGCAGCCCTTGGCCTCGTCGAAGACGCCGTAGGCGCGCGAGGTCTCGCCGTGCGGCCAGAAGTCGCTCAGCAGCGGGTACTCCAGGCCCTCCTGCTCGGCGAAGACGCGCAGGCTGTGGATGGAGTCGTTGGAGACGGCGAGCAACTGGGTGTCGCGGTCCTCGAACCTCGGCAGGTGGTCGCGCAGCTCGCACAGCTCACCGGTGCACACACCCGTGAAGGCGAACGGGTAGAAGAGCAGCACCACGTTCTTCTCGCCGCGGAAGTCGGACAGCTTCACGGTCCGGCCGTGGTTGTCCTTGAGTTCGAAGTCGGGCGCCTTGTCGCCGACCTGGATCGCCATCGCTGCATCCCTTCGTAAGGGGCTGTTCGGGTGAGGACACCCTATGCGGCGGCCCTTGCGCGGCGATCACGGCAGGCCGGCGGACGGACCGGGGCACGGTCCGTCCGCCGGGCGCGGCTCAGCGCTTCTTGGCGGCGGACTTCGGCGTCAGCAGCCGGCTGCCGTTCCAGTCCTTGCCCACGCTGACGCTCTTGGTCTGCGAGAGGCCGGCGGTCGTGGCCGCCTCGCCGATGTCGCTCGGCTCGACGTAGCCGTCACGACCCGTCTTCGGGGTCAGCAGCAGGATCCAGCCGCCTTCCTCCATGTACGTGACGGCATCCACCAGCGCGTCCGTCAGGTCGCCGTCATCCTCACGGAACCACAGCACCACGGCGTCGGCCACGTCGTCGTAGTCCTCGTCCACCAACTCGGTGCCGATGGTGTCTTCGATGGACTCGCGGAGTTCCTGGTCGACGTCGTCGTCGTAGCCGATCTCCTGGACCACCTGGTCTGGCTGGAACCCCAGCCTGACGGCAGGGGTGGTCCGCTCCTCCGCGTGGTCCGCGGTCGCGCTCACGGGTTGCCTCCTGATCATGTCTTGGTGATTAACTCAGCCACGCGCGTGCGCGAAGCATTGGCCGTAGTCCACACGGGCGGGACCGATCGCGCAAGTACCCGGCCGTTCAGACCGCCGAAACGGTGACGATCCCGGCCGTGTCGCCGCAACTCCCGGCACCGTATCGCGGACAGGTGCGCCACACACCACTCCGTTTTGCCCGCTATGTTCCTTTCAGAATCATCCTCACATACGACGGTCGAACGAGTTTGCCAAGCGTGTCACACCCCGGGCGTATCGTTGCGTTTTGGCCGAGCCCGAGTTACCTCGCGGTAGAGATGACGTGCGCTGCCCCGAGGTGGACGATGGACAGCGGTACAGGGAAACGCAGGGAAATACAGGGAATCAGTGCCCCTCTGAAAGGTAAGGAACAGCGTGGCTTCCGGATCCGATCGCAATCCGATCATCATTGGCGGCCTTCCGAGTCAGGTTCCTGACTTCGATCCCGAGGAAACCCAGGAGTGGCTCGACTCGCTCGACGCCGCCGTGGACGAGCGCGGCCGGGAACGGGCCCGTTATCTGATGCTCCGCCTGATCGAGCGTGCCCGCGAGCGGCGGGTGGCCGTTCCCGAGATGCGCAGCACGGACTACGTCAACACCATCCCCACCCGGGCGGAGCCGTTCTTCCCGGGCAACGAGGAGATCGAGCGCAAGATCCTCAACGCGACCCGCTGGAACGCGGCCGTGATGGTCTCCCGCGCGCAGCGTCCGGGCATCGGCGTCGGCGGTCACATCGCCACCTTCGCCTCCTCCGCGTCCCTCTACGACGTCGGCTTCAACCACTTCTTCCGCGGCAAGGACGACGGCCTCGGCGGCGACCAGGTCTTCTTCCAGGGGCACGCCTCCCCCGGCATCTACGCGCGCGCGTTCCTGCTCGACCGGCTCGGCGAGGAGCAGCTGGACGGCTTCCGCCAGGAGAAGTCGAAATACCCGAACGGCCTCTCCAGCTACCCCCACCCGCGCTCGATGCCGGACTTCTGGGAGTTCCCGACGGTGTCCATGGGCCTCGGCCCGATCGGCGCGATCTACCAGGCGCGCATGAACCGCTATATGCACGCGCGCGGGATCGCCGACACCTCGAAGTCGCATGTCTGGGCCTTCCTCGGCGACGGCGAGATGGACGAGCCCGAGTCGCTCGGCCAGCTGTCCATCGCGGCACGCGAGGGCCTGGACAACCTGACGTTCGTCGTCAACTGCAACCTGCAGCGGCTCGACGGCCCGGTGCGCGGCAACGGCAAGATCATCCAGGAGCTCGAGTCGGTCTTCCGGGGCGCCGGCTGGAACGTGATCAAGCTGGTCTGGGACCGCACCTGGGACCCGCTGCTCGCCCAGGACCGCGACGGCGTCCTCGTCAACAAGATGAACACGACCCCGGACGGGCAGTTCCAGACCTACGCCACCGAGTCCGGCGCGTACATCCGCGACCACTTCTTCGGCGACGACCAGCGGCTGCGCGCGATGGTCGAGAACATGACCGACGACCAGATCCTGCACCTGGGCCGCGGCGGCCACGACCACCGCAAGATCTACGCGGCCTTCAAGGCGGCCACGGAGCACAAGGGCCAGCCCACGGTCATCCTGGCCAAGACGATCAAGGGCTGGACGCTGGGCCCGAACTTCGAGGGCCGCAACGCCACGCACCAGATGAAGAAGCTGACGGTCGCCGACCTCAAGGGCTTCCGGGACCGCCTGCACCTGCCGATCTCCGACAAGGAGCTGGAGTCCGGCCTGCCGCCGTACTACCACCCGGGCCGGAACTCGGAGGAGATCCAGTACATGCACGACCGGCGCAAGGGACACGGCGGCTACGTCCCGACCCGTGTCGTGCGCTCCAAGCCGCTCGCCCTTCCGGACGACAAGACGTACGCGACCGTGAAGAAGGGCACCGGCCAGCAGGCCATCGCCACCACCATGGCGTTCGTACGACTGCTCAAGGACCTCATGCGGGACAAGGAGCTCGGCCGTCGCTTCGTACTGATCGCGCCGGACGAGTACCGCACCTTCGGCATGGACTCCTTCTTCCCGAGCGCGAAGATCTACAACCCGCTCGGCCAGCAGTACGAGGCGGTCGACCGCGACCTGCTGCTCGCCTACAAGGAGTCGCCGACCGGCCAGATGCTGCACGACGGCATCTCGGAGGCGGGCTGCACGGCCTCGCTGATCGCGGCGGGTTCGGCCTACGCCACCCATGGCGAGCCGCTCATCCCGGTCTATGTCTTCTACTCGATGTTCGGTTTCCAGCGCACCGGCGACCAGTTCTGGCAGATGGCCGACCAGCTGGCGCGCGGTTTCGTCCTGGGCGCGACCGCCGGCCGTACGACCCTGACCGGTGAGGGCCTCCAGCACGCCGACGGCCACTCCCAGCTGCTCGCCTCCACGAACCCGGGGTGCGTGGCCTACGACCCGGCGTACTCGTACGAGATTGCGCACATCGTCCAGGACGGCCTGCGCCGGATGTACGGCGGCGACGCCGAGCACCCGCACGGCGAGGACGTCTTCTACTACCTGACGGTCTACAACGAGCCGATCCAGCACCCGGCCGAGCCGGCCGACGTGGACGTCGAGGGCATCCTCAAGGGCATCCACCGGATCAGCGCGGGCACGGGCGGAACCGTCCCGGCGCAGATCATGGCGTCCGGTGTCGCGGTCCCGTGGGCTCTGGAGGCCCAGCGGCTCCTCGCCGAGGAATGGAACGTGAAGGCCGACGTCTGGTCGGCCACCTCCTGGAACGAGCTGCGGCGCGAGGCCGTGGCCTGTGAGGAGCACAATCTGCTCCACCCGGAGGAGGAGCAGCGGACCCCGTGGGTGACGCAGAAGCTGAGCGGCGCCGAGGGTCCGTTCGTGGCCGTCTCCGACTGGATGCGATCGGTTCCGGACCAGATCGCGCGCTGGGTGCCGGGCACGTACCAGTCGCTGGGCGCCGACGGCTTCGGCTTCGCCGACACGCGCGGCGCGGCGCGGCGGTTCTTCCACATCGACGCGCAGTCGATCGCGGTCGCGGTGCTGACCGAACTGGCCCGTGAGGGCAGGCTCGACCGCTCGGTGCTCAAGCAGGCCATCGACCGGTACCAGCTGCTGGACGTGGCGGCGGCGCACCCGGGCGTGGCGGGCGGCGACGCGTAGCCGCTGCGCTCGGCTTCGGCCGGGGCAGGCGGTGGGGAGCTGTGGGTCTGGTGCGGGCTGGTCACGCCCACGCGGCGGAGCCGCAGATCGATGCAGGTCCGCGCCCCTTCGGGGCGCGGATGATGCCTACGATGCCCACATGGAGCGACAGTCCGCGCAGGCGCGTTGGGAGCAGGTCACCCAACGGCCGTTGCTGGCCCTCGCGGTGGCCTTCGCCGTCGCCTACGCGCTGCCGATCGTGGACGGTTCCGCAGGTCATGTCCTCACCGCCGTGTGCACGTGGGCGGAGTGGGTGGTGTGGGGGGCGTTCGCCGCGGACTACCTCGTACGGCTGGTTCTGGCGCCCCGGCGCGAGGAGTTCGTGCGGACGCACTGGATAGACCTGTGCGCGGTGGTGCTGCCGCTGCTGCAGCCGCTGCGGCTGCTGCGGCTGGTCGCGACGCTGACGCTGGTGGGGCGGCGGGCGCGGATGGCCTCGCAGATCCGCCTGACGACGTATGTGGTGGGCGCGGTCGTCGGACTGCTGATGTTCGGTTCGCTGGCCGTGCTGTCGGTGGAGCGGGACTCCCCGAACGGGAACATCCGCACGCTGGGTGACGCGCTGTGGTGGTCGTTCACGACGATGACCACGGTGGGATACGGCGACCACGCGCCGACGACCGGGCTGGGCCGGATGATCGCGGTCGGGCTGATGCTGTCCGGGATCGCCCTTCTGGGTGTGGTGACGGCGAACATCGCCACGTGGTTCATCGCGCGGTTCGAGAAGGACGATGTGGAGGAACGCCGGCAGACGGAGGCGATCGCCTTGCTGACCGAGGAGGTGCGGGCGCTCAGGGCCGAGGTCGCTGCCCTGCGGGAGGAAGTGGGGGCTGAGGCCGGATTACGCTCACCGGCGCCGGCAGCTCAGTCGGCTGGCAAGGCGCCCGCAGTTGTAGCGCCCCACAAGGGGCACGCGGAACTGCGCGACCAGCCCCCACCTGGCCGCAGCTAGACCGATACGCCCGCCAGCCACAGCAGAGCCAACAGCGTGTCGATCGCCCCCAGTACCACCGCAACCAGCGCCGGTATCGAGTGGTTCGGCGCCCACCTGCGGCCCATGGAGAGCCAGCCGCACACCACCGCCGCCGGCCCCAGCACGATCCCGAGGGCGAAGAAGCCGACCACGGCGAAGATCGTGCCGACGATTCCCAGCGCGCCACGGTCCAGCCCGGCCCGCGTACCTGTGCGGCCGCGTGAACGGGGGTACCCGCGTGTTCGTTGCCCGAAGCTCGCCATCATCAACTCCCTGGTCTCCATGGACTGTTCGGGTGTGATGACCGGGTACCCCTGTTCCGCGTCCGCAGACCTGCCCGCGCGCTGCCCCCCTCCAGCAGCGCGCCGCGGCCCGGGTGTCCTCCCATGCCCTGCGGAGGACTTGACCCACTGTGACCTGCGGCGCATGCCGAGGGCGAGGAATCTTTAGCGGAGTCACCCTGATAGGCGAAATCCGCCCCAAGAAACCGGACATATCGGTTCGGTGCTCTGGGCTAGATGTGCCCGACGCCTTGGCCGGCGTCCGCGTTCTCGCCGCGCTTGGTGAGCAGCGCGACCAGGATCGCGACCGCCGCCACGCCCGCCGCGACCAGCGAGGCAAGGCTCATACCGGAAATGAAGGTGTCGTGGGCGACGCCGGAGATCTTCGCGGCGATCGCCTCGGGCGTGCCCTTGGCGACCGGAGCGACACCGACCTGGACCGCCTCGGAGGCCTGGGCCAACTGCGCCGAGGTCAGCTTCGGCAGACCCGCGTCGGCCCAGTTGCCCGGCAGGTCGCTGTCGACCTTGGAGGCCATCACGGCGCCGAGGACGGCCGTACCGAGACTGCCGCCGATCTGCATCGCGGCCTGCTGGAGACCGCCGGCCACACCGGACAGCTCCATCGCGGCGTTGCCGACGATGACCTCGGTGGCGCCGACCATGACCGGCGCGAGGCCAAAGCCGAGCAGGGCGAACCAGATGGACATCGCCGCGCTGCCGGTGTCCGCCTTGAGGGTGGACATGCCGTACATGGCGATCGCGGTGGCCGCCATGCCGCCGGCCAGCGGGATCCGCGGGCCGAGCTTGGTGATCGCGGCGCCGGCCAGCGGGGAGCCGACGATCATCATGCCGGTGAGGGGGAGGAGATGGAGGCCGGCGTCGACCGGGTCCATGCCGTGGACGTTCTGCAGGTAGAACGTCACGAAGAACAGGCCGCCCATGAAGGCGATGGCCATCAGGACCATCAGGACGACGCCCGCGGAGAGCGGCACCGAGCGGAACAGGGCGAGCGGGATGAGTGGTTCCTTGACCCTGGTCTCCCAGAAGGAGAAGAGGGCGAAGCCCAGGACCGACACGGCGATGAACGTCCAGGTCTTGCCGTCGCCCCAGCCCCAGGTCGGTGCTTTGATGAGCGCCCAGACCAGGCAGAACATCGCGCCGGAGAGCAGGGCGATGCCGAGCAGGTCGAAGGAGCGCGGGGCGTTCTCGGCCCGGTGGTCGAGCAGGATCAGGACACCGAGGACCAGGGCGAGCAGGCCGACCGGCACGTTGATGAAGAACACCGACTGCCAGCTGACGTGCTGCACCAGCACACCGCCGAGGATCGGGCCGCCCGCGGTGGAGGCGCCGATGACCATGCCCCAGATGCCGATCGCCATGTTGAGCTTCTCGGCCGGGAAGGTGGCCCGCAGCAGGCCGAGCGCGGCCGGCATCAGCAGCGCGCCGAACAGGCCCTGGAAGACACGGAACGTGACGACCAGGCCGATGCTGTCGGACAGGCCGATGGCGCCCGAGGCGGCGGCGAAGCCGACGACGCCGATCAGGAAGGTCTGCCGGTGGCCGAAGCGGTCACCAAGCTTGCCCGCGGTGATCAGGGATACCGCGAGGGCGAGGAAGTAGCCGTTGGTGATCCACTGCACCTGGGCGAAGGTGGCGCCGAGGTCCTTCTGGATCGCCGGGTTGGCGATGGCCACGATGGTGCCGTCGAGGGCGACCATCATGACCCCGACGGCTACGGTGATCAGGGTGAACCAGGGGTGGCCGCGCAGGCCGGAGGCCGGCGGCTGTTCCGGCAGGGCTGCTGGTGCCTTGTCCCCCGACCCCGCCGGGTTCATCGTGGTCTGACTAGTCATACGGTCGAGGCTAGTGACAGTCACTGACAGTTGACAAACGAATTCACTAGTCAGTAACTGTCAGGCATGGAAACGTTGCGCGAACGCAAGAAACAGCGCACCCGGGACGCGCTGCTGCGGAACGCGCTGGAGCTGTTCGCGACCCAGGGCTACGAGCACACCACCGTCGACGAGATCGCCGAGTCCGTCGACGTCTCGCAGCGCACCTTCTTCCGCTATTTCGCCAGTAAGGAGGACGTCGCCTTCTTCGTGCCGCGGCTCACCGAGGCGCACTACGTCGAGGCGGTACGCCGGCGCCCGGCCGAGGAGCCCCCGCTGGAGGCGCTGCGCCGGTCCGTCATGGACAGCTGGGACACCATCGAGCAGGCCGTCGAACAGTACGTCCCGGTCGAACTGCTCATGCGCACGTACAAGATGATCGAGGCGACCCCGGCCCTGCACGCCGCCCATCTGCGGCGCCAGTCGCAGACGGAGGAGGAGATCGCGCGGATCGTCGCCGAGCGGGAGGGCGTCGACCCGGACACCGACCCCCGGCCCCGGCTCGTGGTCGCCGTGTTCGGCGCGGTCATCCGGGTGACCGAGCGGCACTGGTCGGTCGGCGACGACTTCAGCGTCACGGCCATCCGCGAACTCACCGCGTCGTACCTCGATCAGGTGGGACCGGCGCTCACCGGGAACTGGCGCGACAGCTGAGACAGGCCGCTCGGGGCCTAGATCGACCACTCGTTCGCCAAAACGTGATAACTGTCACTCGGTTACCGCGAGACCCCTTCGTTCTCCTAGTGTGTCCTCCCAGTGACTTCCTTCGACACCTCCCCGCCACTGAACGTCTGGCGCGCACTGCTCGCTCTGGCCGTGGTGTTCGTGATGCTCGCGACCACCGGCTGGACGGCCATGCGCACGCACCGCGAGACCACCGCCCTGCAGACCTCCCTCGACAAGTGGGAGCACGGCAGCGTCCACGGTCTCCACCTGCCGGACCCGGAGGCGTCCCCCGCGCGGCTCACCCGTTTCTTCGCCGCGCTCACCGCGCACGAGCGCGACCGGCTCGTCCACCGCTACCCGCTCGCGGTCGGCAACATGAACGGCGCCCCACCCGGCCTGCGTTACCGGGCCAACCGCATCGCCCTCGACGAACAGCGCGCCGTCGAGACGGAACGTATGCACGACCCACGGCTCACCGCGGCCGGGCAGCAGGACGCGGGCCGCCGTATGCACCGCTACGAGGCGCTGACAGCGAAGGGCCGGCAGATCCTCGCCTTCGACCCGGACGGCACCGGCCGGGTCGCCGAGGTGTTCGGCGACCTCGGCAGGGCCGAGCGGATCTCCGTCGTCGTGCCCGGCGTCGACACCGACCTGCTCACCTTCCAGCGGACGTACCGCCGGTACACCGCACCGGTCGGCATGGCCAAGGCGCTGTACAAGGCGGAGCGCACGGCGAGCCCCTCGACCCGTACGGCGGTGATCGCCTGGGCCGACTACACCGCGCCCGCCGGCCTCGGCGTGGGCGCGGCGACCGGAATGGCCGCCGAGCAGGGCGCCGTACGGCTCAACGCGCTGCTGCGCGGGCTGCCCGGTGAGGCGCCGGTGTCGATGTTCTGCCACAGCTACGGCTCGGTGGTCTGCGGAGTGGCCGCTCGCGGCATGCCGGGGCGGGTGTCCGACATAGCGGTGGCCGCGAGCCCCGGGATGCGGGTCGAAAGGGCCTCACGCCTGGGCACCTCGGCCCGGGTGTGGGCGATGCGGGACGCCACCGACTGGATCCAGGACGTCCCCTATATGGAGCTCGGCGGACTCGGCCACGGCGCCGATCCCGTCTCCCCCTCCTTCGGGGCGCGGGTGCTGTCGGCACGCGACGCACAGGGACACGCCGGCTACTTCGAGCCCGGCACGGACAGCCTGCGCAACCTCGCCGACATCGGGGTTGGCGCATATGACGCGGTGACGTGCGCCCACCACGATGACGGGTGCCGGGCGGGTTTGTCCGGCACGACGACGGCCGGACGCGCGTAGAGACAGCAGGAAGTGCGGTATGCGCGGGGATGGGACTGAGAAGCACGTGCCGCATACGATGAGCCGCATGGGTGACGTACTGGCCGGATTTCATGCCGCCTGGGAGTTCGAGTCCGACTCCGTGCTCATCCGCTACGAACGGGGGATTCGAACACCCAGGCTCTTCCAGACCCTGGGTGAACGCCGGGTGCCACTGGCCGCGCTGGAGGGCGTGACGATCACGCCCGGCAGACGGGGCACGGTCGTACTGAAGGCCCAACCGCGCCCCGGGGCGGATCCGTTGATGGAGGCGGCAGCCGGTCAGCTGAAGGACGGCAGCGACCCGTACCGGCTGGTGCTCCCCGCCGAGCGGGAGACCCTCGCGGAGTACTACGCCGACGAACTACGGCCGCTGCTCACCGAGACCGGACCGGCCGAGAGGTTTCTGGTGGCCGCGCCCGAGGCGCCCCGGCAGTTCAAGGCGTACGACGGCAAGGCGAGCTTCGACGGCAAGGCCGTGCACTTCCGGTGGTCGTGGACGGGCGCGTCGACGGCCAAGTGGAAGGCCGGCGACCAGCGCTTCGCCGTGGCCGACCTGGGGGGTGTGGAGTGGCGGTCCCCGGAGGTCTTCGAGGGGCATCTGCGGCTGCTGCGCCGCGGGGACCTCGCGGGGGCGGCGCCGGCGACCCCGGCCGACCAGGATCCCGCGACCGTGGTGTTCGGGCTCGGGTACGGGCCGGTGCACGAGTCGTTGCCGTTCGCGGCGGCGGTCCTGGAGGCGGTGCGCGCGAAGGGGGCGGCCGCGGTGCCGACGTCGGCGGGCCGGCGGGACCCGGCCGACATCGCGGAGCGGATTCGCCATCTGGGCGAACTGCATCAGGCGGGGCTGGTCACCGACGAGGAGTTCTCCGCCAAGAAGGCGGAGCTGCTGGCGGAGCTGTGACGGCGCCTCAGCTCCCGCCCTTCTCGTAGAAACTGATCTTCCGGTCCAGCACTGACAGCGTGTCGTGCAGCTCGGCGATGCGGGCCAGGACGTCTCTTCGTGTCTGTTCCAGCAGCTCCCGGCGCTCCGGGTAGGTGCCGTCGCCCTCCCGCACCAGCTCCGCGTACCGGACCATGTCCGCCACCGGCATCCCGGTCAGCCGGAGCTTGGTCACGAAGTCCAGCCAGTCCAGGTCGCTGTTGCTGTAGCGGCGCTGGCCGGTGTTGGAGCGGTCGATGTGGGACATCAGGCCGATCCGCTCGTACCAGCGCAGGGTGTGGGCGGTCAGTCCGGTGAAGGCGACCACCTCGCTGATCGTGTAGCGGTCCTGGCCCTCGGGGCGCGGATGCTTCCGGGGTGCGGCGGTACAGCTGTCGGCGAGCGTGGAGCCTTGCTGCTGGGTGGGCGTCGCGGTCGAGGTCTGCATCACCGTCATGAGCCAACGCTATGACCTTGGAGTGCGCTCCAAGCAAGCGGAAGCCTGTAAGTGAGTAAGAAATGCGCGCGACGGAGGGGACGGCCGATGACTACCGTGCGCTGGTATGAGTCTCGTACGCCGTGCCAGGCCCGAGGACGCACCGGAAGTGCTGCGTCTGCGCCAGGTCATGATCGACGCACTGCCCGGTGGGGACGCCTCTACCCACTGGCACGCCCTGGCGCTGCCCGGGCTCCGGGAGAGACTGGGTGAGCCGGACGGGGACTTCGCCGCGTTCGTCGTCGACCACCCGGACCGGCCGGAGGCGCTCGCGGCGCTGGTCGCCGGGACGGTCGACTACCGGATCGGCAAGGCCGGCAACCCGCACGGGCGCGCCGGGTACGTCTTCAGCGTGGCCACCGACCCGGACGCGCGGCGCCGCGGGTACGCGCGCGCGTCCATGGCGGAACTGCTGGCCTGGTTCCGCGAGCGGGGCGCCGGGCAGGTCATGCTGACCGCGTCCGCCGAGGCCGAGCCCCTCTACGCCGCGCTCGGCTTCGTCCACAAGCCGGACCCCACGATGACCCTGACGCTCTGAACCGCTTAGGGTCGTCGGCATGTCCTTGCAGAGCCTTGCGTTGATCGAGAACTGGCCGGTTCCCACCGCCGCGGCCGGTGCCGTACGGGCCGACGGGACGGTCCTGGGCACCCACGGTCCGGACGGGCAGCGCTTCCCGCTGGCCTCCGTGACCAAGCCGCTCGCCGCGTACGCGGTGCTCGTCGCGTACGAGGAGGGGGCGGTCGAACTCGACGAGCCGGCCGGGCCCGAGGGGTCGACGGTACGGCATCTGCTCGCGCACACCTCGGGGCTGGCCTTCGACGAACACCGGGTGACGGCGCCGCCCGGGGAGCGGCGGCTGTACTCCAACGCCGGGTTCGAGGTGCTCGGCGACCATGTCGCCAAGGCGACGGAGATCCCGTTCGCCGAGTATCTGCGGCAGGCGGTGCTGGAGCCGCTGGGCATGACGTCGACGTCGCTCGAGGGGTCACCGGCGAAGGACGGCATGTCGTCGGTGTCCGACCTGCTCCGCTTCGCGGCCGAGCTGCAGGCGCCGAGGCTGCTGGATCCGCGGACGGTGGCGGAGGCCACGCTGACCGTCCAGTACCCGGGGACGAAGGGCGTGTTGCCCGGGTACGGCCACCAGAACCCGAACGACTGGGGGCTGGGCTTCGAGATCCGGGACGCCAAGTCACCGCACTGGACGGGTGCTTCGTCCTCGCCACGGACGTTCGGTCACTTCGGCCAGTCCGGCACGTTCCTGTGGGTGGACCCTGACGCGGGTGCGGCGTGCGCCGCCCTGACGGACCGGGCGTTCGGGCCCTGGGCGGTGGATGCGTGGCCGGTGTTCACGGATGCGGTGCTGACGGAGCTGCGCGGCACGACTGCCCGCAGCTAGGAAGCTGACGCGGCCCCTTCAGGGGCGCGGGGCCGTACCGAGCTGCGGCTCCGCCGCGTGGGCGCGACCAGCCCACACCGGCCCGCAGCCGAAGCGCTACTCAGCCATCTCCCACAACAACAACTCGGCCCTTGTCACGCCCTCCGCCTCCAAGTCCTTCGCCCCCGCCACCCGCACCGAATCCCCCGGCCCCAACTCCACCCCGGCCACCCGCACGTCCCCCCGCACCACGTGCACATACACATACGCCCCGTCCGGCACCGCCGTCCGCTCCCCCGCCCCCAGCCGGCGGACGTGCAGCATCGCCCCGGCCTCCGGGACCGCGTACGGCGTGGAGTCGGCGATGCCCCGGACGATCTCGTACGACGGTTCGCCGCCGGGAGCCACCGGTGCCAGCCACATCTGCACGAACGTCAGGGGGACCTCGGCGTCGTTGCGCTCCACATGGCGGACGCCTCCCGCCGAGCTGAGGCGCTGGACGTCCCCCCGGCGCACCACCGTCTCGTTGCCCTCCGAGTCGCGGTGGGTGAGCTCGCCCTCGACCACCCAGGTCACGATCTCGGTGTGGCTGTGCGGATGCTCGTCGAAGCCGGCGCCCGGTGCCAGGCGCTCCTCGTTGCACGCGATGACCGCGCCGAAGCGGAGGTTGTCGGGGTCGTAGTGCGGGCCGAAGGAGAAGGCGTGGCGGGAGTCGATTCCAGTGGCCGGGTCTCCTCCCGGGTAGCGCTCAGCTGCGCGCCGTACGTCCATCACGGAACCACCGTAGACCGCGGTCGGCACCCGGCGGCGCACGCTCCCGTCCGGATAAGGCAGTCTTGTCCCGTGCCCGAACCCGTAATGCGCAAGTCCGACCCCTCGGCTCATGTGGTCCACTCGCACTCCGCGACCCTGAAGCGGCTGGAGAAGTCATCCGGCAGTCTCGCCGCCCAGGCCATCGCACGGATGGACGAGACCCTGCCGTGGTACCGGGCCATGCCCCCGGAGAACCGCTCCTGGATCGGGCTCGTCGCGCAGGCGGGTATCGCGGCCTTCACCGAGTGGTTCCGGCACCCCGATGCTCCTCAGGCCATCTCCACCGATGTCTTCGGGACCGCTCCGCGCGAGCTGACCCGGGCGATCACCCTGCGGCAGACCGTGGAGATGGTGCGGACGACCATCGAGGTCATGGAGAGCGCCATCGACGAGGTGGCGGCTCCCGGCGATGAGAGGGTGCTGCGGGAGGCGTTGCTCGTCTACGCCCGTGAGATCGCCTTCGCCACCGCCCAGGTGTACGCCCAGGCCGCCGAGGCACGGGGTGCCTGGGACGCGCGGCTGGAGTCGCTGGTCGTCAATGCCGTGCTGAGCGGGGAGGCCGACGAGGGGGCGGTGAGCCGGGCCGCCGCTCTGGGGTGGAACTCTCCAGAACATGTGTGTGTCGTGCTCGGGACCGCGCCCGACGGGGACAGCGAGCTGACCGTGGAAGCCATTCGGCGCGCCGCCCGGCACGCCAAGTTGCAGGTGCTCACCGGCGTGCTCGGGGACCGGCTCGTCGTCATCGCGGGGGGCAACGACAACCCGCTGGCCGTCGCCAAGTCGCTGATCGGGCCTTATGCCGCCGGGCCGGTCGTCGCGGGACCCGTCGTAGCCGATCTGCTGGCCGCCACCCGGTCCGCGCAGGCCGCCGCCGCGGGGCTCAAGGCCTGTTCCGCCTGGCAGGACGCGCCGCGGCCGGTGCTGGCGGACGATCTGCTTCCGGAGCGTGCCATGGCGGGCGATCCGGGCGCGCGCGAGCAGTTGGTGGAGGAGATCTACAGACCGCTGGAAGAAGCCGGCTCGGCGCTCCTGGAAACGCTCAGCGTCTACCTGGAACAGGCCAGCAGTCTGGAGGGCGCGGCCCGGATGCTCTTCGTCCACCCGAACACCGTGCGCTACCGGCTCCGACGTGTGACTGACGTCACGGGATGGTCACCCTCCGATGTACGATCCGCCTTCACGCTGCGGATCGCGCTGATCCTGGGGCGTCTGGTCGATGGAGATCCCCAGCCATAGGATTTTGTCGGGGGCCCACAAAAGCCCCTCCTGTTCTTCGTCCCTGTCCCCACGGGCGGCCGTGGGGTTCCCCAAGAGAGAGTGTGAGAGTGCTCGTACTCGTCGCTCCCGGCCAGGGCGCCCAGACCCCTGGCTTTCTGACTCCCTGGCTCGAACTGCCCGGTGCCCAGGACCGTTTGCGTGAATGGTCCGACGCCATCGGGCTCGATCTGGTGCACTACGGCACGAACGCCGACGCGGACGAGATCCGGGACACCGCGATCGCGCAGCCGCTCCTCGTCGCCGCCGGGCTCCTGTCCGGCGCGGCACTCGGTGCCATGACGGACATCGCGCCGGGCGCGGTCGCGGGGCACAGCGTCGGCGAGATCACCGCCGCCGCCTTCGCGGGCGTCCTGGACGACACCGACGCGCTCCGCCTGGTACGCAAGCGCGGCAGGGCGATGGCCGAGGCCGCCGCGATCGCCAAGACCGGTATGTCGGCGCTGCTCGGCGGCGACCCGGACGTCTCGGTCGCGCACCTGGAGAAGCTGGGCCTGACTCCGGCGAACATCAACGGCGCCGGCCAGATCGTCGCCGCCGGCACCCTGGAGCAACTCGCCGCGCTGAGCGAGGACAAGCCCGAGGGCGTCCGCAAGGTCGTCGCCCTCAAGGTCGCCGGCGCCTTCCACACGCACCACATGGGCCCCGCGGTCGACAAACTGGCCGAGGCCGCCAAGGAACTCTCACCCGCCGATCCCAAGCTCACCTACGTCTCCAACAGGGACGGGCGGGCCGTCGCCACCGGCGGCGAGATCGTGGAGCGTCTGGTCGGGCAGGTCGCCAACCCGGTCCGCTGGGACCTGTGCATGGAGACCTTCAAGGAGCTCGGCGTGACCGCGCTCCTGGAGGTGTGCCCCGGCGGCACCCTGACCGGCCTGGCCAAGCGCGCGTTGCCCGGTGTGAGGACGCTGGCCCTGAAGACCCCCGACGACCTCGACGCGGCCCGCGAGCTCATCGCCGAGCACAGCTGACTTAGGAGCCCACTGCGATGTCGAAGATCAAGCCCAGCAAGGGTGCCCCGTACGCGCGCATCCTCGGCGTCGGCGGCTACCGCCCGACCCGTGTGGTGCCGAACGAGGTGATCCTCGAGACGATCGACTCCTCCGACGAGTGGATCCGGTCGCGCTCCGG
The DNA here is from genome assembly GCF_040629895.1 of Streptomyces sp. NPDC005866. NCBI lineage: Bacteria > Bacillati > Actinomycetota > Actinomycetes > Kitasatosporales > Streptomycetaceae > Streptomyces > Streptomyces sp. NPDC005866. The sequence continues at coordinate 144,010 of NZ_JBEXWP010000006.1, forward strand.
CATCGAGACCCGGCACTGGGCGAGCCCAGAGGAGACGGTCGCCGCGATGTCGATCGAGGCCTCCGGCAAGGCGATCGCGGACGCGGGCATCGACGCCGAGCAGATCGGCGCCGTGGTCGTCTCGACCGTCTCGCACTTCAGCCAGACCCCGGCCGTCGCGACCGAGATCGCCGACAAGCTGGGCACCGCCAAGGCGGCCGCCTTCGACATCTCCGCCGGCTGCGCGGGCTTCGGCTACGGCCTGACGCTCGCCAAGGGCATGGTGGTGGAGGGCTCCGCCGAGTATGTGCTCGTCATCGGCGTGGAGCGGCTCAGCGACCTGACCGACCTGGAGGACCGGGCCACGGCCTTCCTGTTCGGTGACGGCGCGGGAGCGGTCGTGGTCGGCCCCTCCCAGGAGCCGGCGATCGGCCCGACCGTGTGGGGCTCCGAGGGCGACAAGTCGGAGACCATCAAGCAGACGATCCCCTGGGACCGTTTCCACTTCGGTGACAGGGCCGGGCTTCCGCTGGACAGCCAGGGCAACGTCAAGTTCCCGGCGATCACGCAGGAGGGCCAGGCGGTGTTCCGCTGGGCCGTGTTCGAGATGGCGAAGGTCGCTCAGCAGGCGCTGGACGCGGCCGGGATCAGCGCGGACGACCTGGATGTCTTCATCCCGCACCAGGCCAATGTGCGGATCATCGATTCGATGGTGAAGACTCTCAAGCTGCCGGAGCATGTCACGGTCGCCCGTGACATCCGCACCACCGGCAACACCTCGGCCGCCTCGATCCCGCTCGCGATGGAGCGGCTCCTGGCGACCGGCGAGGCGAAGAGCGGCGACACCGCGCTCGTCATCGGGTTCGGGGCGGGTCTCGTCTACGCCGCCACTGTCGTTACCCTCCCCTAGGCACTCCGTGCCGGATCATGCAGTCCGGTACCGGAAACGCCGCCAGCAAGACCGCAGCAACCGTCTGGAACATCTAAGAAGGAGCGCCTGACATGGCCGCCACTGAGAAGGAGATCGTCGACGGTCTCGCCGAGATCGTGAACGAGATCGCCGGGATCCCCGCGGAGGACGTCCAGCTGGACAAGTCCTTCACCGACGACCTGGACGTCGACTCGCTGTCCATGGTCGAGGTCGTCGTCGCCGCCGAAGAGCGCTTCGACGTCAAGATCCCGGACGAGGACGTCAAGAACCTCAAGACCGTCGGCGACGCGACCAACTACATCCTCAAGCACCAGGCCTGAGTTACTCGCCGGGTCTCGGGCGGCACGCCCGAGTTCCCGGCCGGCTCCCAGGCTGCGAGGCCCCGCCACCCGGCGGTGGCGCCGTCGAATCCCGTATCCGTTGGAGAAAGAATTCCCGTGAGCCCGACCAATCGCACCGTGGTCGTCACCGGTATCGGCGCAACCACACCGCTGGGTGGCGACGCAGCTTCGTTCTGGGAGGCCCTGGTCGCCGGCAAGTCCGGTGTCCGCCTCCTGGAGCAGGACTGGGCGGCCGAGCTGCCCGTCCGTATCGCGGCGCAGATCGCCGTCGAACCGGGCGAGATCATCCCGCGCCCGCAGGCCCGCAGGCTGGACCGGTCCGCGCAGTTCGCGCTGATCGCCGCCAAGGAGGCCTGGAAGGACGCCGGCTTCACCGCCAAGGCCGGTGAGGACTCGTCCGCCAACCCCGACCGGGTCGGCGCCGTCATCGCCTCCGGCATCGGCGGTGTGACGACCCTGCTCGACCAGTACGACGTGCTCAAGGAGAAAGGCGTACGCCGTGTCTCCCCGCACACCGTGCCGATGCTGATGCCCAACTCGCCGGCCGCCAACGTCGGTATCGAGCTGGGTGCGCGGGCCGGTGTGCACACGCCCGTCTCGGCCTGCGCCTCCGGCGCCGAGGCCATCGGGTACGCCATCGAGATGATCCGCACCGGGCGTGCGGACATCGTCGTGGCCGGCGGCACGGAGGCGGCGATCCACCCGCTGCCGATCGTGGCGTTCGGCAACATGATGGCGATGTCCAAGAACAACGACGACCCCGAGGGCGCGTCGCGTCCCTACGACTCCGGCCGTGACGGCTTCGTCCTCGGTGAGGGCGCGGGCGCGATCGTCCTGGAGTCCGAGGAGCACGCGAAGGCACGCGGGGCGCGCATCTACGTCGAGGCGCTCGGACAGGGCATCTCGGCCGACGCGCACCACATCACGCAGCCGGAGCCGTCGGGCAACGGCATCGCGCACGCGCTGCAGAACCTGCTCGACAACACGGACCTGAAGCCGGCGGAGATCGTGCACGTCAACGCGCACGCGACGTCGACGCCGCAGGGTGACGTGGCCGAGATCAAGGCGCTGCGGAAGGTGTTCGGCGACGACGTCGACCACATGGCCATCTCGGCGACCAAGTCGATGACGGGTCACCTGCTGGGCGGTGCCGGTGGTATCGAGACCGTCGCGTCGATCCTGGCGCTGGTGGACCGCACGGCTCCGCCGACGATCAATGTCGAGAACCTCGACCCCGAGGTGAACGCCGACGTGGTGCAGGGTGAGGCCCGTCAGCTGCCCGAGGGGCGGATCGCCGTGCTGAACGACTCGTTCGGGTTCGGTGGGCACAACGTGGTGCTCGCGTTCAGGACGCTCTGAGAAACGCCGCTTCAAGGCTTGTGGCCCGGACTCTGGTGAAGAGTCCGGGCCACAGTCCGTCGTCGTCGGCCGACGGCTGGTCAGGCGGGCCAGAAAATCAAACCACCTGATGCAGCCAGCGCACCGGAGCGCCCTCTCCCGCGTACCTGAAGGGCTCCAGTTCGTCGTCCCAGGGCTTGCCGAGGAGCTTGGCGATCTCGGCCTCCAGGACCGTCTCCCCGCGCTGTGAGCGCGTCATGGCCGCCCTCAGGCGGTCCTCCGGGATCAGGATGTCGCCGTGGATTCCGGTGACCGCGTGGAAGATGCCGAGGTCGGGGGTGCAGCTGTAGCGCTCGCCCTCGGCCTTCGCACAGGGCTCGGCCGTGACCTCGAAGCGCAGCAGGTGCCAGCCGCGCAGTGCCGACGCCAGTTTGGAGGCGGTGCCGACCTCGCCCTGCCAGGAGAACTCGGAGCGCCAGGTGCCGGGGGCCGCCGGCTGCCGGATCCAGTCGAGGTTGACGCGCGTGCCGAGCACCCCGGCGACGGCCCACTCGACGTGCGGGCACAGCGCGCGCGGCGCGGAGTGCACGTACAGAACTCCACGTGTCGTCACCGGAACCTCCGGGCAGAGCGGGACATCTTGCTGGCTGGCTGGCGGCAGTGGCACGACGGCCGCGTTGATGGCGAGGCTACCGTGCGGCGACGCAAGGAGTGTGACGTACCGTCGGTCCCACTGCCAGGAAACCTCTGCCATTCACCCAGGGGGACGCTTGTACGGGGGTGGACCGTTGCAGGGCCGGGGGGTGGGAACTCCCGTGCGTTGTTATGAAGGGGACGAACCAGCCTACGGAGAGGACCAGCGGGGTATGCGCAAGCAGCGACGCCGGCGTTCGCGTGCCCTGATCGGTGTCGTCGCCGCGACCGCCGCGCTGGGGCTGGCCGGGTGCGATGTCATCGGCGGCTCCTCCTCGGCGGCGCGCGACGCCAGGACGCGTGCCTCGCGGGCCGCGCAGGTGTGGGACCGCAGTCCGGCCTCGATCGCGGCCGTCGGCGACTCCATCACGCGCGGCTTCGACGCGTGCACGGTGCTCTCGGACTGCCCGGAGGTGTCCTGGGCGACGGGCACCAGTGACCAGGTGGACAGCCTGGCGGTACGGCTGCTGGGGCGGGCGAAGGCGGCCGACCGCAGCTGGAACTACGCGGTGACCGGCGCCCGGATGGCGGACCTGTCCGGCCAGATGGCCGACGCGGTCGTCCGCAGGCCGCAGTTGGTGACGGTGATGGCGGGGGCCAACGACGCCTGCCGGACGTCGGTGTCCGCGATGACGTCCGTGGCCGACTTCCGCGCCCAGTTCGAGGACGCGATGGGCACCCTGCGCAGGTCGCTGCCGAAGACGCAGGTGTACGTGTCGAGCGTGCCGAACCTGAAGCGGCTCTGGTCTCAGGGGCGGACCAGTCCGCTGGGCAAGCAGATCTGGAAGCTGGGTATCTGCCCGTCGATGCTGGGCGACGCGGACAATCTGACCAGCGCGGCGACCGTGCGCCGGGACAGGGTGCAGCAGCGGGTCGAGGACTACAACAAGGTACTGGAGGAGGTCTGCGCCAAGGATCGGCGGTGCCGTTTCGACGGCGGGGCCGTGTACGCGTACCGCTTCGGCACGGATCAGTTGAGTCACTGGGACTGGTTCCATCCGAGCACCGACGGCCAGTCGAAGCTCGCCGCGATCGCCTACCGGACCATCACGGCGGCGGACCCGGTGTCCTAGGGCCTGTTGCCGGGCGTCGCGGGGCAGGCGGGACTTCCGCAACAGGCCCTAGACCCCTTGGCTTAGGGTTTCCCACATGAGCGAACTTTTCGGCACACTTTCCGACGGCACCGAGGTGCACCGCTGGACGCTGGAGCGCGCGGGGACACGGGTGCGGGTCCTGTCGTACGGCGGAATCGTACAGTCGGTCGAGGTCCCGGACCGGGACCGGCGGACCGCGGACGTGGTGCTGGGGTTCGCCGGCCTGGATGATTACCTGGAGCACCCGGGCCCGTACTTCGGAGCCCTGGTCGGCCGGTACGCCAACCGGATCGCGCAGGCCCGCTTCCCGCTGGACGGGGCGAGCTACGCCCTGGAGCCGAACAACGGGACCAACTCCCTGCACGGCGGCACCCGCGGCTTCGACAAGCGGGTGTGGGAGGCCGAGGGCGTCGAGCACGGGGTACGGCTGACGCGGGTGAGCCCGCACGGGGAGGAGGGCTTCCCGGGGCGGCTGGAGGTCACCGTGACGTACACGTTGGACTCCTCCGGCGCACTGCGCATCTCCTACGAGGCGGTCACCGACGCGCCGACCGTCGTGAACCTCACCAACCACAGCTACTTCAACCTCGCGGGCTCCGGGAACGCGGGCGGCCAGGAGCTCCGGATCGCCGCCTCGCGGTACACCCCCGTCGACGGCGACCTGATCCCGACCGGGGCCTTGGAGGACGTCTCCGGGTCTCGTTTCGACTTCCGTACGGCCCGCAAGGTGGGCTCCGGCTACGACCACAACTTCGTCCTCGACAAGGGCGTCACCGACACCCCGGCCGAGATCGCCGAGCTGCACGACCCGACCACCGGCCGCACCCTCACCGTGGCCACCACCGAACCCGGCGTCCAGCTCTACACGGCCGAGCACCTGACCGACCCCTTCGCCCCGGGCGACGGCATCGCCCTGGAGACCCAGCACTTCCCGGACTCCCCCAACCGCCCGGAGTTCCCGAGCACCCGCCTCGACCCGGGCGCGGTGTACCGCTCGGAGACGGTGTACGGCTTCGGGGTGCGGGACTGACGGCCACAGACGCAAGCCCCGGTCCAGGGGTCAGGTCCCGGACCGGGGCTGCTCAAGGGGGACTTTTCCCGGATCAGACCTTAGTCATGGCTGTGAGACGGCGTCCGCTCATCGAGCGCCCCACAGCAATCCCGTACCAACCCTTCACAAACACCCACGAGCCACCCCACATCTCGAACGCCCGGCACGGGAAGGCCTCCCCGACGCCTCGTTCCTTAGGGCGCTGCGGGGGGCGGCCGCCCCTGTCCCGGGTTGGGTACGGGTACTCAGGCGCTCCCCCGCCGCCGGGACGACCATGAACTGTATGAGGTGGAGAAACACCGTGACAGTGCTCGCGCTGCTTCCCGTCAACCTCCTTGCCGTCGGGTACGGGTGGCTGGCCGCCGGGATGACGGGGTGGGCGGCGAGCTGGGACGCGGAGTCGTACGAGCCGCCGCTGACCGAACTGGGTGCGGCGGCCGGGGTGGTGGCGGCCGTCGGGGTCGTGCTGTGGCTGGCCCGGCTGCGCGGGGCGGCGCTGTGCCAGTTGGTCCCGCTGCTGGCACTCGTGGCGCTGATGATGTCCCCCTGACGCACGGACACCATGGCGTGGACCTGTGCGGGCAGGCGATACTGCGGCCGTCCGGCACCACGCACCCCACTGCGACGGAGGGCCAACCCCAGTGACTTCCCTACGCGTTCGGATCGGCGTTCTCGGAATCGCCTTGATTGCCGGGGCACTTGCCCCCACTGCCGCGCACGCCGCGACCGCCCCCTCCGCCACCGTCGAGGAGCAGCGGCTCGACAAGGCGGTGCCGCAGGAGATACTCCGGCGGTCCGGGTTCGCCGACGTGGCACCGGAGCTCGCCAGAGCACTCAGGAACGCGCACTCCTCTGCGCAGGCCCGCCAGTTCGTCGTACGGGAAGGGACCGCGTTGTGGCGGCGGGCCGTGGACCGGGCGCAGGGGCGGGGGCCGGTCTCCGGTGATCTCAGCCAGGACGACGACCGGCCGCTGTACTGGGCGCGGCTCGGGATGACCCGGGAAGTGCGCACCTGGGAGCCGGGGTTCGGGGTGAGCGCGCGGCAACGGGCTGACCTGCTCGACGCGTTGGAGCGGACCTCGCGTGGGCAGACCGACATCCGCTATCCCGGCGCACACCTGAGGCGCATTCTCGTCACCGGGTTCGACCCGTTCACGCTCGACCGGGACATCCGGATCTCCAATCCGTCCGGGGCGAGCGCGCTGGCCCTCGACGGCACGGTCGTACAGACCGGGGAAGGGCCCGCGCGGGTGGAGACGGCCGTCTTCCCGGTGCGGTGGGACGACTTCGCGCAGGGGGCCGTGGAGCGGGCGCTGCGGCCGTATCTGCCGAAGGTGGACCTCTTCACGACGGTGAGCCAGGGGCGGGTGGGGCGGTTCGACGTGGAGCGGACCAACGGGGCCTGGCGGGGCGGCTTCCCCGACAACGCCAATGTGAGCCGGACCGAGACCGTCCCGGTCGGGGACCCGGCCTCACAGCCGCAGTGGACGACCACGACCCTGCCGTACGCCGCGATCGTGGCGGCGAAGACGGGGCGTTTCCCGGTGTACGACCACACCGAGGTGACCGAGATCCCGGCGGGGGGCGGCAACCCCGTCGTACGGGCGGACGGGCCCACCGCCGGGTCGACCGCGCGGGCCGGGGGCGGCGGGAACTACCTCTCCAACGAGATCGCCTACCGCGCCACCCTGCTGCGCGACCGGCTCGGGCTGCACGACACCCTGCCCGGCGGGCATGTGCACACGCCGGTGCTGGAGTTCGGCGCCGGGAACACCACCGAGGTGACCGACCCGGACTTCGTGCGGAACCGGGTGGACATCATCGAGCAGGTGCGGGCGATCGTGACCGTCGCGGCGGGCGCGTCCTTCAGGAAGTGACCGGCTGATCCTCGTGTTGCGGGTCCTGCGCCGCCGTCTCCTCGCCCAGCAGGTCGCGGGCGAGGAGCGTGGCGCCCGCGACCGCGCCCGGCATCAGGAACACCGCGACGAACGGGACCAGGAAGGCCAGGCCCAGCGGGGCGCCGAAGCCCCACACCAGGGTCTTTCGGGAGCGCAGCAGGGCGAGCCGGGCGCGGAGGTCGACGCCCCGGCGCTGGAGGGCGACGGCGGCGAGTTCCTCGGTGAGGAAGAAGCCGGTCACGAAGAAGCCGATGACCGGTACGACGGTCTGACCGACGAAGGGGAGGAAGCCGAGGACGAAGAGCAGCAGGCCCCAGAGGCCGGCGCGGACCAGGACGCGCAGGCTGTCGCGGGCCGAGATCCACAGCTCGCGCCAGAGCGGCAGCCCCGACTCGGGCGCGCTGCCGTCGGGCGAGACGTCCTGGTCGACCTTCTCGGAGAGGTTCTCGTAGAAGGGCTGGCCGATCAGCAGCGTGACGGCGGTGAAGGTGAGGACGGCGAGGAGGAGGCCGAGGGCGAACAGCACGGCGGTGAGGAAGCCCCGGAAGAGGCCGGGCCAGGGGCTGGACCAGTCGTCGGCGAACGGGGTGGCCCAGACGACGAAGTCCTCTCCCCATATCGCCAGGGCGACCAGCGCCGCCGCGTAGAGGACGAGGGTGATCAGGCCGGGCAGCAGACCGAAGCCGTACTGCTTGCCGTGCCGTCCGACCCATCGCTGGCCCTTGAGGAGATATCCGAAACCCACCCCGAGATCACGCATGGCGAAGACTTTACCGGGGTGGTCGGGGGGACAGTGGGGGGCATGAACGCAGACGACGCAGGCAGAAACAGCGGCGAGAACGTTCTCGGCCGGGGGCGGGTGGCCACCCGGCTGCCGGCCCTGGACCTGGAACGGGCCCGGCGGTTCTACTCCGAGGTGCTCGGGCTCGAACCCGTCGACGAACGGCCCGGCGGGCTGCTGTACCGCTGCGGCGGGACCGACTTCGCCGTGTTCCGGTCGACGGGGGCCTCGCCCGGCACCTTCACGCAGATGGGGTGGGAGGTCGAGGACCTGGACACGATCGTGGCGGAACTCCGGGAGCGTGGTGTGGTGTTCGAGGAGGTCGACGCGCCCGGGTTCCGTACCGTGGACGGGATCGCGGAGGTCGAGGGCAACTACCCGAGCAAGGGCGCGCGCGGGGAGCGCGCCGCCTGGTTCCGGGACAGCGAGGGAAACCTGCTCGGCATCGGCGAGCCCGTCCGATAGGCAGGCGTCGCCGCGACCACCATCCCCATGGCCCGCCGCCGGGCTGACCGACACCGGCACCCCGACCTCCGTCGCCCGTGCTGTTGAGTCGAACAGGTACGTCTCGCCGTACCGGTCTGAGGAACCAGCATCCGAAGGGAGAGTCCGCCCGGGTGGGTAGGGCGTTGTTCACAATGGGAGCTGCCCGCGGCGGCTCGGCTGAGGAGAGCGGATGACGCAAAAGATCACCGTCCGGGGCACGGTCGCGGAGGGCTTCGAGGCGGTGCGCGAGGAGTTCGCCGCCTTCGTCGCCGGCGAACCGGCCGACTACGAGGGACAGTTGTGTGCGTACGTCCACGGCCGGCGGGTCGTCGACCTGTGGGCGGGCGAGGGCGCCGACGGGGACTCCCTCTACGGCGTGTTCTCGTCCACCAAGGGCGCCGCGCACCTGGTCGTGGCGATGCTGGCGCAGGACGGCACGCTGGAGCTGGACCGCAAGGTCACCTACTACTGGCCGGAGTTCGCCGCTGAGGGCAAGGGCGCGCTGACCCTGCGGGAGCTGATCGCGCACCGGGCGGGTCTGATCGGCACCGACACCGGGTTCAGCCCGCAGGAGCTGACGGACGACCGGGCGATGGCCGAACGACTCGCCGACCAGCGGCCGTTCTGGCGCCCGGGCACGGCGTTCGGCTACCACGCCCTCGTCATCGGTGCGCTCACCGGCGAGGTCGTACGGCGCGCGACCGGCCGTACCCTTCAGGACGTGTACGAGGAGCGGGTCCGGGCGCCGTACGGCCTGGGCTTCTTCCTGGGTCTGCCGGCCGCGCACGAGCCGCGGTTCCGCACGACCCAGCCGATGCGGCCGACGCCGGAGCAGCAGGCGCTGCTCGACTCCGAGCTCTCCGGCCCGCGGACGCTCGCCGGGATCGCCTTCAACGAGCACACGGCCGACCCCACGGACCTGGCGGCCCTGCCCAACGACCCGCTGGTCCGTGCCAAGGGCCCGGCGTCGTTCGGCGGGGTGGCGTCGGCGCGCGGCCTGGCCGGGATGTACGCGGCGCTGCTCAGCGAGATCGACGGCAAGGCCCCGCTGCTGAAGGAGGACACGGTGGCGGAGTTCGGCCAGTTCCACTCCGTGGGCTACGACCTGGTGGCGCGCACCCACAAGTCGTACGGCCTGGGCTTCCAGGCGACGGCGGACACCTGGCACCCGTTCCTGGGCGCGGGCACGATCGGCCATAGCGGAGCGGCTGGCTCCCAGGCGTTCGCGGACCGGAGAAACGGGGTCGCCTACGGCTATACGAGGCGAAGGTTCGCGTTCCCGGGGGGAGCGGCACCGGAGAACGGCCGGTTGGCACTGGCGGTGCACAGGGCGGCACGTATCACGCGCTGAACGCGGCCCCCCAGGACGAGAGACCGCACCCCACGTCCAAGGGTGCGGCCTCCCCAGAGCGCAACGAGCGCCGTCAGACCAGCGTCACGCTGATGTTCCCGCGAGTCGCCTTCGAGTACGGGCAGACGCCGTGCGCCTGCTCCACAAGGTCACGGGCGACGCCCTCGTCGACGCCCGGAATCGCCGCGGAGATCTCCACGACGAGACCGAACCCCTCCTCGTTCTTCCCGAGCCCCACCTTCGCGGTGACGGTCGAACCGGAGATGTCGACCCCGGCCTGCCGGGCGACGACCCCCAGCGCACCTTGGAAGCACGCGCTGTACCCCGCGGCGAACAACTGCTCCGGGTTGGTCCCGGACCCGCTGCCGCCCATCTCCTTCGGCGGGTTGACGACGACGTCGAGCCGGCCGTCGTCAGTGGCGACCCGGCCGTCGCGGCCGTTCTCGGCCGTGGCGACGGCGGTGTACAGAACGTCGGACTGCTGTATGGGCATGCGGTTTCTTCCTCCTCGGCCCGCCGCGACTCGCGCCCACGATCGACGACGGTTTCGGAAAGAAGTTACCGCATGTCGGAAATCGTAGACAGCCCTACAGCTTGACGATCATCTTCCCTGTGTTGTCGCCGCGCAGGACCCCGAGGAACGCCTCCAGGTTGTTCTCGATGCCCTCGACGACGGTCTCCCGGTACTTCAGCTGCCCGGAGGCCACCCACGGGCCGACCTCGGAGACGAACTGCGGCTGCAGGTCGTAGTGGTCGCCGACCAGGAAGCCCTCGATCCGGCCGCGGGTCTGGATGAGACGGGCGAGGTTCTTGGGGCCGGGGACTGGCTCGGTGCTGTTGTAGACGGAGATCATGCCGCAGACGGCGATACGGCCGTCCCGGTTGAGCCGGCCGATGGCCGCCTCCAGGTGGTCGCCGCCGACATTGTCGAAGTAGACGTCGACGCCGTCCGGGGCGGCCGCGCGCAGCTGCTCGCCGACCGAGCCGTTCTTGTAGTTGAAGGCCGCGTCGAAGCCGTACTCCTCGACCAGCAGCTTGACCTTCTCGTCGGAGCCGGCCGAGCCGATCACCCGCGAGGCGCCCTTGAGCTTGGCGATCTGGCCGACCTGGCTGCCGACCGCGCCGGCCGCGCCGGACACGAAGACGGAGTCGCCCTCCTTGAAGGAGGCGGTACGCAGCAGGCCCGCGTAGGCGGTGAGGCCGGTCATGCCGAGGACGCCGAGGTACGTCGACAGGGGCGCGGCCTCCGCGTCGACCTTGACGGCGTTCTTCGCGTCCATGACCGCGTACTCGCGCCAGCCGAAGAAGTGCAGGACGTGGTCGCCTGCCGCGATGCCCTCGGCGTTCGACTCGACGACCTCGCCGACCGCGCCGCCCTGCATGACCTTGCCCAGCTCGAAGGGGGCGGCATAGGACTTGGCGGCACTCATCCGGCCGCGCATGTAGGGGTCGACGGAGAGGTACTCGTTCCGTACCAGCACCTGCCCCTCACCCGGCGTCGGAACCTCCGCCTCCACCAGGGCGAAGTCCTCCGGCTTCGGCCAGCCGACGGGACGGCTGATCAGGTGCCACTCGCGGTTGATCATGACAGTGCGCCTTTCCTCACTACTTCAGCAGCTACTTCAGCGACTACTTCTGCAACTACCTCAGGACAATGCTTCAGTATCTGAAACAACCATGCTCCTGAATATTTCAGGATGTCAAGTAACGCGGTACTCTTGAGCGCATGTCCTCCTCACAGTCCAGCCCAGCGAAGACCCGGCGCCCCGATGCCCTGACCCTGGAGGTCGTCGAGCTGATCGGGGACGTCGTGGCCCGTTTCTACGCGGACTACGAGGAGGCGGCGGGCGAACACGCGCTCACCGGGGCGCAGGCGCGCCTGCTCAGCCTGCTCTCGCTGGAGCCGCTGCCGATGCGGAAGCTGGCGCAGAAGCTGAAGTGCGAGCCGTCGAACGTGACGGGCATCGTGGACCGGCTGGAGGCGCGGGGGCTCGTGGAGCGGCGCCCCGACCCGGCCGACCGCCGGGTGAAGCTGGCCGCGGCGACGGACGAGGGCCGCCGGATCGCCCGCGACCTGCGCGAGGGGTTGCGCTTCGCGCGCGAGCCGCTGGCGGGGCTGTCGGAGGCGGAGCGGCTGTCCCTGCGGGATCTGCTGCGGCGGATGCTGGACGCGTAGCGGGGGCCGCCGCCGGCGCCGGCCGGTGGCAGCCCCCTGGAACGTGCTCGTTACGCGAACTGGCCGGGCCGGTAGTCGCCCGCCGGCTGCTGGAAGATGACGTTCAGCCGGTTGAAGGCGTTGATCGCGGCGATCGTCGCCACCAGCGCGACGAGCTCCTCCTGGTCGTAGTGCTTGGCGGCGTTCTCCCAGACCTCGTCCGGGACACCGCCCGCGGCGTCCGCGATCCGGGTGCCCTGCTCGGCCAGCTCCAGCGCGGCGCGCTCGGCCTCGGTGAAGACGGTGGCCTCGCGCCAGGCGCCGACCATGTGGAGACGCTGCTGGGTCTCCCCCGCGGCGGCCGCGTCCTTGGTGTGCATGTCGAGGCAGAAACCGCAGCCGTTGATCTGGCTGGCGCGGATCTTCACGAGCTCCAGGGTGGAGTCCGGGATCGACGTCTCGTGGGCGACCTTGCCCGCACCGACGAAGTGCTTGATCAGCTTGTTGGCGGTGGGGCTGGCGAAGAGGTCCAGACGGGCTTCCATGGTGTGCTCCCCTGTGGTGTGGTTCAGCGGGTTACACACCTACGACGGAACGGGTCCGCCGAATGTGACACGTTCGCTTGATTTGCTGGGGCACGCTCCAGTGGGCGCTGCCTTCAGGAGCACCACCACAGGAACCTCGTGCACTTGTCGCTCGGTGACGGGGTCGGGGTCGGGTCCGACGTCGTCGGGTCCGACGTCGTCGGGTCCGCCGTCGGTGTCGATGCCGCCGTGGATGCCGGTGCCCGCGGCGGCGTCTTCGTCACCGTGCCCGCACCCCTCGTCGCCGACTGCTCCGAGGTGTCCTTCGGGGACGCCGACGGCGAGTCCGACGCCTTGTCCTTCGAGGCAGAGGGGGACGGGGAGGCGGAAGGGTCGGCGGAGGCCGAGCCCGCCGTGCCGGACGTGTCGTCCAGGGGCTGGGCCGTCGTGCCCGGGGACGACGTCGACGCACCGCCGTCGGTGGTGTCGCCGCCCGCCGAGGCAGCGCCCGGGCTCGTGAACGGTATGGCGTCCGTGCCGAGTTCGGCCAGGCTCAGGCCGCCCGCCGCCAGCACACAGGCCGCGCTCACGAGCAGGATTCTGCGGCGCCGCCGGCGATGGGCCGCGGCCTTGCGGTCGCGACGGCTCCCGTCGGCCCCGGAAGGCTCCTCGACGTCCTCGTAGGGGCTCTCGGCGGCTCGTTGCCGGCTCCGGCCGCCACGCCCGCGCGCCGCCCGTCGCCGCTCCGCCCGGCCACCCGCCAAGGGCTCGTCACCCTCATCGTCGTAGCCGTCGCCGTCCTCACGGTCGTAGCCGCCGGCATCACCGTCGTAGCCGCCGGCATCACCGTCGTAGCCGCCGCCGGCATCGCCGTAGGCGCCGGCATCGGCGGTGGCTCCGTGCCCGTCACCGGCGAACTCCGTCTGTGAGTATGGCGTTTCACCGGCCGTAGCCGGGTCGGGGGCGGCCGCTTCCCGCGCGGACGCGCGTAGCGATTCGGCCGGAGCGCCGCACCCCGCGCAGGCGAGGGCGCCATTGAGGTGCCGTCGGCACGGGTGGCAGTAGTCCATGACGCGGGAAGACTAAGTTCCTCACGAGTCACTTAACCAGCCAGGTCTGTGAAGGTTCTGTGGGGGACCGAAAAACCTATCGGAAGACTTGTCGAAACCGTTACCTGTTCGACCCATTGACACCCAGACCGCCCCGTCCTTACTGTCGCGCCAGCATTTCGAACGTGTGACGAAATCTCGAACAGCTGAAGGGCAACTGCCGTGCGCATCACCGGAATCAGCACACACGTGGTCGGGACGCCCTGGCGCAACCTGACATACGTCCAGGTGCACACCGACGAGGGGATCACGGGAGTCGGCGAGACCCGGATGCTCGGTCACACCGACGCGCTGATCGGGTACCTGCGGGAGGCCGAGGCCAACCACATTCTCGGTTCCGACCCGTTCGCGGTGGAAGACCTCGTACGCCGGATGAAGTACGGCGACTACGGCCGGGCGGGCGAGATCGTCATGTCCGGCATCGCCGTCATCGAGATGGCCTGCTGGGACATCAAGGGCAAGGCCCTGGGCGTGCCCGTGTGGCAGCTGCTCGGCGGGAAGGTGACCGACAGGGTCAAGGCGTACGCCAACGGCTGGTACACGACCGAGCGGACGCCGGAGGCCTATCACAAGGCCGCCCAGGGGGTCGTCGAGCGCGGGTACAGGGCGCTGAAGATCGACCCGTTCGGCACCGGGCACTTCGAGCTCGACCACGAGCAGACGCTCTACTCCGTGTCGCTGATCGAGGCCGTGCGGGACGCCATCGGCCCGGACGCCGAGCTGATGCTGGAGATGCACGGCCGCTTCTCCCCCGCCACCGCCGTCCGGCTGGCCCGCGAACTCGCGCCCTTCAAGCCGGCCTGGCTGGAGGAGCCCTGCCCGCCGGAGAACCTGAAGGCGCTGGAGAAGGTCGCCGCCAAGGTCGACATCCCGGTGGCCACCGGTGAGCGCATCCACGACCGCATCGAGTTCCGTGAACTCTTCGAGAGCCAGGCCGTCGACATCATCCAGCCCGATGTCGGTCACATCGGCGGCATCTGGGAGACACGCAAGCTCGCCGCCACCGCCGAGACGCACTACGTGCTCGTCGCTCCCCACAACGTCGGCGGCTCCGTGCTGACCGCCGCCTCCCTCCAGGTCGGCTTCACCTCCCCGAACTTCAAGATCCTTGAGCACTTCAACGATTTCGCGGACGCGGAGATCAAGAAGGTGATCAAGGGGGCGCCGGAGGTCGTCGACGGGTACTTCCAGCTGTCCGACGCGCCCGGTCTCGGGGTGGAGTTCGACGCCGACGCCGCCGCCGAGTTCCCGCAGCAGCAGGCCCGCTTCGACCTCTGGGCCGACGGCTGGGAACAGCGCAAGCCCAAGGGGACCAAGTGAGCCCGCAGGTCGTCGTCGAGGCGCCGGGCACCCACCGGGTCGAGGAGCACACGCCCCGCGAGCCCGGTCCCGGGGAGGCGCTGGTCGCCGTGCACGCGGTCGGGATTTGCGGAAGCGACCGCGAGGTGTACCAGGGCAACCGGCCCGAGGGGTACGTCCGTTACCCGCTGACGCCCGGCCACGAGTGGTCGGGGACGGTGCGCGCCGTCGGTGCCGGCGCCCCCGCCTCCCTCGTCGGCCGCAAGGTCGTCGGCGAGGGGTTCCGCAACTGCCAGGTGTGCGACCGCTGCCACGCCGGTGAGACCACCCTGTGCACCGACGGCTACGAGGAGACCGGCTTCACCCAGCCGGGCGCCATGGCCACCACCCTCACCCTCCCGGCCCGCCTGCTGCACGCCCTCCCGGACGACGCCGACCTCACGGCCGCCGCGCTCCTGGAGCCCGCCGCATGTATCGCGGCGGCCGCGCTGAAGGGCAACGCCCGGCCGGGCGAGCGGGTCGCGGTGGTCGGCACCGGGACGCTCGGGATGTTCGCCGTGCAGTTCCTGAGGGCGATCTCGCCGAGCGAACTGCTGGTGGTCGGGACCCGGAACGACCGGGAGGCGCTGTCCCGGCAGTTCGGGGCCACCGACTTCCGCCCCAAGGACCAGGAACTTCCCGACGACTTCGACGTCGTCATCGAGACCGCCGGGTCCGCGTCCGCCGCGCGCACCGCCGCCGCCCTGCTCAGGCGCGGCGGGCGCCTGGTCCTGACCGGTATCCCGGCCGCCGGTGCCGACGGGCTGGACCCGACCGGTCTCGTCGTACGGCAACTGGAGGTGCACACCGTCTTCGGGGCGCCGCCGGACGCCTGGGCGCACACGGTGCGGGTCTTCGGGGCCGGGCTCCTCGACCCGTTGCCGCTGGTCACGCACGAGCTGCCGCTGACCGAGTTCCCGCAGGCCATCGAGCTGGTGGGGGCCGGTGATCCAAAGGTGGGCAAGGTGCTGCTCCGCCCCTAGTCGTACGCCGGCCGCGGCGTGACCTGACCTCGCCGTGGCCGGCGTACCACCAAGCTTTTTCGCTACCCCGAGCCGCGAACCTTGTGCGATATACCGAACACGAAGGACAGCTTGTGACGACCGACGCTTCCGTTACGGCGGCCCGCCGACCCGGTGAGCAGGTGCTCACCGCCCTCGGTCTGGGCGCGCCCGCCCTCGACCCCGCCGACGCCTCCGCGCACAGCTTCCCGGGCGGCGGCAAGTGGCGCACCGAGATCCCCTCCTGCGAGGGTCCCGAGGCGCTGGCCGTCGTGCTCAAGGAGTCCTCGCGGCTGGACGTGCCGATCCACCGGATCAGCCAGGGCAGCGGTGTGTGGATGCTCACCGACGCCGAGATCACCGAGATGGTCGAGGCGACCGACGAACGTGACGTCGAGCTCTGCCTGTTCACCGGCCCGCGCGGCACCTGGGACATCGGCGGATCCGTGCGCTCCGACTCGCGGGGGGCCGGACTGCGCGCGCGTGGCCACGACGCCGTCGCCGGATGCGTCGAGGACGCCGTTCGGGCCACGGAGCTGGGCGTCAAGTGCCTGCTCGTCGCCGACGAGGGCGTGCTGTGGACGCTGCACCGGGCCCGGCAGGCCGGGATCATCCCGGCCGACACCACACTGAAGGTGTCCGCGCTCGTCGGGCCGGTCAACCCGGCCTCGTACTCCGTCTTCGAGCACCTCGGCGCCGACTCCATCAACGTTCCGAGCGATCTGTCGCTCGATCACCTCACCGAGATCCGCCGGGTGTCCGGCGCGCCCATGGACATGTACATCGAGGCCCCCGACGACCTCGGCGGCTACATCCGGATGTACGAGGTCGCCGAGCTGATCCGGCGCGGCGCACCGCTCTATCTGAAGTTCGGTCTGTCCAAGGCTCCCGGTATCTACCCGTGGGGCACCCATCTGCGGGACGTGACCCTGGACACCGCCCGGGAGCGGGTGCGGCGCGGCCGGCTCGCTCTCGACCTGCTCGCCCGGCACGGCGCGGACGGCGACATGGCGCCGCTCGGCTCCCGGCTGCCCGGGACGCTGCACCGTTTCCCCGTCGGCGCGTAACGCCCCACAGCGACGCCTGCACCTCCGAGTACGGCCCTTCTCAACGACGAGACGAACAAGGACTGATCACATGCGCAACCGCAGAGCCGCCCTCACCGCCATAGCCGGGGCCGCCTCCCTCGCCCTCACCCTGTCCGCCTGCGGCCAGAGCGGTTCGGGCGGCAGCAAGGACGAGGGTGGCAGCGTCAAGGGCGCCACCATCGGCATCGCCATGCCCACCAAGTCGTCCGAACGCTGGATCGCCGACGGCAAGAACGTCGTCAAGAACCTGGAGTCCAAGGGCTACAAGACCAAGCTGGTCTACGGCGAGGACGACCCGGACCAGCAGGTCTCGCAGATCGAGAACCTGATCACCCAGGGCGTCAAGGGCCTGATCATCGCGGCCATCGACAACAAGTCCCTGAACAACGTGCTCCAGGAGGCCGCGGACGCCAACATCCCGGTCATCGCCTACGACCGGCTGATCCTCGGCAGCAAGAACGTCGACTACTACGCGTCCTTCGACAACGAGAAGGTCGGTGTCCTGCAGGGCACGTACATCGTGCACAAGCTGGGCCTGGACAGCGGCAAGAAGGGCCCGTTCAACGTCGAGCTGTTCGCCGGCTCGAACGACGACAACAACACCAAGTACTTCTTCAGCGGCGCGATGAGTGTGCTCCAGCCGTACATCGACAAGAAGCAGCTGGTGGTCAAGTCCGGGCAGACCAAGCTCAACCAGGTCACCACCCTGCGCTGGGACGGCGCGACCGCGCAGAAGCGCATGGAGGACATCCTCACCTCCGCCTACAAGTCCGCGAAGGTCGACGCGGTGCTCTCGCCGTACGACGGCATCTCCATCGGTGTCCTCGCCGCGCTGAAGTCGGACGGCTACGGCTCCAAGAGCCAGCCGCTGCCGGTCCTCACCGGCCAGGACGCCGAGCTGGCCTCGGTGAAGTCGATCATCGCGGGCGAGCAGACGCAGACCGTCTACAAGGACACCCGTCAGCTCGCCAAGGTCGCTTCGACCATGGTCGACGACCTGCTGAACAAGAAGACGCCCGAGACCAACGACACCAAGACGTACGACAACGGCGCCAAGGTCGTCCCCGCCTACCTGCTGCAGCCGGTGAGCGTCGACAAGAGCAACTACGGGGACGTCCTGGTCAAGGGCGGCTACTACACCGACGCCGAACTCAAGTGACCCCCCTCCCCTACTAGTTGTCCTACTGATTGGAAGGCACGACCATGGCGGGACCCGTCCTGGAAATGCGCTCGATCGTCAAGACCTTTCCCGGTGTCAAGGCGCTGTCGGACGTCACCCTGACCGTCCGTCAGGGCGAGGTCCACGCCATCTGCGGGGAGAACGGCGCCGGCAAGTCGACGCTGATGAAGGTCCTCTCCGGCGTCCACCCGCACGGCACCTACGAGGGGGAGATCCGCTTCGAGGGGGAACTCTGCAGGTTCGGTGACATCCGGGCGAGCGAGCAGCACGGCATCGTGATCATCCACCAGGAGCTTGCGCTGTCGCCGTACCTCTCCCTGGCGGAGAACATCTTCCTCGGCAACGAACACGCCAAGGGCGGGTTCATCGACTGGCGGGAGACCCTGCGGCACGCCACGCAGCTGCTGCGCCGGGTGGGTCTCGACGACCACCCGGAGACCCGTGTCGCCGACATCGGCGTGGGCAAGCAGCAGCTGGTGGAGATCGCGAAGGCGCTGTCGAAGAAGGTGAAGCTGCTCATCCTGGACGAGCCGACCGCGGCTCTGAACGACGAGGACAGCGGCAAACTCCTCGATCTGATCCTGGAGTTGAAGAACCAGGGCATCACCTCGATCATCATCTCGCACAAGCTCAACGAGATCCGCAGGGTCGCCGACTCGGTGACGATCCTCCGTGACGGCCACTCCATCGAGACCCTCGACGTGAAGTCGAAGGAGACGACGGAGGAGCGGATCATCGCGGGCATGGTGGGCCGCGACCTGGACCACCGCTTCCCCGAACGCACCTCCTACGAGGGCGAGGAGGACGCGGCACCGGCGCTGGAGATCCGCAACTGGTCCGTGCGGCACCCGATCGACCAGGAGCGCAAGGTCGTCGACGACGTGTCGATCCACGTCCGGCGCGGTGAGATCGTCGGCATCGCGGGCCTGATGGGCGCGGGCCGCACCGAACTCGCGATGAGCGTCTTCGGGCGGACCTACGGCCGCTACGCGGGCGGCTCGGTCCTCAAGGACGGCGCGGAGATCCGTACCAAGTCGGTCGCCGAGGCGGTCGGGCACGGCATCGCCTATGTCACCGAGGACCGCAAGCACTACGGCCTCAACCTCATCGACACCATCAACCGCAACATCTCGCTGACCGCGCTGAACAAGGTCGCCAGGCGCGGGATCGTGGACGAGCACGAGGAGCGGCAGGTCTCCGAGGGCTACCGCAAGTCCATGAACATCAAGGCGCCGACGGTCTTCGAGCCGGTGGGCAAGCTGTCGGGCGGCAACCAGCAGAAGGTCGTCCTCAGCAAGTGGATCTTCGCGGGCCCGGACGTACTGCTCCTGGACGAGCCGACCCGCGGTATCGACGTCGGAGCCAAGTACGAGATCTACACGGTCATCGACCAGCTCGCCGCCCAGGGCAAGGCGGTCGTCTTCATCTCCTCCGAGCTGCCCGAACTGCTCGGCATGTGCGACCGCATCTACACCATGGCCGCGGGCCGGCTGACCGGTGAGGTGCCCCGGGCCGAGGCCACGCAGGAAGTGCTGATGCGCCATATGACAAAGGACAAAGAGGTAACGCGATGAGCACGGATGTCACCGCCAAGAGCCCGGCGCCCGCGCCGCCGGGCAGGAGCGGATCGGCCGACGGCGCGAACCTGATCCAGCTGCTGCTGGGCGGGCTGCGCCGCAACATGCGCCAGTACGGCATGCTGATCGCGCTCGGTCTGATCGTCGTCCTGTTCGCGGTCTGGACGGACGGGGACCTGCTGCTGCCGCGCAACGTCTCCAACCTGGTGCTGCAGAACAGCTACATCCTGATCCTCGCCATCGGCATGATGCTGGTGATCATCGCCGGGCACATCGATCTGTCGGTCGGATCGCTGACGGCGTTCGTGGGCGCCTTCGCCGCCGTGCTGACGGTGCAGCACGGTGTGGCCTGGCCCGTCGCGCTGATCCTGTGCCTGGCGATGGGTGCGGTCGCGGGCGCCGCCCAGGGAATACTGATCGCGTATTTCGGCATACCGTCCTTCATCGTCACCCTCGCCGGGATGCTGCTCTTCCGGGGTCTGACCGAGATCCTGCTCAAGGGGCAGACCCTCGGCCCGTTCCCGGACGGGCTGCAGAAGATCGGCAACGGCTTCCTGCCCGAGGTCGGCCCGCACACCAACTACCACAACATCACCCTGCTGCTCGGCATCGTGCTGATCGCCGCGGTGGTCTGGCAGGAGTTCCGCGACCGGCGCCGCCAGCAGGAGTTCTCCCTGGACGTGCCGCCCACCCGGCTGTTCCTGCTCAAGCTGACGGCCCTGGTCGCCGCGATCCTCGTCCTCACCCTGCTGCTCGCCAGCTACAAGGGCGCCCCGATCGTGCTGATCGTCCTCGGCGTGCTGGTCGTCGGCTACGGCTATGTGATGCGCAACGCGGTCTTCGGCCGGCACATCTACGCGATCGGCGGCAACCTGCCGGCGGCCAAGCTGTCCGGCGTGAAGGACAAGAAGGTCACCTTCTACGTCTTCCTGAACATGGGCGTGCTCGCGGCCCTGGCCGGTCTGGTGGTCGCCGCCCGGCTGAACGCGGCCTCGCCGAAGGCGGGTGTGAACTTCGAACTCGAAGCGATCGCCTCCTCGTTCATCGGTGGAGCATCCATGAGCGGCGGTGTGGGTACCGTCCTCGGTGCGATCATCGGTGGTCTCGTCCTCGGCGTGCTCAACAACGGCATGAACCTCCTCAGCGTCGGCACCGACTGGCAACAGGTCATCAAGGGCCTCGCCCTCCTTGTGGCGGTCGGATTCGACGTGTGGAACAAGCGCAAGTCCGGTTCGTAAGTCAGACAGGGCCCCGACGGAAACGGCGGGGCCCTCCCTTATGCAGGAGCCGCATATGGAACTGAACAGACGTACGGTCATTGCAGGAGCCGCGGCGGCGGGCATCGCCGCCACCGCCCTCGGCACGGGCACTGCCCAGGCCGCGTCCGCAGGCAGGAAGCCGGCGAAGGAACTCTTGGGCAAGCTCTCCGACGGCACGAAGGTCTACCGCTGGTCGCTGGAGAACGGC
This sequence comes from Streptomyces sp. NPDC005866, assembly GCF_040629895.1. NCBI lineage: Bacteria > Bacillati > Actinomycetota > Actinomycetes > Kitasatosporales > Streptomycetaceae > Streptomyces > Streptomyces sp. NPDC005866. The sequence continues at coordinate 165,392 of NZ_JBEXWP010000006.1, forward strand.
GGCACCCGTCTGAAGGTCCTCAACTGGGGCGGTGTCGTCCAGACCCTGGAGATCCCGGACCGGCGCGGCCACTACGCCAACGTGGTCAACGGCTTCGACGACATAGACGACTACGTCGCCAAGTCCCCGTACTTCGGCGCCCTCATCGGCCGCTACGGCAACCGCATCGGCAAGGGCAGGTTCACCCTGGACGGCAAGAGCTACCAGCTCTCCGTCAACGACGGTGCGAACAGCCTGCACGGCGGCACCCAGGGCTTCGACAAGCACGTCTGGGACATCGAGCCGTTCACCAAGGGCTCGGACGTCGGCCTGTGCCTGTACTACACGAGCGTCGACGGGGAGATGGGGTACCCGGGCACGCTCAAGACCAAGGTGACGTACACCCTGACCCGGCACGGCGAGTGGATCATCGACTACGAGGCCACCACCGACAAGGCCACGGTCGTCAACCTCACCAGCCACGTCTACTGGAACCTCGCCGGCGAGGGCAGCGGCACGATCGAGGACCATGAGCTCACGATCGCGGCGGGACGGTACACGCCGACGGACTCGGGGCTGATCCCGACCGGTCAGCTGGCGTCCGTCCACGGCACGCCCTTCGACTTCCGCGAGACGAAGACGATCGGGCGGGACATCCGGGCCGGGCACCCGCAGCAGGTGCAGGCCAAGGGCTACGACCACAACTGGGTCCTCGACAAGGGGATCACCGCGAAGCCGCAGCACATCGCGACGCTGCGGGACCCGCGGTCGGGTCGCACGCTGAAGATCGCGACCGATCAGCCGGGTCTGCAGTTCTACTCCGGGAACTTCCTCGACGGGACGCTGACGGGCACGGGTGGCCGCACCTACCGGCAGGGTGACGCGCTGTGCCTGGAGACCCAGCACTTCCCTGACTCGCCGAACCAGGCCGGCTTCCCGTCCACGGTGCTTCGGCCGGGGCAGACGTACAGGACCCGGACGGTCCATTCGTTCGGGGCCTGAGGTTGTGGGGGACTGCGCGGGCGGTAAGGGGCTGGTCGCGCAGTTCCCCGCGCCCGTTACGGGGTGCTGCACAGTGGGGTGCTGGGAAGAAAACCGTAACTCACACTTCTTTCACACGCGTTGAACAGAGGCTCACCTGCCCCCGTACTCAAGGGCGGCCCGTGCTCCCCCGCGCGGGCCACCCAAGACGACGGGCCCGGTCGTCCCCACCGGGCCCGCCTCACACGGAGGTTCCATGGCCGGCAACGTCACCTCGTTGTTCCGCAGCGGTGCGCACAGCCCGTCGATGGCGGCGCTGACCCGTGAGGGGGGCGAGGGGGCCGGTCCCGTCGACTTCTGTATTCCCTGCAACCCGTACTTCCCCACCCCGGCGATGATGGAAACGATGGCGTCCCGGCTGAAGGACATCATCACGTTCTACCCGAGCAGCGCCGACACCATCACCGCCGAGCTGTGCCAACTCCTCCAACTCCCGCCGCAGGCCGTGGCCATGGGCAACGGCTCCACCGAGCTGATCACCTGGATCGACCATCTGCTGGTCCGCGAGTCCCTCGCCGTCCCCGTCCCCACCTTCGGCCGCTGGACCGACCAGCCGATGGAGACCGGCAAGCGGGTCGACATGTTCCCGCTCCAGGAGTCCAGCGGCTTCGCCCTGGACCTCGCGCGGTACGCCGCGTTCATCCGCACCCGGGGTACCAAAGTCGCGGTCGTCTGCAACCCGAACAACCCCGACGGCGGCTTCCTGCACAAGCACGCGCTCGTCCAGTTCATGGACGCCATGGCCGACCTGGACCTGATCGTCATCGACGAGTCGTTCCTGGAGTTCGCCGACGCCGAGGCCGAGCCCAGCGTCGTCCAGGAGGCGATGCTCCGGCCGAACGTCATCGTGCTGCGCAGCCTCGGCAAGAACTTCGGTCTGCACGGCATCCGCTTCGGCTACCTGGTCGCCAATCCCGCCCTGGCCGGCAAGGTCCGCTCGATGCTGCCGAAGTGGAACCTCAACGCGTTCGCCGAGTATGTGGTGTTCTCGCTGAAGGAGCACGGCGCCGAGTACGCGCAGAGCCTGCACGAGGTCCGCAGGGACCGCCTGGAGATGGCCAGCCGGCTCTCCGCGCTGCCCGGTCTGACCGTGTACCCCTCGCAGGGCAACTTCCTCTTCGTACGGCTTCCCGTCGGTGCCGAGGGCACGGTGGTCCGGGACCGGATGCTCACCGAACACCGCATCCTGGTCCGCGAGTGCGGCAACAAGATCGGTTCGTCCAGCCGCTTCCTGAGGCTCGTGGTACGCCCCCAGGTGGACGTGCGTCGCCTGGTGTCCGCCATGGAGCAGGTGCTCTACGGGTCCGGGAGGGGTGCCGCCGTGCCCGAGTTGGGCAACGGGACGAGCTACAGCTCGGGTACGGCGGCCGTGGACCGGCTGGTGAGCGAGACCAACGGGGCGGGACTGCAGCTCGCGCAGGCCGTGGGAGCCGGGCCGGTTCCGGGCCTCGCCGCGGCACCGGCCATGGGGCCGGGGCTCGCCGCCGCTCCCGCCTCCGGTGTCGGCATGCCGCTCCCCGTCGCCGGTCCGCCGGCCGGGATGCCGATGCCGGCGGCCGCCGGGATGCAGGCGCGGCAGCCGATGGGGATGGGGCCGGTGCCTCCCATGGCCCCAGTGACTCCCATGGCTCCGGTCGCCCCGATGATGCCCCTCGCTCCTCCGATGCCGGCGCCCATGCCCATGCAGATGCCTGCGGCGGGTGGGCCGACTCCGCCCGGGGTTCCGGCGCGGGGTGGTCTTACGGCCGCGCAGGTGCGGGGGGCTACCGCCCCCGCTGCGGCGCCGGGGTTGTCTCCGGCGGCCGCGACCGGGTGGCCGAACGCGCAGAGCTGGCCCAACGCGGCGGGGATGGGGCAGGCCGGTTAGCGGTCGCCGTAGGGGCACGGTGCGGGCGTGGCCGGGTGCGGCATCGTCGTGGCTGGTCGCGCAGTTCCCCGCGCCCCTTACGGGCGCTTACCCCTGCGGGGTTCTGACAACGGCACGGTGCCCGTCCACACGGAACGCGGACGGGCACCGGATGGAGCGCCGGGCAGGCCTTGCACCTGCATTTCCCCGCAGGAAGCGGGGCGTCTTTCCTTGGACCACCAACGCAAGCCCGGCCACCGGTGGTTACGGCGGCCAGCGCTGAAACGATCATATCGTATGCGGCGCGGCCTCCAGCTCCTCGTCGAGCCCGCGGACGAGGCCGCGCAGGACGGGCCCGTACTCGGGGTGGGCGAGGGCGAAGGCCATCTGGGCGACGAGATAGTCGGCCGGGTTGCCGGTGTCGTACCAGCGGCCCTGGATGACCTGTCCGTACACGGCCCGGCTGGCGGCGTAGGCGTTGATGGCGTCGGTCAGGTACACCTCGCCGGTCCGGTGCTCGTACCAGCGGCGGGTCTGTTCGCGCAGTTCGTCGATGATGCCGGGGGTGATGACGTAACCGCCGATGGCCGCGTACGGGGACGGCGCGTCGGCCGGCGCGGGCTTCTCGACCAGGCCGGTGATGCGCAACTGGCCGTCGCCGAGGTCCTCCTTGACGATGGGCACGCCGTAACGCTGGGAGTCGGCGGGGTCCATCGGCAGCAGGGCCAGTACCGGGCAGCCGGTCTGCTCGTAGGCGCGGATCAGCTGCTGGGAGCGGGGGACGTCGGCGACGAACACGTCGTCCGGCCAGAGCACCAGGACGGGCTCGTCACCGAAGGAGCGGGCGGCGTTCAGCACGGGCGTGCCGTTGCCGTACGGGCCGTACTGGTCGAGGTAGGTGATGTGACCGCGGCGGGCCAGCTCGGCGACCTCCTCGACCGCGTCCGCGTAGGCGGTCTTGCCGTCGCGGCGCAGCTGCTCCACGAGCCCCGGGTTGGGCCGGAAGTGGTCCTGGATCAGGCTCTTCCCGCCCGAGACGACGATGGTGATGTCCGTGATGCCGGAGTCCACCAGCTCGCGCACGGTGTGCTCGATCACCGGTTTGTCACCGACCGGGAGCATCTCCTTCGGCGTGGCCTTGGTCAGCGGCAGCAGCCGGGAGCCGAGTCCTGCGGCGGGGATCACGGCCCTGCGGATCGTCGGGGACATCAGGTCTCTCTCGGTCGGACGGGACGGGGTGCGCCGACGCTACCAACGGGCTCGGTGCCACCGGGGAAACATGGCCTGCCAAGGGTTCTTCGTCCAGGTGAACCGCCGATGTCGGAACGCCTAGTCCATGCCTCCGGCCGGAGTACGACCAGGTGCATCGGCGGGACCGCGAAGTGCAGGCCGAGGGGGACCGTCACGGCGTCCGCCTTGGTGCTGTCCGTATGTCAGCCGGAGGGTGAGGTGGTACGGGCGTCGGCCGCCCGCAGGGTCACGGTGGCCGCGACGCCCGCGAGGACGCCCCAGAGCAGTGCGGCGGTCACCCCCTCACCGAGGCCGGACGCCACATACAGCAGCCCCGAACGCATCTGCGTCCCGTCGCTCGCCATGCGCAGCGCCTGTTCGGCCAGCAGCCCGAGGACGACCGCGCAGATCCCGCACGCCGCCATCGCCGGGACGGACACCCGGGTGAGCAGCCCGGGCAGCCACCGCAGGACGCACCAGACCACGGCGAGGAGCAGGACGTCCCCGAGGCGGTACAGGAGCCAGTCGCCGAGCGGTGTGCCGGCCGGACCGGACCAGGCTCCGAGCAGCAGCCACTGGCGCAGCAGGTCACCCGGTTCAGCGAGCAGCCCGCCGCCCGTGAAGGCCGTCTGGAGCGTGGCGGCGTTCGACTGGTACGACAGGACGACCAGGGACACCGCGACCACCGCGGTTCCGACGGTGGCGGCCAGCAGGGCGGGCCGCGCCGGAACGTTTTCGCGTGGCTGGGGCTCGGCGCCCTTCAACGCCAGCCGCGCCACGAGCACCGTCCATGCCGCCCCGGCCAGCGCCACCGGCACCACGATCGGCCGCCCGGCCGAGGAAAAAGACGCCAGCTGCGGCAGGAACCGGTAGCTGCCGTGCCCCCCGGCCGCGATGAGCCAGGGGGCCGACACCGTCACCGCCAGGGTCGCCGCCACCAGGCCCCAGGCCCACAGTGCGAGCAGGGCGGCCCACGTCCGGCCACGCTCCGGGGGAAGCCGCCGGACCAGGAGGAGCGCCCCGGCCGCGTAGAAGACGAACACGGCAGCGAAGCGGATCTGGATCGCCGTGTGGTGCAGGCCGAGATAACGGGAAGCGCCGGTCCCGTCGAGGTACCCGCCCGCGGTCCCGCCGGAGGGTTCGTACGCCCAGGGCAGCAGCCAGCTCTGGAGGCGGGCGACGGCCTCGTAGCCGAGAACCTCGGTGGCGCCCTCCAGATGCAGCGCGTCGGCGCTCGCCCCCGCCCACCACAGGAGCAGCGTCACCATCAGCCCGCCCGCCACCGCCGGTATCACCGCGCGCCGGTATTCCATGTCCTGCCCCCGTGTTCGCCCGTCGCCACGAGTCACCGTGGCCCAGGGGACCTTACGTGGCCGCGGTCCCATGCGGATCACAGCCTCGCTTCGTCTTGCCCGCGCTGCCGGGTCCTTCGCCTTCCCTCGGGGGCGAAGCGCATGCCGCCGTGACCGCCGTACCGGGCTCGATGCCACAACGGCGTGCCATGTCCGCCACACCTGCCATCCGGGACCAACGGCTTCGACGCTGGGAGCAGCGCACCGGCAGCTGGCATCGCCCCGGCGAGCGCATCCAGCGGCTTTACGGCGGCTCCCCCGGACTCATGAGTCGAGGTTGTCCGGATGCGCCTGGGCCGGGTGGCGTTCGCCGGGTCCCTCACGTCGGCGTCGCCGGTGGCGGCGGTGCGGCGCGACCAGGACTCCATCTACGACGACGGAGGCGCCTCCTCCGGCCTGATGACCGTCACCGGCTACACCGGCACGCTCACCCTCGGCGTCGCCGGCTGACTCAGGGTCTGCGCCGGAACGGCAGGTCCACCTCGGCCCGTACGGTCTTGCCCGGTGCGTCGGCGCAGTCCCTGCTCAGCACCTCCCACCGGTCGGCCAGCGCGTCCACGAGCACGAGCCCGCGCCCGCCGTCGTCCAGCGGCCCAGGCGGCCGTACGACCCCGGGTGCGGGCGGCCGCCGTTCGGCCAGGGTGTCGGTCACCTCGACGCGCACGCTACCCGTCACCAGGGAGAGCCGCAGCTCGAAGTCCCACCCGGGCACCCGGCCGTGCGTCACGGCGTTGGCCGCGAGTTCCGCGACGATCAGCTCGACCTTGTCGACGACCTCCGGCGACGCGAACGGGCCGCCCCATGCGTGGAGTTGAGCCACGGCGAGATGGCGGGCGAGGCGGGCGCCACGCGGGGTGGCACTGAGCCGCTGGGCGAGTGTTCGACTCACGGTGACGGCGGTGGGGGGAGCGTCCATGCGCCCAATCTGCCGCCTGGAAGCGGCACTTCTCCAGGTGGGAGCCGCGTACGCTGAGTCCGCGTACGCGGTCACGGACTGGACCGTACTGATGACTGGCCGTGACCATGGGGGGGGGTGGAGGTGGCGTACGTGGGCGATGGAGTGGAGCCGGAGTCGTCGGACAGTCTGCGGACCTTCGGAACGGTGCTCCAGGCGTTGCGCGAGCACGCGGGGCTCAGCAGGGAGGAGTTCGCGAAACGGGTGCGGTTCTCGAAACACACCGTGGCTTCGGTGGAGTTGGGGAGGCGGATGCCGGACGAGTCCCTCGTGGAGGCGTCGGAGGAGGCGCTGGGGAATACGGGAGCCTTGCGGCGGGCGGCCGTACATCTGATGCGGCAACCGGGGTTGGCGGCTTGGTTTCGGCAGTGGGCGCGGATGGAGAAGGCAGCGATCAGTCTGTTCAACTACGAGTGCAGGATGATTCCGGGCTTGTTGCAGACGGAGGCTTACGCACGACAACTGTTCGCCGACGAGCTTCCGCCGCTGTCCGACGCACAGATCGAGGCCAGTTGGACGGCGCGTGCCGAGCGACAACTGCTGCTGCGGGATCGACCGAACACCGCCTTCAGCTTCATCCTGGAAGAGCACGCTCTCCTCCGTCAGACCGGCGGGGCGCAGGTGACGCACGGGGCCATCGAACGCCTTCCGGAAATGGCTCAGTTGCGGAACATCGAGATCCAGATCATGCCGTTGGTTCAGAAGTCGCACGCCGGACTGCACGGGCCAATCGCCCTGCTGGAGACCCCCGAGCACAAGTGGTTCGGCTACAGCGAAGGGCAGGAGAACGGACAGATGATCGCCAACCCTCAAGTGGTCAGCGTGCTGCAGAGCAGGTATGCCAGGATTCGTTCACAGGCTCTCACCATCGAGGATTCCGTGAGCCTGTTGCAGCGGATGCGAGGGGACCTATGAGCACGTCCGGCCTGGCCTGGTTCAAGAGCAGCTACAGCAGCGGATCCGGCGACAACTGCATCGAAGTCGCCCTCTCCTGGCACAAGTCGAGCTACAGCAGTGGGAGCGAGGGCGACTGCGTCGAGGTCGCCACCTGCCCCACCACCATCCACATCCGCGACTCGAAGCACCGCGAGGGCCCCCAGCTCGCCCTCTCCCCCACCGCCTGGGCCGACTTCCTCACGTACGCCGCTGGGTGAGCCCCGGCTTCCTCAGGCTTCGTCCAGTACCGCCCGGATCACATGCCGGGCGTTGTGTGCCATCGCGGGGTTCGTCATGCGGTAGTACGGCAGCGCGATCAGCGCCTGCGAGAGTGTCCGGCCCCGGCCGCGGATCCAGGTCGCGTCGTCCACCGCCAGTGCCTCGCGGAAGGCCTCCCTGCCCTCGGGGGGCAGCAGATTCCACGCCGGGAAGAGATCGCAGGCCGGGTCGCCCACCCCCGCGCATCCGAAGTCGATGACGGAAGCCAGTCTGCCGCCGTCGAGCAGCACGTTGCCCGGCATCAGATCGGCGTGCAGCCAAACCGGCGGCCCGTCCCGGTCCGGGACCCGCAGCGTCTCCTCCCACACGGCGGCCACGGCATCGCAGTCGACGTCCTCCTGCGGGACACCGCGCAGTTCCTCGATCGCCGCCCGGGTCTGCGTGTCGAGCGAGGAGAGCGGCCCGCCCCGGTGTGCCCTCGGCGCGGCCGGCAGCGTGATGCTCCGCATCGCCGCCACGAACGCGGCAAGATCCTCGGCGAGTCGCACCGGCTCGCTCAGGGCCGCCGGTTCGGGATGCTCCCCCGGCAGCCATCGGTACACCGACCACGGCCACGGATACCCCTGGGCCGGTTCCCCGGCCCCGAGCACCTCGGGGATGCGCGCGGGCAGGTGGGACGCGAGACGGGGCAGCCACTCCCGCTCCCTCGACACGTCCTCGGCGCCGCCCTTCACCAGCGGCAGCCTCACGACCATGTCGTCGCCGAGCCGGTACATGGCGTTGACGGTGCCACCGGACGGCCACCGCCGCACCGCCAGCCCCGCCCACTGGGGAAACCGCCCGGCGATCAAGCGTCGTACAAGGCCGTCGTCGATGGGGTGCATACCTGGATGCATCTGCCCTGCACTCATGGACGGCATCCGACCACCGGGCGCCAACAGGGGTCAAACGCGTTTCCGGTCCGCGCCTTCGCCAACCCCCTGCCTGCCAGGATCGCCGCAGGGCGAGCGCGCGGTGGCCACATAGGTGGCGGGCGATAGAATCGTGCCATGCCCGCCATCGACTTCCTGACGACCCGGCCCCACCGGGTCGTCGTGCTCGCCCTCGACGGTGTCTACCCCTTCGAGCTCGGCATCCCGAACCGGGTCTTCCCCGGCGTGCCCGGTGCCTACGAGGTGCTGACCTGCGCGGCGACCGACGACCGTACGGTGGCCACCAGTTCCGACTTCACGGTCACCCTCGGGCACGGGCCCGAGGCGCTGGAGAGCGCGGACACCGTGGTCGTACCGCCGTACGACATGACGCGGATCTCGGACGAGCTGCCCGGGCCGGTGGCCGCCGCGCTCGCCCGGATCCGGCCCGGCGCCCGGATCGTCTCCATCTGCACGGGGGCTTTCACGCTCGCGGCGGCCGGGCTGCTCGACGGGCGGCCCGCGACGACGCACTGGGCGTTGGCCGACCGGTTCCGGCGAATGTTCCCCCAGGTCGCCCTGGATCCCGATGTGCTGTTCATCGACGACGGTGACGTCCTGACCTCCGCGGGCGCCGCCTCCGGCGTCGACGTCTGTCTGCACATCGTCCGCTCCGACCACGGCAGCGCGGTCGCCAACAGCGTGGCCCGGCTGTGTGTCGTACCGCCGTGGCGGGATGGCGGCCAGGCGCAGTACATCGAGCAGCCGGTGCCGGACGAGGGCGAGAGCGGTACGGCGGCCACCCGGGCCTGGGCCCTGGAGAACCTCGAACGTCCGCTCGCCCTGCGGGAGTTGGCGGAGCATGCCCGGATGAGCCGGCGTACCTTCGCGCGCCGCTTCCAGGACGAGACCGGCGTCAGCCCCGGCCGCTGGCTGATCCAGCAGCGGGTGCACCGGGCCCGTCATCTTCTGGAGACCAGCGACCTGGCGATCGACCGCATCGCGGCGCAGGTCGGCTTCGCGACGGGCACGTCACTGCGGCAGCACCTGCACGCGGCGATCGGGGTGTCCCCGCAGGCGTACCGGAACACGTTCCGCACCATGGCGTCAAGCAGGTGATGAGCGCCCTTGCTAGCTTGCGGGGCGTGGATCTCTTCTCACGCTCATGGACGGCGCTGCGCACCGCGGTGGCGGACCTCCCGGACGAGGACCTCAGCCGCCCCTCCGGCTGCACGGGGTGGCTGGTACGGGACCTGGTCTGCCACCTGGTCATCGACGCCCAGGACGTCCTGATCACCCTGGCCACACCGGCCGAGGCGGAGCCGACGCGGAACGCGGTGACGTACTGGGAGATCGCCGGGGCCCCGCCGACCGGTGACGACCCGCTGGACGCCCTCACCGTCCGGCTCGCCGCCGCCTACCAGGAGCCGTGGCTGCTCAAGTTCCATCTGGACGATGTGGGTTCGGCGGCCGGGCGAGCGGCCCAGCTCGCCGACAAGACCGTCCGGGTGGGTACCCGCGACCAGGTCCTCACGGTGGCCGACTATCTGACGGCGTACGTCCTGGAGTGGACCCTGCACCATCTGGACCTGGTCGCCCACCTCCCGTCCGCGCCGCAGCCGCCCGCGGAGACCCTCGCCGCGTCCCGGGCGATGCTGGAGGAGATCGCGGGTGCCGCCTTCCCCGCGTCGCTGTCCGATACCGACGCGCTGCTGATCGGCACGGGCCGGCGCGCGCCGACGGACGCGGAGAGGGCGGTGCTGGGCGAACCGGGCGCGCGGCTACCGCTGTTCCTGGGATAGCAGCGCCTTCGTGGGCCGGTGCGGCGGCGGGCGAGGTGGCCGCGGGCGGTGTCAAGCAGCTGGTCGACCACCAGCTGATCGCCGGGCTGGTCGAGGACGGGCGAGCCTCCTACACGGAGCTCGGCCGCCGCGCCGACACCTCCACGCTGACCGCCCGCCGGCGCCTGGAGGCGCTGGCGTACGGGATGGTCGTCCGGCTCGCGACCGAGGTCGATCTCGCCCGGCTGGGCATCCGCACCGAGGCGCTGCTGTGGATGACGGTGGCCCCCGGCGGCCTGGAGGAGACCGGCCGGCGGCTCAGCCGCCATCCACAGGTCAGGTTCGCCTCGGCGACCACCGGCTCGGCCAACCTGCTCGTGGCCGTCGCGACGATCGAGGTCACGCCGGTCCTGGCGGGGTCAAGCGGACCGGCCTGGTCCGCCCGGGGAGCCTGTGAGGCCCGTGACGGCTACTTGGGGCACTCCTTCCAGGCCAGGTGGTACACGGTGCTGATGTCGCCGTCGGTGGAGTCCATGGTCATGAAGCTGACCTTGCCGGGGTTCGCGCTCCCGGCGGTCACCCGCAGCTCCGTGTTGATGTTGAAGTTGCGCTGGACTCCGCAGGGCGCCCACACGAGTTGGGCCCAGTCGGTGGTGTCGGTGGCCTGCCAGTTGTCGCCGTAGGGGCCCCTGAAGGGGTGGCTCGCGGCAGCCGTGTTGGACGAGCCCTGGAAGTAGTACGAGGCACGCTCGGTACCGGTGGCGCCCTGCTGGAGGGAGGCGAAGCCGCGGTAGTCGGCGCTGGCGACGGCGTACGTGAAGCCCTGCGGCACGTGAACGACCAGGTTGAGCTGGCAGTTGCGCCGGAAGGCGGTGGGGTCGGAGTCGCCGCCGGCCTGGGCGAGGTAGTCGCTGTAGGTGACGGTGAAGGCCTGGTTGTCCTCCGAGACGGCGACGGCGGTGGTGCCCTGCGGGCAGCCGGAGCCGTTCACCGTGGCGACGTTGATCACGATCTTGTCCGGCGGCGGGTCGTCGAAGACGGGCGACGACGAGGCCTTGGCCTGGGCGGGCAACCCGGCGGTGAGCAGCGCGGCGAGCGCTCCGCCGAGCAGGAGTCCACGTCTCATGGTTTCTCCGGTTCGGTGATCGAGTGGGGGGTGACACCCTCGGTCGTCAGGACCCTCACGACCCTCATGGTTCATCTTTGAAGGACCTGTGAGTTTCCTGTGAAGACCGGGGCGCTCGCATCGTAGGAACCCCCACGCCGACCGGTCAGGGCGAACTCCGGCCATTCACAACACCGGATTTCACAGCCGCCCGTGCATGGCTCTCACGTCCGTCACGGGTTCTCCCACGCCGCCGGTTCCGCGGCCAGTGCGCGTACCGGCTCCGGCAGCGCGTCCGCCGCGATGTCCGCCACGGTGACGCCTTCGAGGATCCTGCGGACGTTCGCGCGGAGCGCGATCCACAGGGGCAGGAGCGGCTGGGCTGTGCCGGTGTAGGCCAGACCCGTCGGGCGTTCGCCGCGTACCGAGACGATCGGGCCGTCGACCGCACGGATGAGGTCCGCCACGGTGATCGCGGACGCGTCCCGCGCCAGCCGGTAGCCGCCGCCCCCGCCGCGCCGGCTGGCGACGATTCCGGCGCGCCGGAGGTCACCCAGAATTCCCTCCAGGAACTTGTGCGGGATGTCCTGCGCCCCGGCGATCTCCTCGGCCTTCACCGGGCCTTCGTCCTGCCGTACGGCGAGCTCCAGTACCGCCCGTACCGCGTAATCCGCTCGTGCCGAGATCCTCATGCGTCCATTGTGGGGCGTACTCCCGTGGACAATGGCCGCACCCGCGCCCCGTAAGATCGCCCGGGAGGATCCCTTGGCGCTCAGCAGACGTACCTTCAGTGCCCTCGCCGGCTCGGCCGCGCTCGGTTTCGCCCTGGGCGGCAGCGGCGGCCCCGGAGCGCCCTCGGCGTACGCGGCGCGCACTGTGCCGACCGGCCCGGCCCCCGCCCCGCCGGGCGCCGACGGGCGGCGGCACGCGATCGGCTACGACCACTACTCCCTCGTCGTCGACGGCCGGCGGCTGGTGGTGTGGTCCGGCGAACTGCACCCCTTCCGCCTGCCGAGCCCGTCCCTGTGGCGGGACGTGCTGGAGAAGATGCGGGCGCACGGCTACAACACCGTCAGCATCTACGTGGCGTGGAACTACCACTCCCCCGCGCCCGGCACATACGACTTCACCGGCGTCCGCGACCTCGACCTGTTCCTGCGCACGGCCGCGGAGACCGGGCTGTACGTCATCCTCCGCCCCGGCCCCTACGTCAACGCCGAGGTCGACGCCGGCGGCTTCCCCGGCTGGCTCACCGCCACGGAGGGCTCCGCCCGCACCGCCGACCCGACGTACCTCGGGCACGTCGACGCGTGGCTGACGGCCGTCAACCGCATCGTGCGCCGCCACCAGCACACGGACGGCGGCGGGACCGTCCTGCTGTACCAGATCGAGAACGAGTACGACGGCCACGTCGCCGACCCGGCCGGCCCCGCCTACATGTCCCACCTGTACAAGAAGGTGCGGGCGGACGGCATCGACGTCCCCCTCTTCCACAACGACAAGGGCCGCAACGGCTACTGGATCCCGGGCTCCTTCGACACGGGCGGCGAGACCGGGAAGTGGCTGTACGGCTTCGACGGCTACCCCGCTCCCTCCCGGACCCCGCCGGACTGGGGCGACTTCGGGATCGGCGGCCTCAAGGGCGGCGCGACCGCCAGCCCCCGTACGCCCGGGTTCGTGCCGGAGTTCGGGGGCGGCTGGTTCGACCCGTGGGGCGGGGTCGAGTTCGGCGGCAAGGGCTACGCCGAGTCCCGGCGCACCCGGGACGCGGCCTACGAACGCCGCTTCTACCTCACCAACCTCGCCAACGGCCTCACCCTCCACAACGTCTACATGACGTACGGCGGCACCACGTGGGGCTGGCTGCCGGCGCCGGTCGTCTACACGTCGTACGACTACGGTGCGGCGATCGACGAGGCCCGCAACGTCACGCCGAAGATCGCGCCGATGCACCAGCTCGGCCATCTCCTCCAGCGTGTCCCGGACTTCGCGAAACTGGAGCGCGCGGCGGACGTCCGCGCGGACGGGCTGAAGGCGTACCACCTCACCAACCCGGACACCCGGGCGCATGTGTACGTGCTGCGCAACGACGGTACGAGCGAGGTGACGTCCACCCTGACGACCCTGAAGCGGGACGGGGGTGACGACATCGAGGTCACCGTCCCGGCCAAGGACGCCCGGCTCATCACCACCGGACTCTCCCTCGGCAGGCGGAAGCTGCGGTACGCCACCGCCCAGCCGATGGCCGTGCTCACCGCCGGCCGGCAGGACATCGCCGTGTTCACCGGCCGGTACGGCGAGATGGCGCACTTGGTGCTGGAGTGCCCGACCGAGCCGTATGTCACCCGCCTCGACGCCGAGGCGGCCTGGGTGTACGACCGGGGCGTCCTGCACGTCACCGTGCCGCTCGGCCAGGGCGGACTCACCCGGGTCCTGGTCCAGCGGGGCGAGACCGACACCCCGCTGCTGCTTCTCTTCGCCGACGACGCGACCTCGGTACGGCTGTTCCCGTACGACACCCCGTCCGGCACCCTGCTGGTCTACGGTCCGGCGCTGCTGCGGCACGCCAGGATCAGCGGGTCGACCGTGCAGCTCACCGGGGACACGGTCCAGGAGAGCGGCCTGGAGGTGTGGGGGCCGCGCGGGGTCTCGGCGGTCACCTGGAACGGGCGGCCGGTGCGGACACGGGTGAGCCTCTCGCAGAGCCTCGTCGCGGAGTCGGATCTGGCGGGGGCGCCCAAGCCGGCGCTGCCGGAGCTGGGCGGCTGGCGCCGCAAGACCGAGAATCCCGAGTCGGCGGTGGGCTTCGACGACTCGAAGTGGACGGTCGCGGACAAGAAGACGTCGTTCAGTACCACAGCCGTGCCGGACGGTCAGCCGGTGCTCTTCGCCGACGACTACGGCTTCCACTACGGGGACGTCTGGTACCGGGGGCGCGTGGACGGCGGATTCGAGGACCTGCAGTCCATCTCCCTCGCCTACAGCACGGGCACGCAGGGCATGCTGATGGCCTGGCTGGACGGGAAGCCGCTCGGTTCGCACCGGATGCCGGTGCCCGACGCGAAGACGGTCCGGCAGGGGAGTTGGACGGCCACGGCCGAGTTCTCCGTCGCCGGGTTGAAGAAGAAGCAGCGCAAGAAACGGCAGCGTGTGCTGTCCGTGCTGGTGCGGCGGATGCAGCACGACATGGACGGCAAGTCCCTGGATACGCACAAGGTGGCTCGCGGACTGACCGCCGTGACCTTCAAGGGGGCTTCCCCGAAGGTGAGTTGGCGGATCCAGGGAGAGGCCGCGCCCGACCCGGTGCGGGGGCCGCAGAACAACGGCGGGCTGTACGGGGAGCGGGAGGGCTGGCATCTGCCCGGCTTCGCCGACGGGGAGTGGGAGCGGGTCGAACTTCCGCGTTCGGACAAGGGGATGGGCGTCACCTGGTACCGGACCGGCTTCCGACTGGCCGTACCGGACGGGATCGACGCGTCGGTGGGGCTGGTGCTGGAGGACGATCCGGCGCGGGCCTATCGGGTGCAGATCTTTCTGAACGGGTGGAACCTGGGGCAGTGCATCAATGATGTGGGGCCGCAGCGGACGTTCGTACTGCCGAACGGAATTCTGCGGACTCGGGGTGCCAACTCGTTGGCGCTGGCCGTGCTTTCGGATGGGACGACTGAGGTCGGACCTGGGGCGGTGCGCCTTGAGTTGCTGGGGAGTGCGGCCGGAGGAGTGCCGGTGGCGGGGGTGGACTCCCCCGGCCGTCAGGTGCCGGTGCGTGGGGGCTGATCGCGCCCACGCGGCGGTAGCCGTAGCCGTCGCCGCCGCTGAAGAGGTTCCAATAACGCACGCGGGTGCGCGCGGTGGAGGCGAGCGCGTCGGTGCCGGTGCCGAGAGCCGCGAAGCCGAAGCTCGCGGCCACCGCCAACCCTCCGGCTGTGCCCAGTAGTTGCCTGCGACTGAGGCCAGGTCGTCCCATTGCCTGCCCTTACGTTCGGGGATCTGTCGTGCTCGTGGTCGTACTCGTGCTGGTGCTCCGTGGGGGGTGAGCCAATGACCCGATTGTTCGATATATCGACTTGCGCCCGTAACTTCGAACGGGACCGTAAATTCGAAGCGCTTCCGCGTCAATGGGTCCGGCGTGACTTTCCTGCACGCGACGGTTGTTCTCATATGAACTACCGACGTCGGATCGCATGACGCGGACACACCCGGACGCGTAATCTCGGTCGGGCCGACGCGGCGCGGTGACCGCCGTGGGGCGGTGTGAAGGGGGAGCGATGGACTTGGCCGGCGCGCGGCACCGGTGGGCCCGGATCTCCGCGAGGCCGCGGCACTCCCGGCCGGACGCACGGATGCGCGTCCTCGCCGCCGACCTCGCCGCCGCCGTCCGCGCCCGGCCCCAACAGCCCGCCGGAGTGCACGAGTTGTGCTGGGCGCTGTGCGAGGAGATGACCACGCTGCGCGCCGGGCGGCCGGTGGAACTGCGGTTCGAGCGGTTCCCCGACGAGATCGAGGTCACCGGGCTGTGGGTGGAGTTCCACGACTTCGACCTGGTCATCGTGGAGGAGCGGGCCGAGGCCCTGCAGCAACTGGTCATCCTCGGCCATGAGTTGTGGCATCTGCACACCGGCCGCCGGCATCAGCACGGGGTCGGCCCGGAGGCGGCACGCGCGCTGGCCGGTCAACCAGGCTGGCGGGACACGGCGTTGACGGTGGCCGCGCGCAACGGCTCCCGGAAGATCGAGGAGGCCGAGGCCGACGACTTCGGGTACCGGCTGGCGACCGCCCTCCGGCCGTACGTCGAGCACCCGCGCCGCTCCCCGCTCGACCCCGTACAGCGGACCCTCGCGGGCGGCGGTACGGGCGAGGAGCGTCGCCGTACATGAGTGACAGCGGCTGCCGGTGACCACAGCCGTGCCAACCGCTACCCCGCGAACGCCGGTTGGGCCACGCCCTTCCCCGCGCCCGGGATCACCAGCAGGGAACCCGCCGTCGGATGCGGGCGGTCCAGGCCCGCCCTCGCCGTCGTGACGTACAGGTCGGTCAGGTCGGCGCCGCCGAACGCGCAGGCCGTCGTACGCGGCGTCGGGAGAGTGATCACCCGGTCCAGGTCGCCGTCCGGCGTGTAGCGGCGCACCGCTCCCCCGTCCCACAGCGCCACCCACACACAGCCGTCCGCGTCGACCGTCAGACCGTCGGGGAAACCGGCGCCCTCTTCGATCGTCACCAACGGGCGCCGGTTGGCAGGGAGTTCGCCGTCGTAGTCGAAGACGTCCACCCGGCGTGTCGGCGTGTCGATGTAGTAGACGCGGCTGCCGTCCGGGCTCCAGCCGGTGCCGTTGCTGACCGTGACATCGGGGAGCAAGGTCGTGACCGAGCCGTCACCGGTCACCCGGGACAGCGTGCCGCCGCCGGTCGCCTCGTCGTAGCGCATCGTGCCCGCCCACAGGGAGCCGTCGGGGGCGACGGCCGCGTCGTTGGCGCGGCGGCCGGGGACCGGCTCGTGGTGGAGCCAGCGGAAGCTGTCGTCGGGGTCGAGGAGGGCGACGCCGTCCCTGAGGTTCAGGACCAGGCCGCCGTCGGCGCGGGGCTTGACCGCGCCGATGTGCTGGTCCGTCGTGCGGGTCGTACGGCGGCCGGTCGCCGGGTCGTACGTGTTGATGCGGGAGCCGAGGATGTCGATCCAGATCAGGCGGCCGGCCGCCGCGTCCCACGTCGGGCCCTCACCCAGCGTCGCCTCCGCCGCCACCGCGACCTCGTACGCCGTCGTCATGCCACGCTCCGGTGGCCGAGGCGCTCGGAGAGTTCGGCGGCACCCTTCGCCGCGAGCTGCTCCAGCTCGCCGCGGCGCTCGTCGCTCCAGCGGATCATCGGGACGGAGATGGACAGCGCCGCGACGACCCGGCCGGTACGGTCACGGACCGGCGCGGCGACACAGGAGACGTCCGGGTTGGACTCCCGGCTCTCCACGGCGATGCCGCGCCCGCGGATCTCGGCGAGGGCCTCACGCAGCGCGCCCGGCTCGGTGATGCTGTTCGGGGTCATCGCGACGAGGTCGGCGTCGTCCGGGATGCGCGCGGTCAGCTCCTGCTCCGCCAGCGAGGCCAGCAGCATCTTGCCGACCGAGGTGCAGTGGGCGGGGAGGCGGCGGCCGGCGGCGGAGACCATGCGGACCGCGTGCGTGGAGTCGACCTTGGCGATGTAGATGACGTCGGTGCCTTCGAGGATCGCCACATGGACGGTCTCGTCACAGGTCTCGGCGACGGACCGGGCGACCTGCTGGCCCTCGGCGGCGAGGTCGAGCTGCTCGGCGTACCGGCTGCCGAGCTGGTACGGGCGGACGCCGAGCCGGTATCGTCCGGGCTGTCCGGGTACGGGCACGATGTACGACCGGGCGGAGAGCGTCGTCACCAGTTCGTGCACGGTGGTGCGCGGCAGCTGGAGTCTGCGCACTATGTCGGGGGCGGAGAGAGTCCCGTCCCCGTCGAGGAAGAGCTCAAGAATGTCGAGAGCCCGGGTCACGGCAGGCACGAGGCGTCCCACTCCGGCCCCCTCCCTTGGGTCTAAGCGCCAGATATCGTCGGAGCTGCGGAGCCGTTCGAGATATCAACAGGCGATCGGCATGACGAACACAGGCTAGCCATCGAGGATTGCGCGGGCAATGGCCGGGAACCAGCCGGGTGCCGGCATGTGCACCATGGGTGCCATGCAACTGGACTTCCAGCTGGTGCTGCTGCGCCGTATGGCCGACCACAATCCGGATCTGGTCGAGGACGCCCGGCGTGAACTGGGCGCGTCGATCGCGGACATGCGCGAGGCCAACAAGCGTTGGCAGGCGATGGCCCGCTCGCCGCGTTCCCGGTCCGCGGCCGGCCGCTACCGTTCGGTGCTCGGCCCGCCCGACTCCGAGACCAAACGCACCGTCGGCGACCTGGAGTGCATGGCCTGGCAGTGGGCGCTCCCCCTCTGGCCCACCCTTCGCTTCGAGGTACTGGTCGGCCCCGGGGGCGCGGTCTGGAACGAATGGCTGGTCCGCGCCCCCGGCGCGCCCGCCCCGAAGCTGGAGACCCTCGACGACCTCACCCCCTGGTCCTGCACGGTCGACGAGGCCGCCCGCGCCTTCGCCCCCGCCCGCCCCCTGGAGGGCACGGCCCCGACCCGCTGGGGCCTCACCTTCAAGGTGCCGGACGGCCGTCAGGTGGTCGCGGAGTTCACCTGGGGCCTGCTGCAGCGCACGGCGGTCGTCGAGGAGTGAGGGCCGTCAGCCGCGGGCCGCGGTGCGGATCGCCTCGGCCACCGCGTCCACCGACCCCGGGTGCCGGAAAAGGAACAGGTTCGGCTCGACCAGCTCCAGCTCCATCACCCGCGGCTGCCCGTCCGCCCCGTCGACCAGGTCCACCCGGGCGTACAGCAGCTCCGGCGCGTCCGGTACGGCGGCCAACGCGCGTTCCGCGACGGCGAGTTCGGCAGCGGCCGGGGTCCACGGTTCAAGATCGGGGTGGGCGACCTTGTCCGCGTCGTACGCCGTGCCCCGGGTGAGGACGGCACGCTTGCGGCTGGCGTGCAGCAGCCGCCCGCCGAAGAACTGCAGCGCCCGCTCACCACTGACGTCGATCCCGGAGACGTACGGCTGGACCATCGCGGTCAGCCCCTCGTCGTGCATCCGGGCCAGGTGCCGTACGGCCGTCTCCTGCTCGTCGGGCGTGTAGCGGGCGGCGAACCGGGCACCGGCGCCGAAGGTGGGCTTGACGACGAAGTCGCGGTCGGAAGGCAGCTCCACCGGATCGCCCGGGGCGAGATACCGGGTCGGCACGACGGGCACACCGGCCGCCGCGAGATCACCGAGATACCGCTTGTCGGCGTTCCACCGCACGACGGCGGCCGGATTCGCGATCCGCGTCGCCTTCCCCACCCGCTCCACCCACGCCACGAACTCCGCCGCGCGCCAGCTGTAGTCCCAGGTGGAGCGGATGACGACCAGGTCGAAGCCGCCCCACTCCACGTCGGGGTCGTCCCAGGGACGGGCGACGGCGTCCGCCCCCGCGGCGGTCAGCGCGCGCAGCAGCACCGGCAGGTCCTGGTCCTTGCTCGGCTTCGCGCCGGGATCGTAGGTGGCGAGGGCTATTCGGGGCACGGTTGAGCTCCCTTGTCCTGGTGACGACCGTTTTCCGTTCCGCCGCAGGCTAACCACCCACGCCGGCCACACCGCAACCACGTCGGCCCCCTTTCGCGCGGTGGGAAGTCCCGCATGACCGAACTGGGCACCGGCTCCTACACCGGCCTCGCCGACCCCCCGCCCCTTGTCCGGCGTGCCCTCGGTGCCGCGCGTGCCCAGGGCTCCCCCTACTCCTGTCGGCCCGAGCAGGGGCGGCTGTTGCAGGTGCTCGCCGGTGGGGTGTCCGGGCGGATCGGGGAGACCGGGACCGGGGTGGGCGTCGGGCTGGCCTGGCTGGCCTCCGGGGCCCGGCCCGGTGTGCGGCTCTTCAGTGTCGAGCGGGACGCAGAGCGGGCCCGTGTGGCCGGCGGGGTCTTCGAGGTGCACCCCGAGGTGACGGTGCTCCACGGAGACTGGCGGGACATCGAGGCCTACGGCCCGTTCGACCTGCTGGTCCTCGACGGCGGCGGCCGGGGCAAGGCACCCGGCGATCACCCCGCGGCCGTAGAGCACCTCCTGACCCCCGGCGGCACGGTCGTCCTCGACGACTTCACCCCGACACCCGAGTGGCCACCCCTCCACGAGGGCAAGCCGGACCGGGCGCGACTGCACTGGCTGGAACACCCCGCCCTTCGGGCGGTGGAGGTGTGGCTCGCGCCCGACCTGAGCACGGTCGTCGGAACCTCAGTGCGCGTCGGCGTCTCCGGGGGCCGCTTCAGTGAACAGGGCTTCCACGGTCTCGGCCGTCACGGCTCGGGTGAGCCAGCTGCGGAGCAGGTCCGGATCCGCGCAGGTGGTGATGCGCTCGCGCGCGGACTCGGGGACCTCGACGCCCCGCGTCGCGAGGATCAGCAGGATGTCCTCCGCGCGCCCCTCAGCGCGCCCCTCGGCCCTCAGCCTCTGAGAGGTCACGGAACGGAAGAAGGAGAGGTCGACAGCCATCAGTTTCCTCCAGGTCTCGCCGGCCGGGGAGGTTCCCAGGCCGAGTTCGGTGAGTTCGGCGAAGATCCTCGCGGTGTCCTCGTCGACGGTCTTCAGCGCCACGGCCAGGGCCTTCAGTATGGCAGGGGCGTTCGGATCCTTACCATGCGTGACCGCACTCAGGGTGGCGAGCGGGATGTCCCGGGCCGCGGCGGACGGATCGGTGATGACGGGCACGTTGTGTGGCCCCAGGACGAGTGCCCGCAGGGTGAGCGTGGGCCACTGGGGAGGGCCCAGGACGAAGGGTTTCGACGCCCAGTCGGCCGTGGCCCGGTCCTGGCATGTGATGAGGAGGACCGGCGGAATGCCGTACTTCGCGTACAGGTGTGCGGCGTAGTAGGCCCAGCTGACGGGCTTGTCGTGTTTCTTCCTTCCCTGCGCCTCGACGATCAGGAGGTGACTGTCGCCCGAGGCGGTGTCGATCCTCAGGAGGGTGTCCACACGTCGTTCCGTGGGCTTGATCTCGGTCAGGTCCGTGGGAAGCAGGGACACGGAGACCGGGTCGGGAAAGGGGAGGTCGAGGGTCCGGAAGGTGCGGGCGAACACGCTCGGATCTTCCTGGAAGATGCGGTGCATCGCCTCGTGGGATGAGCTGACCATGGGAGGGACGGTAGGTCGCGCCACTGGGGCACGTTCGGCATATGCCGGGGGTTCATCCGGGGTAGTGAATCGAACCTCCCGCCCGGCCCCGGTGCCGCACCCGTCCCAGCTTCGCGTTCTTGTTCCTCGGCAGCGCCGTACCGCTCCGTGTCGCTCTCCTTGGAAGGCGAGCGACGTGTCGGTGGCCGGAGTGCGGGTGGGGTGATTCAGGAGTGCGGTGCCTGGTGTAGGAAGAGGCTGTCGAGGTTCCGACCGGTGAGGAGTCGTCGCGTGTCCCTTCTGTTTCCGGCCCTGGTGGACGGTCCGGGCGAGCGCAGCGAGATGGGGGTCCCCCCGGACGAAGTCTGGGGGAGGGTCGCCCTGCGGTTCGGCGCACGGTCGTTGACGTACGGGCAGCTCGCCGCCGCCGCGGGCGCGCTCGCCGGCCGGGTCCGGGACGCCGGCCGGGTCGCCGTGTGGGCGACCCCGGAACTGGAGACGGCCGTCGCCGTCGTCGGCACCCTTCTCGCCGGCAAGGCCGCCGTACCGCTCAATCCCAAGTCGGGCGACAAGGAACTCGCGCACATCCTCTCCGACAGCGCGCCGGCGGTGGTGCTGGCCGCCCCGGGGGCCCAGCTCCCTTCCGCCCTCGCCGTCCTGCCGCGTATCGACGTCGAGGCGGACGCCACCGGCCCGGTGCCCGAGGAACACGGCACGGACGGCGACCCCGCCCTGGTCGTCTACACCTCCGGCACCACCGGCCCGCCCAAGGGCGCCGTCATCCCGCGCCGGGCGCTCGCCGCGACCCTGGACGCGCTCGCCGACGCCTGGCAGTGGACCGGGGACGACGTACTGGTGCACGGGCTGCCGTTGTTCCATGTGCACGGGCTCGTGCTGGGGATCCTCGGGCCGCTGCGGCGCGGCGGCAGTGTCCGCCACCTCGGCCGGTTCGACACCCACGGCGTGACCCGCGAGATGAACGACGGCGCGACCATGCTGTTCGGCGTCCCGACCATGTACCACCGCATCGCCGAGGCCCTGCCCGCCGACCCCGAACTGGCGCGGGCCCTCGGCCGGGCCCGGCTGCTGGTGTCCGGCTCGGCCGCTCTGCCAGTCCACGACCACGAGCGGATCGCGGCGGCCACCGGACGGCGGGTCGTCGAGCGGTACGGCATGACGGAGACGCTGATGAACACCAGTGTGCGCGCGGACGGTCAGGCCCGGGCGGGGACCGTGGGGGTGCCGCTGCCGGGTGTGGAGCTGCGGCTGGTCGAGGAGGACGGGACGGCGATCGCGGAGTACGACGGGGAGACCGTCGGGGAGATCCAGGTGCGCGGTCCGAACCTGTTCACCGAGTACCTCAACCGGCCCGACGCCACCGCCGCCGCCTTCACCGCCGACGGCTGGTTCCGGACCGGTGACATGGCCGTGCGTGAGCCGGACGGCTATGTGCGGATCGTCGGCCGCAAGGCCACCGACCTGATCAAGAGCGGCGGTTACAAGATCGGGGCCGGTGAGATCGAGAACGCGCTGCTCGAGCATCCGGGGGTGCGGGAGGCCGCCGTCACCGGGGAGCCGGACGCTGACCTGGGCGAGCGGATCGTCGCCTGGATCGTCCCGGCCGATCCGCAGTCCCCGCCCGGGGAGCGGGAGTTGGCGGACCATGTCGCCGGTCGGCTCGCCCCGCACAAGCGTCCCCGTGTCGTCCGCTACCTGGACGCCCTTCCCCGCAACGACATGGGGAAGATCATGAAGCGGGCCCTGGGTGTCTGAGAACTGGCCGGTACGGCTCTCCGCCCGGCAGTTCATCGACCTCGTCGCCGATCCCGGCACCTTCGCCGAACTCCGGTATCCGGCACGGGAGTTCCGGCCCGACGGCCCCCTCGGCTGGCAGGGTTACGACGCCTCGCGCGCCCGCGCCGCCGAGCGCACCGGCGAGGAGGAGTCCGTCGTCGCCGGCACCGCGCGCGTCGAGGGCACGGCGGCCGTGCTGATCGTCTTCGAGTTCGGGTTCCTCGGCGGCTCGCTGGGCGAGCGGACCGGGGACCGGCTGGAGGCGGCGTACGCGCATGCCCGTGCCCA
This sequence comes from Streptomyces sp. NPDC005866, assembly GCF_040629895.1. Classification (NCBI taxonomy): domain Bacteria; kingdom Bacillati; phylum Actinomycetota; class Actinomycetes; order Kitasatosporales; family Streptomycetaceae; genus Streptomyces; species Streptomyces sp. NPDC005866. Next base: position 188,535 of record NZ_JBEXWP010000006.1, read on the forward strand.
CCGGCTTCCGGTCGTCCCGCTGGTCGCCACCGGCGGCAGCCGGATGCAGGAGGGCATGCTCGCCCTGTCCCAGCTGCAGCGGGTGGCCCGTCAGTCGGCCCTCACCCGGGAGGCGGGACTGGCGCAGATCGCGGTCCTGCGCGATCCGACGACCGGCGGCGGCTGGGCCACCCTGGGCGCCGGTGCCGATGTCGTCCTGGCGCTGCCCGGAGCGCAGGTGGGCTTCGCGGGTTCCCGGGTCCGCCCGCCGGACGCGGACCCGGCGGCCTACACGGCCCAGGCGCAGCTCGCGGTGGGTGCGGTGGACGCCGTGGTGCCCTTGGAGGAGCTGAAGGCATCGCTCGGGCTGTGGCTGCGGCTGCTGACCGCGCCGTCCACGACCCCCGCCGACCCGCCGGCCGCCCTCGGTGACACCGGGCTGCCCGCCACCGGCTGGCAGGCGGTCCAGCGCGCCCGCTCTCCGCAACGGCCGCGCGCCCAGGCCTACTTGGACGCCTGCTTCGGTGACCGCCGGGCCGCCCTCGTCGGCGACCGGTGCGGCGGCGCGGATCCGGGCGGGATGCTGTGCGGGTTCGGCGAGCGGGACGGCCGTACCATCGCCTTCGCCGCGCAGACGGGCACGGCGACCCGGCCCGCCGGGTACCGGACCGCCACCCGTCTGATACGGCTCGCCGACCGGCTCGGGATCCCCGTGCTGACCCTCGTCGACACCCCGGGCGCCGCCAATGACGCCGAGGCGGAACGGCAGGGCGCGGGCGCGGCGATCGCGGAGCTGTTCGGCGCGGTGGCGGCGGCCCGGACCCCGGTCACCACCCTCGTCATCGGCGAGGGCGGCTCGGGCGGGGCGCTGGCCCTGGCCGCGCCCGGCAACACCTGGGCCACGCCCGACAGTTACTTCTCGGTGATCGCCCCCGAGCTGGCGGCCGCGATCCTCAAGCGGCCCCCGCAGGAGGTCGAGGCCACCGCCGGCCAGCTGCGTATCCGGCCGCAGGACCTGGTGGAGCTGGGGGTGATCCGGGGCATCATGGGTCACCCCCAGCCCTGAGTCACTTCACTCCCAGCGCCCGGACGATCTCCTGGGTGACCGAGCCGCCCCGGTCGTCGCTCGCCGAGGCGCGCAGGGAGACGTACGCGGCGTCGCGCGGCACCGCGAGCACACCGCGTACGGCGTGGGTGAGGGGGACGTTCCGCCAGGAGGCGCCGTCGTCGTACGACACCTCGAGACGGCCGCCGCCGAGGGTCCCGGTCCCGCTCGCCCCCGCCACGTACGAGGCGCTGATCCCTACCGGGACCCGGTGGCCGCCCCGGACGTCCCCCGCGAGGTCGGTGTCGACGTCGAAGGCGAGGTTGATCAGGGGGAGGTAGGTCCAGTGGTCGTCCGGGGTGGCCGCCGACCGGAAGGTCCACTCGGCGTGGCCCCGGGTCGCGAGCCGCCATCGGCCGGCGTCCAGGGTGGTGTCGGTGACCACCTTGTAGGTGTACTCGTCGGCGGGCGCGTCCCACACATACGCCGCGGAGCCGGTGCGCCGGTCGGCCAGTGCGCCGTCCTGGTAGACCGAGGTCCGCTGGGTCATCCCGCTGTCCTGGCTCCACACGTCGCCGAAGCCGGTGTGGTCGGGCCCGGAGTCGCCCCAGCCCGGGGTGTTGAACTGCATCTGGTGGCCGGCGCGTTGCTGGCCCCAGCCGAGCCCGGTGCCGAGCCATGGATGCCACACCGGGCGGAACCAGTTCAGCGTCGGCCGTGATCCGCCGGTGTACGTCACCAGTCCGCCGCGCTCCTCCAGGGCGCCGTCGGCGGCGGTCACCGACTCGTGCCAGAGCTGGCCGGGGCCGGTGGACACGTAGTCGGTGCGCTCGGCCGGGAAGTCGACCCGCTGCTGGAAGCCGAGGCCGATCGGGAAGGCGTCGGTGATCGAGTAGCGGAACTCGCCGCCGCCGACCGGCCGCGGGGCGTGGAAGCTCACGTCCAGGGCGGCGAGTTGGCGGCGGGTGGGCGCGTAGGTCAGGTCCCGGTCCGGTATCGCGCCCCGGTGGCCCTCCGAAAGGTCGTACACATAGGGCGAGTTGCGGGTCCCGGTCATGTCCACCCGGCCGGCCGCCCGCAGCCGGGCCGCGTCCGCCTCGTTCACCGTGGCTGTCTGGAGAGGCCGGTCGGCGTTGTCGTCGGTGCCCCACCAGGCCATCAGCCGGCCCGGCGCGTCATCGGTCACGAACAGTGCCTTGGCGCCCGCGTCCTGCGCGGCCTGGGCGAGGGCGGACGGATCGGCGCCGTCGGCGAGACGGGCGAGGACCGCCTTGCCGTAGACCGTGCCGGGGAAGGGTCCGTCGCCGACGTCGACCAGGGGCAGCCGTCTGCGCCCCTCGATCAGCGTCCCACCCGACTGCACGGTCGCCTCACCGATCCCCTTCACCTCCAGCAAGGGCTTCGCGAGCCGCCACACGGTCCGGTACTCGAAGGTGCCCTGGGTTGCCTTCGCGGTCGGCGCGGCGAAGACGCTGTCGTAGGTGAGCGGCACCTGGACCGCGCCGAAGAGGTCGGTGCCGTTCGCGTTCCGGTCGTACTCCATGAGGAGCTGATCGGTCTCGGTGCGCCGCTCGGCGACGGCCTTGATCTCTCTCAACCGTCGTCCGTCCAGGGTGATTTCGCGGTCCCGGTCCAGGGTGATCCCGGGGGCCGCGAGGAAGCCGAGGCCGAGGGAGTCGGCGCCGTGGCTGCCGCGTACGTCGAGGAAGGAGGTGAGGCTGTAGGTGCCGGGCTGGAGGCGGAGCCTGAGGGTGCCGGAGTCGCCGACCTGGGCGGGGAACGCGTCGGAGCCCTCGGCCAGGCGCTGGACGGTCAGGTCGGCGGCGGTGGCGGCGCCGTCCCGGTCCTTGACGTGCACAGTGAGGGTGTACCGCTCCTCCTCCTTGACCAGCCCGAAGGCGGTGTGCGCGAGCGGGGTCCCGGTTCCGGCGAGCGCAGCCACGATCTGCCCGCTGGTGTTTCCGACCGCCGCGTCGGCGCCGTCTCCGGTGACGGTGGTGGAGACGGCGCCGTGCGCGGGGACGGTGAGGGTGGAGTCGGCGAGGGTGACGACGCCGTCCGGGGCGCCCCGCGCCGTCAGACTCAACCGCACGTCCTCCTCGGACGTGTTGGTGTAGGTCAGCGTCCTCGTCACCGGCTTGTCCGCGTCGTACGGCCAGCTGTAGAAGCCGAGGTCGGCGCTGCCGGTCGCAGTGAGCTGCGCGCTCACCGCATCGGCGACATCGACCCGTCCCGCGCCCAGCACATAGGCGGAGGCGTCGAGTTGCTTCGACGTGGACATCAGGGCGTCCCTGAGCTGTGCGCCCGTCCAGTCGGGGTGCTCCTCGGCGAGCAGCGCGGCCGCCCCCGCGATGTGCGGGGTCGCCATCGACGTACCGCTCATGGTGGTGTAGTAGCCGCTGCCGGAGGTGAGCTGGGAGCGGGCGGCGAGGATGCCGACGCCGGGGGCGGAGAGGTCGGGCTTCAGGGCGTTGTCGCCGTACCGGGGGCCCGCGCTGGTGAAGTAGGCCGCCTGGTCGCTCGCGTCCACCGCGCCGACGGTGAGTGCAGCGTCGGCGGCGCCGGGCGAGCCGATGGAGGAGGCGGCGCCGGTGTTGCCCGCGGCGACGACGAACAGGGCGCCGGTCCCGGCGGACAGGGTGTTCACGGCCTGGGCCATCGGGTCGGTGCCGTCGCTGGGTTCGGTCGAGCCCAGGCTCATGGAGATCACCTTGGCGCGCACGTCCCGGGCGGCCCACTCCATGCCCGCGATGATCTGCGACTCGCTGCCCGATCCCCGGTCGCTGAGCACCTTGCCGACGGCCAGCGTGGCCCCGGGCGCGACGCCCCTCTCCTTGCCGTCTGAGGCGGCTCCGCTGCCGCCGACGGTGGAGGTGGTGTGGGTGCCGTGGCCGTTGCGGTCGGCGATGTCCTCGCCGTCGATGAAGCTCCTGGTGGCGCTGACCCGGCCGGCCAGGTCGGGATGGGTCAGGTCGGCACCGGTGTCGAGGACGGCGACGGTGACGCCCTTGCCGGTGTAGCCGGCGTCCCAGGCGGCGGCCGTACCGATCTGTGCGTTGCTGTCGGCCATGGTGGCCTTGACGCGTCCGTCGAGCCAGACCTTGCCGAGGCTCTTGTGCGCCGTGAAGGTCCGCCAGAAGGCGCGCCCCTTGCCGGCGTCGACTGCGGCCCCGCGCAGGCTGGGCAGGGCCCGGGTCCGCTCCGCGCCGCTCAGCGGGACGGCCTTGTTCGCATAGGTCACGATCAGCGGCAGAGCATCGCTCCTGGCGTCGGTGAGCCCCTGCCGGATCAGCCCGCTGATGTTGAACAGCCTTCGGTCCAGGGTGCCTTGGCGCAGATAGGGCAGGGCTTCGTCGGGTACGACGGTGATGTCGCCGTCGTCCACCTGGGTGCGGACGGCCCCCGTGGCGCCGGGCGGGCGCTGGACGGTGACCGTCTTCTTGCCCTGTCCCACGCCGGTGACGGTGACCTTGTCGCCGGTGACCAGGGTGACGGTGGTGACGGTGGTGACGCTGGTGGGCGAGCCAGTAGCTACGGCTGCCGTCGCTGTCGCTGTCGTCGGGAGCAGGCCGATCACGAGGCCCGCGGACAGGAGGGTCGCCCCACGCCCGCTGGTTCGTCGTCGTCTTCTCATCCACGCCTCTTCTCGTAGGGTGCGATCAGGTGCGTCGAGTGCTCCGAAGAGTGTCACGGTGCTTGTGTTGCACGGGTGTTGAGCGGTGCTGGCGGGAAGGCGCCCGGGCGGGTTTCCGCCACGGTCCTTCGAGGGCCCCTGGACGGAGTGCGGGCGGCGGTCCAGTCCGCGCCGCGGGTCTTCCGGGACGGCGCACTGCGGCCCGACTCGGTGGAGGCCCGGCACGCCCGGATCGAGTGCGGGGGCGCGATGTCCGAAGCGGGCTTCCTCGGGCAGCCGCCGGCGGGCGGGTTCAGCGGGGCGGCGGGTTCAGCGGGGCGGCGGGTTCAGCGGGGCAGCGGATTCCGCGGGGCGGCCCTGGCCCGGGTCCCCCGGCGACGTGACCTCGGCCCCCTCGAAGTGCCTGATGGTCGGCGCCACCGAAGCCGAGCGGAAGGCGGCCCGGCAGCCGACGTCCCCTTCTTCCACCTCGGCGGCGAACCCGGCCTCCGCCCCCTCCTCGAAGCCGCCCGCACCTTGTGGCCGGGAAACCCCCCGTTCAGCCGCGCCCCGCCCGGCCCCCTCCCGAAGGCGCGCCGTCCGAAACCCCCGGAGGATGCGAAGCAAGCCGCCAACCGGCGGTGTCACCCCGTACGGCCAGCGCACTCGGGAAGGATCTGCCGTGACCGTCAGTCTGGAGCAGTTGCGCCGCTGCCATTTCGCCGTCGATCTGGGGGCCGCCCGCACCCGGGTGTATGTGAAGGGCACGGGGCTGGTCGTCGACCAGCCTTCCGTGGCCGCCGTGAACACCCGTACCGGCGCCCTGATCGCCGTCGGTGAGTTCGCGGAGAAGATGACGGGCCGGACGCCCGACTACATCCGCGTCGTACGCCCCATCTCCGGCGGGACCGTCGTCGACATCGAGATGGCCCAGCGGATGCTGCGGCATCTGCTCGGGGACAAGATCCGCCGTTCCCTGCGCCGCAAGCCCCGCCTGCGCGCGGCGGCCTGCACCCCGCACGACGCCGACCCGCTGGCCCAGCGGGCGACCATCGAGACGCTGGTGGGGCTGGGGGCGAGAAGGGTGGAGCTGGTCGACACGCTGATCGCCGCCGCCGTGGGGTGCGGGATGCCGGTGGAGCGGCCCGAGGCGACCATGATCCTGGTCTGCGGGGCCGCCGCGACGCAGGTCGCGGTGCTCTCCCTCGGGTCGATCGTGTGCGCCGAGCGGATGCCCGTCGGCGGTGAGGCCGTGGACCACGCGATCGTGCAGCATCTGCGGCACGCGCACGAGCTGATGCTGCCGAGCCAGTCGGTACGGCCCCTGCAGCTCGCCCTGTCCGGCAACGGCCTCACCCCGCACGGCCCGGCCTCCACGGAGATCCACGGGCGGGACGTGGCCACCGGTCTCGCCCGCAGCGTGCAGGTCGACACCGCCGCGGTACGCGATGCCATCCAGACGCCGCTCACCGCGGTTCTGGACGGGATCGGCAAGGTGCTGCGGGACTGCCCGCCCGACCTGGTCGCCGATCTCGCCGACCGCGGGATCATGATGGTCGGCGGATCGGCGCTGCTCCCCGGTTTCGACCAGTTGCTGCGGGAGGCCACCGGTATGCCGGTGCACATCGCGGAGCGGCCGGACGTGTGCGTCGTCCAGGGGATCGGCGCGATGCTGGAGGGCCGGATCGAGCCACTGATGCTGGATCCGCTGGCCGCCTAGGCAGTCAACTTCCCAGCCGTAGCAGGCATCTGATCGTCGTCCCGGCCGTCCCCGTGTGCACACGCACCAGGTCCGCCACCAGGTTCACCAGCAGCAGCCCCCGGCCGCCCCGCTGGTCCCTGGTCGCGGGGCGGCGGCCCGCCAGGGGGTCGGCCAGGTGCCCCTTGTCCGCCACCTCGCACACCACGTACCCCCCCTCCCCCCACACCCACAGCGTGCCCGAACCGCCGCCGTGCACCACGCTGTTGGTGGTGAGCTCGGCGGTGATCAGGGCGAGGTCGTGCAGGCGGACGCCGTCGAGGCCGAGGCGGGCGGCCTCACCGGTGGCGGCGTGGCGTACGGCGGAGAGGGAGCCGGCGTCGAAGGCGAAGGCGACGGAGGGCGCGGGCGGCAGCGGCCGGTTGTAGTGGGCGAAGGCGGCCTCGGGGGCGTAGGCCACGCTGGTGCGCGGTTCGTCGGAGCCGGGTGTGCGGTACTCCGGGTGGGTGGCGTGGGCGTCGGCGACGGTACGGGCGTCCAGGCGGGAGGTGTCGTACGGGCACAGCACGGTGACCTTGCGGCCCCGGAACGCCGTGTTGACCAGGGCCTCGTGCTGGACGCAGGCCGGGTACTCGGCGGCCGTACGGCCGGGCCAGACCGATTCGACGACGACGCGGACCCGGCGGCCGGGCGGCTGGGCGTCGGCGAAGGCGTGCAGCACGCCGGGGAGGACCCGGCCGGGGTTGCGGCCGGCCTCCCGCATGTCGAGAAAGCGCACGGACCCGGCGTCGGTGCCCAGCGCGTCACGGATGAGCCGGAGGTTCTCGCCTGGCACGGCGACGGCGACCGGTTCGCCGGCCGCCAGCGCGTCCCGGACGAAGGGCACCGTCCCGGCCAGGTGGTCGTCCTCACCCCCGTAGAAGAGGGCGGAGTGGACGAAGGGCCCGGACGGTGCGCCGCTCATGACGACGGCACCTCGTACAGTGCCGGCTCCGGGTTGGTCACGGTGCCTCCTTGCTGCCGGTTCGTACGGCTGCCCCGTGAACGCCAACCGCAAACCGTGCCGCCCGCCACAGGTGGTACTCGCCGGAGCGGCCGGTGCGCGACCCCCGCGCGCCGGGCTCCGTACGGCGGTCCCCGGCGGCCTCTAGGGCCTGTTGGGAAGGTCCCGTCGTCCGCCCCGAGGGCGGGCCCGCGGCGTCCGGTGCGTGCTCTGGGGGTCCCCCCGGCCGGAGGCTGGAGGGTGCCGGGTGCAAGCCCTCGCACTGGACGTAGTTGGGTTTGTGCCCGGTGCGGCGAGAGTGCGTGCCGGGCGTCGCGGGGCAGGCGGGACTTTCGCAACAGACCCTAGTACGGCAGGATCCGCCCGGAAGGCGTCCTGCGGTCGATCTCCTGTCCCCGGGGAGCGGGCCGACGAACAACGCGCACGCGGATCCGACCGTCCATGACGCCCTCCTCTTGCCGAGCCCTGACCGGGCCTGCCGTCCGGTAGGAGGGCCATGCCCCGCGACCGGCACCTCCAAGCCTCATGAGCGCCGCGAGTTGAGACCACCACCGGTGAGAGGGCAGCCGGCCAGGGCACCGGCCGGGCAACCGCACCGCACTTCGAGACGATCACTCGAAGAACCGAGCGAGCACGCCTTCCTCGAAGGGTTCCGGCGAGACGCTCAACTCCCCGGAAAACGGCCTGTCCAGCGTGAAGCAGAGCGGCAGACTCACGCCGATCAGGGCCACGCCATCGGCTCGCGTCGCGTCCCAGACCATGTACAGATCACCGATGGCTTCGAGACCGCCCTGGGCTTACCGAGTCTGCTTCCCCCGGCCCTTACCCGTTGGCCTTGGCCGGGAGGTCATTCCGCGAGGTCGGCTTTGCCGAACAGGGCCGCGTAGCCGGAGGGGAGTTGGCTGATGATCTGGTTCAGTTCGCCACCGGTCACAGCGTCGGCGATGGTGGTCAGGACCGCGCCGGCGTCCCGTTCCGCGCTGCCCGGCCCGTTACCGGTGCGCTGGGCGACCCGGCGGTAGAACTCATGGATCCCGAAGCTCTCGGCCTGCTGCGGCGCGGCGTCGGCCAGGTGCCGCCCGAGCGGGCCGGGCAACTGTGATGCGAGGTCCTTGACTTCTCCGGGACTGATCCGCTGGGCCAGTATGTCCAGGACGTCTCTGGTGACTTTCGCGGCCTCGTCCTGGCTGCTGTAACCGCCCCTGTCGCGAACGCGGGCGAGGAATTCGTCGTACTTCATGGCTACCTCGATTGGTGTCGGTCGCGTGGCTGGTGGTCGGACAAGCCGATCTGGTGTGGCATCTGTGCCCCGATCACCGCTGTTCACGGTGGCCGAGGGTGTCGCTGCCGGACCGGTCGGGTCCGTCCGCCGGCGCGTACAGGCCGTTCGGGAGGCGTCGGACACGGGACTCCCTGACTGCTTCACGCAGGGCACGGCGGAAGCGGCCGGGGCCCCAGGACCGGCCGTCGACGGCCCGTTCGAGTTGCTCGCGGCTGGTGGGGCCGGTCTGTCGGAGGGCGTGGGTGACCTGTTCGATCTCGCTGTCCAGGTGGTGTTCGGCCATGGCGGACGTGCGGCTCGCGGTGCCTGCGGTGCCGACCATTCCCGGCGAGTAGAAGGTGCTGCCCGATCCGGTGCCCGGGCGGTAGCGGCGGGCCCCGGCTTGCTCCCGCTCCCGGCGGCGCGCGGTGCGCTCGGCGACCCGCAGTTCCCGCTCGCGCGCTGCCTGCCGGACGTGAGCCGGCCGGAGACGGTCTCGCATGTCCTGGGGTGCGGGCTCGCCGCGCCAGGCTGCCTCGGCCTCCTCCTCGGTAAGCGGCCGGGCGATGTTCTCCAGGGACTGCTGTTCGGCCCTGACGCCGAAGAGGACCTCGGCGACTCCGCCCAGCGCCATGGCTGCCGCTCCGATGAGGAAGCCGACCGCCACCAGGGTGGCATCGCCGCTGTGGATGAAGTGGCCGAACAGCAGCGGGCCGGTGATTCCGCCCACGGCCGTACCGACCGCGAAGAACAGCGAGATGGACAGGGCCCGCGTCTCCATGGGGAAGACCTCGCTCACCGTCAGGTACGCCGAGCTCGCTCCCGCGGAGGCCACGAAGAACGTCAGCGACACCAGCAGGAAGAACGACCATACGGTCAGGGAGCCGTTGATCAGCAGGACGGCGAGGACGACCGCCAGGAGGGCCGATCCGAAGTAGGTGCCCGAGATCATCGGTTTCCTGCCGACAGTGTCGAACAGGCGGCCGAGGAGGAGTGGTCCGAGGAAGTTGGCGACCGCGAAGAGGGTCAGGAAGTACGGGACCGAGCCGGAGCCGACGCCGAAGAAACCGCTCAGGATCGTACCCAGGTCGAAGACGACCGCGTTGTACAGGAAGGCCTGCCCGATGAAGAGAGCCAGACCGAGGACGGTGCGCCGCGGGTACCGCCGCAGGGTCACTCGGGCGATCTCCGTGAACGGGATGACGTCGCGCTGCCTGACGGTGACGGCCTCGTCCGGTTCCGGCAGCGGGAGGCCGGTCTCCTGGCGGACCTCGGCCTCGATCCGGTCGACGATGCGTTCGGCCTCCGCCTCGCGCCCGTGGATGAACAGCCAGCGCGGGCTCTCCGGCACATGGCGGCGGACCAGCATGATGCCCAGGCCCAGAATGCCGCCGAGGCCGAAGGCGAGCCGCCAGCCGAGGTCGGCCGCCAGCAGACTCTTGTCGAGCAGCAGCACGGCGGCCAGGCTGCCGAGCGCCGCACCGACCCAGTAGCTGCCGTTGATGGCCAGGTCCACCCGCCCGCGGTTGCGGGCCGGAATCAGCTCGTCGATGGCCGAGTTGATCGCGGCGTACTCTCCGCCGATGCCCATGCCGGTGAAGAAGCGGGCGAGGTAGAGGTACCAGGCGTCCTGGGCGAACGCGGTCGCGACGGTGGCGAGGATGTAGATGCCCAGCGTGAGCATGAACAGTTTCTTGCGCCCGTAGCGGTCGGTGAGTCTTCCGAAGAGCAGAGCGCCGAAGCACGCACCTGCCACGTAGATGGCGGCGGCGGTTCCTATGTCGGCGCTGGTGAGATGGATGCCGCTGTCCGGCTCGGTCATACGGGAGGCGACGGCGCCGACGATCGTCACTTCGAGTCCGTCCAGAATCCAGACGGTTCCCAGGCCGACGACGACCCGCCAGTGGAACCGGGACCACGGCAGCCGGTCGAGCCGGGCAGGGACCTTGGTGGTGACGACCTTGGGTTCGGCGGCGGTGGTCATGCCATGCCTCCTCGTCCGCGACATGGGCTGTTGCCCGACGAGGGACAGAACAGGCCGAACCGCCCAGGTCCCCCTAGGGTGGTCTTCTGTGCTGCGCTGCGACCTTCTTGGACACCGTTTTCGCTTCCTGACCGAGGGCGAGACGATGCTCTGGCGCTGCGCCCGCGGGTGCGGAGCGGAAGGGAGCAAGCGTTATCCGACGGCCGAGGACGCCAAGCGTTACGCCCGGGCATTCGACCGTGAGGACCGGGCGGAACTGGGCCGGCGAGCACCGCTGGGTCTGCTCCCCCTGCGACTGCTGCGCGCCTGGCGTCTGCGCCGCCGGTAGGCAGCCGCGCGACGTCGTTCATGGCTCTCACCTCGGGGTATCGAGCCCGGCCGGGCCGGCCGCGGTCCCGGGCCGGCGTCCGCCGTCACCCTTCGGCGGCGGGGCCGGTCGCCGGGGCCTCCAGCCGTTCCAGCAGCCCGGCAGCCTGGTCGGCCACATCGGCGTCGACCACGACCTCGTACCGGGTGGGCTGTACGGCCTGGACGGAGCTGAAGTCGCGGCGGCCGCGCTGCATGGCGTACACGATCAGTCCGGTGAGCGCACCGACCACGGCGCCGAACACGAGCCCGTAGAGGGCCAGGAGCAGGGCCGACACCACCGGGTCGAGCCAGTTCAGGAGTCCGAAGAGCCAACCGATCAGAACGCCCGGGAGCGCCCCCGACGCGGCTCCGCTCAGCGCGGCCTTGCCGTAGGTGAGGCGGCCGACCACTTGCTCGACGAATTGCAGGTCCTGCCCGATAATGGCCACCCGCTCGACGGGGAAACCCTGGTCGGTCAGGTAGTCCACCGCGCGTTCCGCCTCGGCGTACGTGCGGTAGGAGGCAATGTTTCGACGGTGCGCGTCCATGTTCGTCCTCTCCGGACGACGCCGAGCCCCGTCCGTCTCACGATGACGACTCCAGAGTCGCGGCGCGGAGGGGCAGCAGCCTGGCCCTGCGGTGTCCAAATCTGCACCGGCTCTCGCCCTGACAGTGCAAAACGTCCACATCGCGGGCAGGAACTCGTCCGCGCCGCCCGGTCCGGGGTGCGCCCCGAACCGCGGGACTTCCTGGCCACCGTCCCCCTGGTTTCACAGGCCCACCGGGTACGTTTCGGGAACCTCGCCCTCCTCCCACCTCGCCGTGCGCTCCAGCGGCTCGACGGCCCGGGTCTCGTCGATGTGGACGACCGCGTCGAACTGGTCGGACACCCGCGCCCGGAAGTAGTGGCTCTGCCGTTCGGTGTCCGGACGGTAGATGACCCCGATCGCCCGCTCCAGACGCGCCGAGCGCAGGACCTCGGCGGCGCGCGGGGCGTGCGCGAACAGGAGCAGGAACTCCTTCGCGCCCACCTGGTGGAACAGTTCCTCGACGCTGTCGGCGAGCGCCGGGCGGACCCGCTTGCGTTCGGCGGGGCCTCCCCAGTCGTCGGCCGCCGTGACCGTGCCGGTGTAGGTGGTGAAGCCGAGCAGACGGCAGTCGTCCGGGTGCGCCTCGCGGACGAGCTGGCCGACGTTGAACTCCCCGCGCACCGCCGACTCGGTGGCCCGGGCGTCCCCGAGGTGCGAATTGTGCTCCCACACGACGATCTTCGCCGGCTCGCCCCGCTGCCGGCCGAGGTGGCCGGCGAGTTCGTCGAGGGTCTCCACCATGTGCCGGTCGCGCAGGTTCCAGGAGGAGACCTGCCCGCCGAACATCGTCCGGTAGTACTCCGCCGCGTTCTTCACCGCGCGGGCGTTCTGCTCGGCGTAGAACTGCTCGTCCTCCGCGAGGAGTCCGTCCCGGCGGGCGTACTCCACCGCGTGCCGCTGCAGATCGACGAGTTGCTCGACGACCTCCTTCTCGCATGTCTCGCCGGCGCCGAAGGCCGCCTCGAAGCCCCAGGTCTGGGCGTCGTCCTCGCCGCCGTAGTGGTCGAAGCAGGCGTAGCGTTCACGGGCCCGGGCAGCGGCGGCGGGGTCGACTCGTTCCAGGTAGGAGATCACCTCGTCGACGGACCGGTAGAGGCTGTACAGGTCCAGTCCGTAGAACCCCGCCTTCGCCTGCGGGCCGCCGTCCAGATGGTCGTTACGCTCGCGCAGCCAGCCGACGAAGTCGAGGACGTCGGTGTTGCGCCACATCCAGGTGGGGAAGCGTTCGAAGCCGCGCATCGCCTCCTCGGCCACGGTGTCGGTGCCGTGCCCGCGCACGAATCGGTTCACGCGGTACGCGTCCGGCCAGTCCGCCTCGGCGGCGACCGCGCAGAACCCCCTCTCCGCGATGAGGCGCCGGGTCATCGCCGCCCGGGCGGCGTAGAACTCGTGGGTGCCGTGGGAAGCCTCCCCGATCAGCACGAAGCGCGCGTCGCCCACCAGGTCGAACAGCGCGTCGTCGCTGGGCACTCCGTCCTCGACGGGCATCGCCTCGGCGCGGATGACGGCGACGTCCGAGGGGCCCGCGGCGGCCGGCGCGGTGGCCCGGCGGGCCGCCCGCAGCAGGTCGCGGACCTCCTCGTCCGTGGTCTGGGTGAAGTCCCAGTAGGACTCGCCGACGGCGAGGAACGGGGACGGCGTCGTGGCGCAGACGACCTCGTCCACCCGGGACTTCAGCTCCCGGCAGGTGGACTCGGGTGCGGCGGGGACGGCCACCACGACGCGCTCGGGCCGCTGGCCCCGCAGCGCCTCCACGGCGGCGCGCATGCTCGCACCGGTGGCGAGGCCGTCGTCCACCAGGATGACCGTTCTGCCCGTCAGATCCGGGGACGGCCGTCCCTCCCGGTAGGCCTGTTCCCGCCGCATCATCTCGCGGCTCTCGCGCTCGGCGACGCTCCGGAGCACCTCGGTGGAGATGTTCAGGCCTCGGACGACATCCTCGTTGAGAACCAGCAGACCACCGTCGGCGATCGCCCCCATGGCCACTTCATCACGGCCCGGCACCCCGAGCTTTCGTACGAGGAACACGTCGAGCGGGGCGCCGAGGTGCACGGCGACCTCGTAGGCCACGGGCACGCCGCCGCGCGGCAGACCCAGGACGATCACTCCCGGGACGTCCCGGTAGTGCTCGAGCAGACGGGCCAGCACCCGTCCCGCATCCCTCCGGTCCCGAAACATTCGATCCGGCATGGTGCAGCCTCGCCTCCTACGCGCCGGACGATCCCGTATTTCTCACGCGAGTTTGTCCAGCATTCCATGCAAATGCGCCACGGCGAGTTCTATGTCGGTGTACTTGTTCTGACCGGCGCGTGACTCCGCGGAAAGGATTCCGCAGCGGTGCACTTTCTCGAAGTCGCCGTAGGGGAACTTGTACCGGCCTTTGTTGTCCGCGTCCTGTTCGTCGTCCACGCCGAGGTACCACTTCTGGTATTCGGCGAGGCCGTGCTCCTCCAGAAAGCGGTTCTCCTCCTTCGCGGAGGGCCGGTGCTCGCTCCAGGCGTCCCGGTCGTCGAGGACCACCTGATGCTCATTGACCAGCTTCTTCGCATGATCGAAAGCCTGCTTGTTCAGCTTCACCATGACGAGGTCGACACCTCCCGCGTCGTGCCGTACCGCGGGTCCCCTGAATTCCCCTTCGGGTGCGATTCTACGCGACCGAAAGCCGCCACCCGTGGCCTTGAAGCCCAATTCCGCCGAATACCCGCAGTTTTGTCCTGGCAGGTGAAATGCGAGCCGCCGTATTCGTCCTGGCATGCGCAGGCGGCCCATGGCGCCCCCTGCGACCCTTGAGCGGGTGATCACCCGTCGATGAGTCGATGAGGAGGCGATGAGGCATGACCGTCATGGGGGTGTCCGCATTCGAACGATTCTTCCGCGCGGCCGCGAGCCTCGACGTGGACAAGAACGACCTGAAGCGTTACAGCGACTTCGTGGACGACAAGCTCTACGATCTCCTGATCGTCGCGCAGGCCGCGGCCAAGGCCAACGACCGGGACATCATCGAGCCGTGGGACTTGCCGATCACCAAGGGCCTTCAGGAGAGCATCCACCGGTTCCGGCGGCTGGACCAGGAGGTCGAACTCAAGCCCATCCTCGAGCAGCTGGCCAAGCACCCCCCGCTCGACCGGGCGCCGACCGAGGAGACCGAGGCGCGATACCCGGAGATCCTCGGTGGGTTGAGCGTGGCTCTGGCCGAGGCGTTCAAGATCGTCTTCCCGGACCTCAAGAACCCTCAGACCCAGCACTGGGAGACCGTCACGAAGATCTTCCACCTCCTGCTGTAGCTCACGAAGCCCATCAGGGTGGAGGGAGGCGTCAGTGCTGCAGGGCCGGTGAGCCGGCGGGCACACGTCGTGCGGCGCTGCGGTAGGTGGAGATGCCCAGGGCGAGGATCCAGTAGCTGAGGATCGCGCCCATCAGGGCGGTCGTGCCCCAGCCGTTCGCCGCGTAGAAGTGTGCGGGCGTGTTGCCGAAGAACAGGGACGGCACGAAGATCAGGTTGAGCCCTGCCAGGGCGAAGGCGGAGCGGCCGGTCCAGCGCGGCAGCAGGTTCGTACGGGAGATGCCGTAGCCCACCGCGGTCAGGAAAAGGGCGAGCATGAGGCGGCCGATCGACCCGTACAGGACGTAGGTGCCGCTGACTGTGACGGTCGGGTCGATCGGGTGGTCGGCGGCGATGACCGCGCCGGCTTCCAGACCGCTGGACACCAGGGTGACCGTCGCGTAGACCAGCCCGGCGGCGAAGGCCAGGGTGCCGACCCACTCGTAGGCGGGGTTCGCAGCCTTGACCAGTTCGCGGAAGGCCGTCACGAACACGATCAGGAACGCCAGCGCGACGATTCCGATCAGCAGCCTGGCCAGGACGTTCGAGTCCGGCGGCGGGCCGGAATAGAGGAAGTACAGGGGTACTTCGACGATGAGGGCGGCCGCGGTGGCGATGCCGGCGAGACCCGTCAGGCGCCGGGCGATCGTCTCGTTCATGGGTGTCCTCCTGGGGTCCGTGTGATGCGTTCCTCGTTGCTTCGTCGTCGACGACATGCATCCTGCCGCTCGCGGCGCACCTCGTCGCTGGGCCTGGACACCGGATGAGGGTGGTCCTACCGCCACCCCTCCCGTCGTCTTCCCGGTCACCCGAGGGCGTTCCAGAACGCGCAGTGGTGGCGGGACTGCACCGTGCGGGTGGGGACGATGTGGTCCGGCGCCAGGGACAGCACCGTCCGCCGGGACCAGTGCGGCGACGACAGGCCGTTCGGGTCGGCGGTGCGGGCGAAGCGCGTCCAGTAGCCGATCATGGTGTCGGCCAGCCGGCGCTGTGCCGCGGTCAGGTCGCGGGGGTGGCCGCCCAGGTCGAACAGGTAGGGCAGTTCGCTCGCGTGCGGCGCGCCGAGCGGGAACGGCGGGGTGCCCGAGGTGAGCGGCGGGGCGTGATCGTCGGCGAACTCGTAGCGCCAGACGGACACATGGGCGGCGAGCAGGCCGGCGGTGTGCCTTGTCGGGCAGGCGAAGTCGGCGTCGCCGATGACCGCGCCGAGCACCGGACCGCCGTCGGTGCTGTGCACCGGGTACTCGCGGACGATCGCCTGCGCTTGGCCCGAGGACTGCCCCGAGGAGGGGAAGAAGGCGGCCACGACGTCGGGCCAGGTGTCGGGAGTTACGGGATGGCCGGCCTGGACGATCCCGGCGGCCCAGCCGTTGCCCTCGTCGTGGTTGTTGCCGATGAGCACGGGGACAGGGTGGAAACGGCCGGCGGCGATCGCCGCCGCGGGGTCGCTGGGCAGCAACGGGGTGGTGTGAGCGGGCTGTTGATCGGTGTCCTGGGCCGCGAGCAGACGGGCGACTCCCACGCGCCGCAGGCAGGCCAGGACGTCGCGGGCAGAGCCGCAGCCGACCTTCGCCGCGAGGTCCGCGCCCGCGGCACGGGCCGCGGACAGGGAGACGGAGGACGGGGCGAACGGCCGGTCGGGACGGCCTGTGCACGGGCCGCTCTGAATGATCGCCCGGTCGAAGAGCCACGCGGCGGCGGGTGAGGCGAGCTGGGCGCAGACGCTGTAGCCGCCCGCCGACTCGCCGGCCAGCGTCACGTTGTGCGCGTCGCCGCCGAAGGCACCGATCTCGGCGCGGACCCAGCGCAGCGCGGCCTGCTGGTCGGCCAGGCCGAAGGTGCCGGAGCCGGGCAGCCCACTGTGGGCGAGGAAACCGAGGGCTCCCAGGCGGTAGTTGACAGCGACGACCACGACGTCGCCGCGGGTGGCCATGCGGTGGGCGTCGTACGAGCTGCCCGCTCCGGTGGTGAAGCCGCCGCCGTGCAGCCACACGATCACCGGCCGGGGACGAGCCGGTCCCGCGCCGTCGGGCGTCGTGACGTTCAGGTGGAGACAGTCCTCGTCGGTGCTGCCGCCCGGCACCTCGCCGGCCGGCTGCGGGCAGGCGCTCGCGGGCCGGGTCGCGTCCCGTACCGCGGACCAGGGGGTCGCGCGGTGGGGCGGCGCCCAGCGAAGCCTGCCGACCGGGGCCGCCGCGTAGGGGATGCCCTCGAAGGTGCGGTAGCCGTCGTGGGCGGCGCCCCGCACCGGGCCGTCGTGGGTGAGTACGGTCGTGGCGGCGGTGCGCCGGGCGGGCTCCGTCGGTGGCGCCGCGGACCAGGCCGTCGCGAGGACGGCGGTCAGGGCGCAGCCCAGCGTGGTGGTCAGGAGGCGGTGCATGCTCATTCTTCTCCCCGTCCGGTCAGCTGCCGCCCATGCCGCCCTGTGCGGCGATCATGGTCGTCGGCAGAGCGCGTACTGCTGTCTCCAGGCCTGGCGCGAGGGCGGCGAGAGATCCCGTGCAGGCGTCGATACGGGCCCGGAAGGTCTTCTGGTCCTGCCGTGACACGACCGAGCGGATGCCGCCCGCCGCGGCCAGCGCCAGCAGCGCGGCGTCGGCGGTGGGGATCTCCCGCACGGGTCCGTCCCCGTGCAGCGCGGCGGACACACGGGCGCGGAGTGCGCCGGGCACGGCGCGGTCCGTCACGGTCGTCCGCCGGGTGCCGAAGCGGGTGCGGGGTGCCTTCACGGTGAGGAGTCCCGCCGCGGCAAGCCGGTCCTCCACCTCCGTCAAAGTCCGCTTGCGGTGGCGGCGCACGAGGTGCTTCCAGCTGTGCCAGTCGGCGGCGTCGCGCAGAACGCCGTCCAGGACGGGGTCGCTGGTCGCTTGCGTGCCGGACACGGTCACCGTGCCGCCGTCCTCACCCAGCCGGCCGCGCAACGCGAGGTCGACCAGGGCGGCGGCACGGACCAGCAATTCCGTCCGGGAGCGGTCGTATGGGCCTTCGGCCGCTTCGTCGTGGGCGAGCAGATACAGGAGGCAGGCCAGGTCGTCTGTCACACCTCGACGCTATGCCCGGGTACCCCGGCCACGGATCGGCCCCAGGAGTGGACTGGCACTGGGAACAAGGGAGGACCGCGGCCCGGCCTCATCCTTGAGGAGGAGGCGGTGCCGTATCAGGGCGTCAGGGGCGGCGCGGCCGCACGAGGCCGTGGTCGTAGGCGGCGACGACGGCCTGGACGCGGTCACGCAGGCCCAGTTTGCGCAGCACCGCGGTGACATGGTTCTTGACGGTGGCTTGCGACAGGCCGAGCCGCTGGGCGATCTCCGCGTTCGACAGTGCCTGCCCGATCAGGGTGAGCACCTCCCGTTCCCGGCCGGAGAGGTCCTGCAGGGAGGGCGGCGGCGCCGGGTCGGGTGTGGTGCGCAGGAACCGGTCGAGGACGCGGCTCAGCACGGTCGGCGCCAGCAGCGCGTCGCCGCGCGCGGTGAGGCGGATGGCTTCGACGAGTTCGGTGGGTCGGATGTCCTTCAGCAGGAAGCCGCTCGCCCCGGCCCGCAGGGCGGCGACCACGTGCGTGTCCACGTCCCACGTGGTCAGCACCAGCACCCGGGCCCGACTGCCGCACTCCGCGATCTGCCGGGTCGCCTCGATGCCGTCCACGACGGGCATGCGTACGTCCATCAGCACGACGTCGGGCGCCAGTTCCCGGGTCAGCCGCACCGCCTCCTGACCGTCGGACGCCTCACCGACCACCTCCACGTCGTCCCGGGCGTCGATGATCATGCGGAATCCGGTACGGACCAGGGCCTGGTCGTCGGCCACCACCACGCGCAGCGTCATGACGCGCCGTCCGCCGGCAGCCGCGCCGCCACCTCGTAGCCGCCTTGCGGCAGCGGACCGGCGCGCAGGCTGCCGCCCACAAGCCGTGCCCGCTCCTTCATCCCCACCAGACCGCGTCCCGCTCCCACCGCGGCCGAACGGCCCTGCGGCGTACGCCCGTTGTCGACGATCACGACCTTCACGCACTCCTCTTCGGCCATCATGCGCACGCTCACCTCGGTGGCACCGGCCGCGTGGCGCAGCGTGTTGGTGAGGGCCTCCTGGACGATCCGGTACGCCGCCAGGTCCACCGCGGCCGGCAGCCCGTCAGTGGGACCCTCGCGATGCACATGCACGGTCAACCCCGTCGCGCGCACGGTGTCGGCCAACTCGTCCAGGCGCGCGAGTGAGGGCCCGGGCTCCCGCTGTTCCCCGGCCCCTCCCGCCCTCGTGTCGGGGGCCCCTTCCTCCCTCGTGTCGGGCCCGAACGCCCGAAGCAGCAGGCGCAGTTCGCCGAGCGCCGACCGTGCACCGGTCTCGATGGCCCGCAACGCCTGACGGGCCTGTTCGGGCCGCTGGGTGAACACATCATCGGCGGCCCCCGCCTGCACGACCATCACCGACAGGGTGTGCGCCACGACGTCGTGCACCTCCCGCGCGATCCGCGCGCGCTCCTCCACCACAGCCCGTCGCGTCTCCGCCCTCGTCCGCGCCTGCTGCGCCCTGCGCCACTGGCCCGCGGTCCACGCCAGGACGACCGTCAGCAGATAAACCGTCAGACCCGCGGGGCCGCCCGCCCCGAACGCCAGCGGCGCCGACAGGCACATCGCCGCGAGGGCCCCCACCGACATCCGCCGCGGTCTGGTGGCCGACAGCACGCACAACGTGACCTGCGCCGCGAGCAGCGCCCCCGTCAAGGTCACCGCGGGCAGCAGCGCCCACACCGCGAGCCCTGTCGCCGCGTTCGCGGCCAGTACGACGAGCGGGGCGCGCGCCTGCCACCTCAGGGCGCAGGCCTGCGCCAGGACCAGGGCCACAGCAACGGGCAGCCGTCGGCCGTGCTCCGTGCCGGCGACGAGCACCGAGGTGCCGAGAACGGAGAGCACCAGGCCGGCCGTCCCCCACCAGAGCGCACCGGCCGCCCGGGGCGACAGCTCGCCCCGGGCTTCATCGGCGAAGGGGTCGTCCGGCTGTCTGCTGCTGCGGGCCACGTTCCGACCCTATCCGGCAGGTCATGGAACGTGCCGTCGCGAAGCGCGGGTGCCGTGGCTTGACGCCCTCTCAAATACAGTCGCTCCAAAGGGCCTTGACGGTCCGATTCCAGAAGTGAAAGGACACACACAGCTCCTTCATAGCGGTGTAGCTTCTACCCGTCATCAGGGGCCTGAGCAAGGGTGGATGCGTGGTTGCCTCTCCGCACACCGAGAAGTTCGCCGCCTACCTTCGGATGCTGAAGGACCGCAGTGGCCGGGGCTACGACCGCCTGGGCAAGGACGCGGGCGTCAGTGGTTCCAGTCTGCATCGGTACTGCTCCGGCCTCAGCGTCCCGACGGACTACCGGGTGGTGCACGCCTTCGCCAGGGTGTGCGGCGCCAGTGCGGAGGAGCTCCGCGAACTCCACCGGCTGTGGGCGCTGGCGGACACCGACCGGGACGTACCGGCCGTGACCGCCAAGGAGAACCAGGACCCGGACCCGGAACCGGACGCGGAACCGGACCCGGACCCGGACCCGGACCCTGACGAACCTTCCGTGTCCGCGCAGGCGAGCCCCGGACCGGCCGACGCCACCCCGCCGGAGATCACCCCCGGCAAGGGTGGGAAGCCGCGACGCTCCCTGGTGTCCCAGAAGCTGTCCTCGCGTGTAGCGATACTGGCCGCCGTGGTCGCGGTGGTGCTGGTGGCCGGCTTCGTGTGGCTGCCTCTCGGGCGCCCTGCCGGTGCCTCATCGGCGGCCGACGACGGGTTGCTGTACTCCCCGGCGTGCAAGTCGGTGAGCATGGGGCAGCACGACGAGTGTGTGCGCGAGGTCCAGAGCCTGCTGACGCGGGCGAAGGGCAGACTCGCCGTCGACGGGGACTTCGGGCCGGAAACCCTGCGCAGACTGACCGCGTTCCAGGTGCTGGCGGGTCTGCCGGCCACGAACGTGGTCGACGACGCCACCAAGAAGGCGCTCTACGCCCGGAAGGTGAGCATGGCGACCTGGTCGCGGGCCGAGGTGGCGAAGCGGATCCGTGAGGTGTTCGTCGAGGATCCCGACACCGCCGTGGCCGTCGCCCGCTGTGCGTCGTTCCTGGACCCGCTGTACGTACTGCCCAACACCAACGGCAGCCGCAACTGGGGCGTGTTCCAGATCTCCGACGCCCGCCTGCGGGAGCTCGACGGCACACCGCTGCGGGCGTTCGACCCGGCCTGGAACATCGAGGCGGCCCACCGGCTGTGGAGCGCCAAGCGTGACTTCCACGACTGGCCCTCCTGCGAGGCGGCGTTGAAGAACACGACCACACCGAAGAGCTGAAGTCCGGAGCTCCGGGTACCGCCGTGGCGGTACCCGGAGCTCCGCTCCCCCGCGAGCGGCGTCAGATCGTGCCGCTCTCCCACCACCAGTCGCGGCCGAGGTCGGCCCTGCTGTCGACGTGCTGGTGGTCGACGGTGTACCTCTCCAGCCCGGAGAACCCGCAGGTCTCCGCCTTCTGGTAGACGGTCTTGTTGGCCACGCCGGGCACGTCGAGGTCGGCCGCGGTGCCGTACAGGTGCATGCTGTCGCTGGCCCCGCCGATGTCGGCGTTGTGCGCGATGCTGCGGAAGCCGGAGGTGACCGTGATCGGCTTGTCGCCCAGCTTCTTGCGCAGGGCCTCCAGCTTGTACATGCAGCGGCGGACGTTCTCCTTCACCTGCGACGCGCTCAGCTTGCCGCCGTTGAAGGTGCCGTCCGACTGGTTGACGAACTCGCTCCAGTTGAAGTGGACCGTGGAGCCGTCCGACTGCTCCAGCGCGTTGAGCTTCGCCTGGGTGTTGGGTCCGACGCTGGCGTCGGCGGTGAGACCGTACGCCGCCTGGAACCGGCGTACCGCCGCGGCCGTGCCGGGGCCGAAGTCCCCGTCGATGCTGACCCGGGTGTGGCCGGCGCTGTCCGCCGCCCAGCCCGCGACCCGGATCTGCAGCTCGGTCACGTCGGCGCCGGTGGCGCCCTGCTCCAGCGTGCGCGACCACGAATAGGCCTGTGCGACACCCGAGAACAGCAGCTGGCCGAACGCGACGCCGGCGCCTGCGGCCAGCGTGCCGCGGAGCATGGTGCGGCGGTCCATGGGACGGAAGGAGGAAGTCATCGTCGTCCTTTCTGGGAACTCTCGGGAACGGTGGTGCGGGAAGGTGTCAGTAGGCGATCTGGAACGTCACGTTCTGCGCGTCGGTGTCGTAGGCGTGCACGCGCAGGACGAAGTGGGTGCCGTCCAGGACGTCGGTGGCGACGGTCCCCCACTCGGTGCCGTGGGTGGTGTACGCGTCGCCGTTGTTGCACTTGGTGGTGTGGTCGGTGAACACCACACAGGCGTCCAGGTACACCCCCGGCACGTCCGTGATGAGCCGCATGTTGATGTCGTTGCACCGCGAGGACGTGGTGTAGGTGCCGTACTCCTTGGCGGCCGCCTGGTAGTGGTACGTCAGGGTCTTCGCGCCGCCGTAGCAGCTGACCGCGGCGGCCGAGGACTGTGCGGAGGCGGGTGCGACGCCCGCTCCCAGCAGTGCGGCCGCGGTGAACAGAGCCGAGGCGAAGGTCCTGCTCCGGATCATGGTGGTCTCCGTTCGGTGAGGGTGGTCAGAAAGCGATCTGCATGACGGCGTCGTCGCCCTCCAGGGGCACGCCGTTGGGCACCGTGAACTTGGTGCCGTCCAGGACGTCGGTGGCGATGGTCGTCCAACTGCGGCCGACCTTGGTCCAGTAGTTGCAGGTGCCGGTCTTCGCGAACTTCACGCAGGCGTTCACGTAGTCCGCGGTTCCGCCGGTGACGCGCATGTTGATGTCGTTGCAGCGGCTGGTGGTCCAGTAGGGGCCGAAGTCGAGCACGTCCCCGTAGCGCACCGTGACGGCCCCGCCGTAGCAGCTCGTGGCGACGGCGGTGGCGGTGGCGGTGGCGGCCGAGGCGGGTGCCGGAGCGGTGGAGCCCAGGGTGACGAGCAGCGCGACGAGGGCCGCGCGTGCGAACCGGATGGTCATAGGGGTTCTCCGTGTTTTCCGGGTTTCCGGGTTTCCGGGTTTCCGGGTTTCCGGTCGGGATCAGCGGTTGGCCAGACGGTCCAGATCGGCCTGGGTGCCGTTGAACACGTCGCCGGTCGCCGGTGCCTTGATGCCCGGGAACAGCGCGGCGTCGGTGTACTGCCACATCGCCCAGGTCGTCGAGCCGTTCGGCACCGGCGGCTGGGTGATCGACCGGCGGTAGTCCGCGAGTTGCAGCGGATACCGGGCGAAGGCGGTGGTCGAACCCAGGCAGTCGTCCAGGAAGGACTTCTGGGTGTAGATGATCGGCGTGCGGCCGAAGGCCGCCTCCACCCGGTCGAGCCAGGCCTTGGCGTCGGCCACCGTGCCGTGGGCGGGACAGCGTCCGCTGCCGTCGTCCATGCGTTCCAGGTCGAACACCGGAGGCAGGTCGCCCGCACGTCGCCCGGTGTAGCCGGTCGCCCGCACGGCGGCGATGAACCGGTCGGCCTGCGCGGCGCCCGTGTCGGGCGACGTGCCGGTGTAGAAGTGGTAGGGCGCGACGGCCAGGCCGGCCGACCTGGCCGCCTCCACGTCGGTGGCGAGGTATTCGTCGGTGACGTTCAGGCCCCGGGTGGCCTTGACCGTCGCGAACTCGACACCCGAGGCGCGTACGGCCTTCCAGTCGATCGGCGCTCCGCCGGGGTGCTGGTACTTGGCCGTGTCCAGGCCGTCGATCGGGTAGCCGGCGGGGCGCGGTGGCGTGCAGTACGTGTTACGGCTGGACCAGTCCACCAGCTTCGCCCAGGTGTTCGGGCCCACGACGCCGTCGGCACCGAGGTCGGCGCAGTGCTGGAGCTCGATGACCCGGGCCTCGGTCCCGCCCCCGAAGTCGCCGTCGATCGCCAGCGGCGGATAGTGGAACGGCTCCATGGCCAGGTTGAGACGGCACTGCACCTCCTTGACCTCGCTGCCCGTCGCACCCCGTCGCAGCGTCGGGCGCGCGTCGGTGTGGCCGCACACGGTCGTCTGCGCCGCGCTCGACGTGCCCTGGTTCGCGCAGGTGTGCGGTTGTGCGGCCCAGGTGTTCAGTGCCGCCCAGGTCTGCGGGCCGAGCACACCGTCCACGCCCAGCCCGGCACACCGCTGGAACTCCTTGACCCGGGTCTGCGTCGCCGGCCCGAACGAACCGTCCGCCGCGATCGGCGTGTACCGGCTCGGCTTCGTCGCCAGACTGAGCTCGCACTGCGCCTCGACCGCCGAGTCACCCGTCGATCCCAACTGCAGCGTGGGCTGTGCGCTCGTGTGCCCGCAGACCGCGACCGCGCCGGCCGCGGACTCCGCCGCCTGCGCCGCCGTGGGCCCGTACAGGGGCAGGACCGCTGCCACGGCGAGGGTCAGGCCCCGCAGAAGCGTCCGTTGTCCCATCCGTGTTCCCCCTCTTGTGAGTAGCCGGGAGCCCCCGGCGCGGATCAGGCTGGCAGCGGTCACCTCGAAGCAGACCCCCCTGCCCCCGGATTGGGACGCCGGGACAGTCACGCGCCCGTGACCTGCGGGGACGGATCACCGCTGAGATGAACGTGGGACACGGACCGCGGAGCTGGAGCTCGACGGGGGGGCGCAGCGGGTGCACGCGACCTCGACCGGCTTGTGCCCGTGCACACCCAGCTCCTCGGCGTCGAGCCTGTTTCGGCGAGATCCGACGCCGACTCCGGTCGTTCGGCTCGCCCGGGGCCGCGGACGTCCCCCTTCCTGGGCAAAACCAGACCTGCTTGGTGAAGACCCGACCGCTCATTCCGGGTGTGTTCACACATGCGCCGTTTCCGGTCCACAAGACGCGACTCTGATGAGCCCGGCACCCGCAGCCCGCCCCGAACACCCGGAGAACCAATGTCCAGACGTTACGTCAGGTCCGCAGCCTTCCTCGCCGCCGCCGGAGTCCTGACCGGGGTGACTGCCACCCAGCCCTCCGCGTTCGCCGCCTCCCCCCACCGGGCCGCCGCCAGGCATGTCCTGCTGGTCTCCGTTGACGGGCTGCACCAGTCGGACCTGGCCTGGTACATCGCCGGACACCCGAAGTCCGCGCTGGCCCGGCTGGTCGGCGGGGGCGTGGAGTACACCCACGCCAGCACCACCACGCCGTCCGACTCCTTCCCCGGCATGGTCGCCCAGGCGACCGGCGGCAGTCCCGGCACCACGGGCATCTACTACGACGACACCTACAACGCCGCGCTCCTCCCGGCGGGAACCACCAGTTGCAAGGGCGTCAAGCCCGGGGTCGAGGTGGACCTCACGGAGGACCTGGACAAGAACCAGGCCTCCATCGACGCCGGTCAGGGCCTCGCGGGCCTGCCGGACAGCATCCTGTCGATGACCGGCCACCCGGCGAGCCTGATCAACGCGTCGAAACTGCCGGTCGACCCGAAGACCTGCCGGCCGGTGTACCCGCACTCGTATCTCAAGGTGAACACGATCTTCGAGGTGGCCCGGCAGGCGGGGCTGCGTACCGCCTGGTCGGACAAGCACGCCGCCTACGAGATCCTCAGCGGCCCCTCGGGCACCGGCGTCCAGGACCTGTTCACCCCGGAGATCAACAGCGACGCCCTCGGCTACGCCGCCGGCAATGACTGGACCACGGACAACAAGGCCACCGAGCAGTACGACGGCTACAAGGTGAAGGCCGTCCTCAACGAGATCGACGGCTACGACCACAGCCGCTCTCACAAGGTCGGCACCCCGGCGATCTTCGGCCTCAACTTCCAGTCGGTCTCCACCGCGCAGAAGCTGCCCGCCTCGGAGGGCCTCACCGGCGGCTACACCGCCAAGAACGTCCCCGGCCCGTTGCTGGTGAAGAACCTGGACTTCGTCAACACGGAGATCGGCGCCCTGACCGCCGAGATCGGCAAGCGGCACCTTTCCGGCAGCACCACCGTCATCCTCTCCGCCAAGCACGGCCAGTCGCCCACCGACCCCGCCGCGCTCACCCGCGTCGACGACGGCCCGCTGCTGGACGGCCTCAACGCCGCCTGGAAGAAGCTCCACCCCGGCGCCGCCGACCTGGTGACGCACGCGGTGGACGACGACGCCATGCTGCTCTGGCTGTCCGACCGCTCAGCGGCCGCCACCGCCTTCGCCAAGAAGTACCTGCTCGAGCAGAGCGGCACCGGCACCGACATCAATGCCGCGCCCAAGGCCTACGCCCACAGCGGGCTCAGCAAGGTCTACGCCGGCAAGGCCGCGGCCGACTACTTCCATGTCAAGGCCGGCGACGCCCGGGTCCCGGACCTCCTCGGTGTCGCACAGTACGGTGTCGTCTACACCGGCGGCACCAAGAAGATCGCCGAGCACGGCGGCGGCCACTCCGACGACCTCGCCGTTCCTCTCGTCGTGTCCGGCGCCTCCGTCCCGGACGGCGTACGCGACTCCGCGGACGTGCAGACCAAGCAGATCGCACCGACGATCCTGAGCCTGCTCGGTCTCGACCCCCGCTCCCTGCAGGCCGTGCGCGAGGAACACACCGCCGCGCTGCCGGTCCGCTGACCCGTTCGGTGCGCCCCGGCCACGTAGGTCCGGGGCGCACCGGCCGTTCGCACCGGCGTCAGGCACCGTCCGGTCGGGCAAGCACAGCCGGCACCCTGGGCGCGCCCTCGGCGCGCTGCGTCGGGCGGTCGGGGAGCAGGGGGCGGGCCCGGACCTCCTGTTGCAGGCTCAGCCGTTCGCCCCGGCCGGGGTCGTGGTCGTCTTGAAGCCCTCGGTCTTGTTGGCCTGGATGGCGAAGTCGTTGGTGAACGTTGTGCTGAGGTCCACCGACGACTTCACGTTACCGACCAGCTTCTCCGTCGCCAGAGAGGTCTTCGGACCACCGGCCGGCATGAGACCGTCCGGGAGGAACTGGCCCTTGTCCTCGTTCAGGGCCGAGACGTAGTCGGCCTTGGTCACCAGCTGGTTCGACACGAACGACGCCGGCATCTTGTTCGCGATGTCGGCCGCGCTGTGCGTGTTGATCCAGTGCATGGTGGCGACGAGGGCGTCGACGACCTTCTGCACCGTGTCCTTGTGCGAGTCCACCCAGTCGGTGCGGGCTAGCACACCGGCAGCAGGATAGGCACCGCCCATCGCCGCGATGGCGCCGCCCGTGGTGGCCAGGTCGATCGCGGACGTACCGACGCCCTTCTTCTGGATCGCGGCCACCGTCGGCTGCGTCGTCATCACGCAGTCGACCTTGCCGTTCTGCAGCGCGGCGATGGCGGTGGACCCCGCACCGACCCCGATCCGGTGGAACTGGCTGGTGTTCACGCCCTTCTTGGCGGCCAGGAACTGGGTGAGGGTGTCGGTGCCCGACCCCAGGTCGGTGACGCCGAGGGTCTTTCCCTTGAAGTCGGCGGCCGAGTGGACCCCCGATTTCGTGGTGCACATCTCGCGCTCGCCCGGCGCGCCGGAGAGCTGCACGACGTCCTCGACGGCCTTGCCCTTCGCCTGGAACTCCATCGTGTGGTTGTACCAGGCACCCGCCATGTCCACCTGCCCCGAGGCCATGGCCTGCTCGGCGCCGACACCGCCGTCCTGCTCGCTGCTCAGCTGGACGTTGACGCCGTACTTCTTGTAGTAGCCAAGGTTCTGGGCGAGCTGGTACGGCAGGTAGATCTGCTTGTCGATGCCGCCGACCATCAGTTTGACAGTCGGCGTACCGCCTGAGCCGCTGCTTGCGCTGGAGTTGCCGGAACAGGCGCTGACCGCGCCGAGGGCGAGAACGGTGAGCAGAGACGCGGCGACGGCGACGGGTCGTCTGGACATGGCTGACCACATTCCTTTACTGAGGGTTGTGAGATGAAGTGGGGAGCGCGGGGGGCGTCAGATGGCGTTGGAGGCCTCGGACGGGGCCGGCGGGCGCCAGGACAACAGCCGGTGCTCGACCTTGCCGATCAGCCACTCGGCGCCGAGCACGATGACCGAGATGACGAGCATCGTGGCGAAGACGCCGTTGGGGTCGAAGTTGTTCTGCGCGGTCTTGATGACCAGGCCGAGGCCGCTCTGCGCGCCGAGCACCTCACCGACCAGCGCGCCGACGATGGCGAAGCCGAAGGCGCTGTGCAGGCTGGCGATGATCCAGGTGAGCGCGGAGGGCACGGTGACGTGCCGGATGATCTGCAGTTGCGAGGCGCCGAGGACCTTGGTGTTGGCCAGGATGTTGCGGTCGACCTCGCGGACGCCCTGGAAGGCGTTGAAGAAGACGATGAAGAACACCAGCACCGCGGCGAGCAGGATCTTCGGCAGCACGCCGATGCCGAACGCGACGATGAAGATGGAGCCGAGGACGATACGCGGGATCGCGTTGACCATCTTGATGTAGGGGCCGAGCACGTCGGCGAGGAAGGGGCTCTGGCCGAGCGCGACGCCGAAGACCACTCCGGTGACGGCCCCGAGGGCGAAGCCGACCAGCGCCTCCTGGATCGTTGTCCAGATGTTCGAGTAGAAGGACCCGAACTCGGTGCCCTGCTGGAAGAGGTCGACCAGCCGCTTGGCGATGCCGGACGGCTGCCCGAAGAAGAACGGGTCGACGATCCCCCAGGTGGTGAACGCCTGCCAGCCCCCGATGACGATGGCCGCGAGGCCGAAACGGCCCGCCCACACCAGCCAGGTGCGCCGCCGGGCGGCGCGCCTGGCGGCGGCCGCGGTCGAGGACTGTGCGCCGTCCTTGACCAGGGCGGGGGAATCAGCGGACGTCGTACTCATGCCGTACCTCCTGCGGTGCGTGCGTAGGCGCGCTCCACCTCTTCGCGCAGGCAGTCCCAGATCTTGTGCTGGAGTTCGATGAAGCGGGGCTGGAACCGGATCTCCTGGACCGAGCCGCGCGGGCGCGGCAGGTCGATGTCGAAGACCGCCTTGACCGAGCCGGGGCTGGACGTCATGACGACGACCCGGTCGGCGAGCGCCACGGCCTCGTCGAGGTCGTGGGTGATGAAGAGGACCGACGGACGGATCTGCTCCCACAGGCCGAGGAGTTCGGTCGACATGATCGCCTTGGTCTGCACGTCCAGGGCGCCGAACGGCTCGTCCATGATGAGGATCCTGGGTTCGTTGATCAGCGCCGCGGCCATCGCCACGCGCTTGCGCATGCCGCCGGAGAGCTGGTGCGGGTAGCGGTCCTCGAATCCCGTCAGGCCCACCCGGCGCAGCCAGTCGCGTGCCGAGGCCTGGGCCTTCTGCTTGGGCACTTTGCGGAAGACAGGGCCCATCAGGACGTTGCCGAGGACCGTCTTCCAGGGCAGCAGCGCGTCGGTCTGGAACATGAAGCTGACGCCGTCGGTGACGCCGTCCACCTCACGGCCGCCGACCCTGACCGAGCCCTCGCTGGGCCGGTCGAGCCCGGACACCAAGCTCAGCGTCGTCGACTTGCCACAGCCGGTCGGGCCGACCACCGCGCAGAACTGGCCAGGTTCCACGGTGAACGAAACGTCCCGCAGTGCCGTGAACACCTCACCCGCAGGAGTCAGAAACCGTTTGGTGAGTCCTGAGATCTCGACTCGCGCGCTGTCCTGGCCGGCCGTCTCGGCGACGTGGCCCGTCGCGACGTCGTTTCGCGAAGCCATCTGAGGCTGTCTCCTTCCCCATGTCGGAGGTCCTCGGAGGTCGAGGAAGGCAGACGCTAAAGGCCTCGCGGTGTTACGTCGCCGTTTCAGACGTATCCCGCGTTAGCCGCGTTAACAGGGGTTCTGCGCGTTCTGCTCAGCGGACCGGGGGGTGGGCAGGATGTCCGCGGTGGGACACAATCACGCCACCACGGGTACGGCGAAGGGCCGTGCCCGGCCGTACGACAAGGGCGAAGTCACCTGTGATGCCCATCCGTATCCGGATCCGCCGCGGCGGGAAGGGAAGGCTCTCCGCGCGGATCCTGGCCAACCAGCTCGTCATCCTGGCCCTCACCGGAGCCATCGGCTTCGTACTGTTCGCGTTCGCGCAGCGGGCCGAGATCGACCGTGCCTACGAGCAGCGGGCACTGGACATCGCGCAGACCACGGCCGCCGATCCGCAGATCCGGCAGGCCATGGCGCACGGGGCCGACGACGGCATCGTGCAGACCGTCGCCGAACGGATGCGGAAGGCATCGGGAGCGTCGTACGTGGTCGTGATCGACCTGCACGGCGTCCGCCACTCGCATCCCGTCCCGGCGCTGATCGGCGAGCCGGTGGACGATCCGATCGTGGTCCTCGACGGCCGTCCCCACGTCGGCTCCGACCAGGGCGCGACCGGGCGGTCCGCCAACGGCAAGGCCCCGCTGCACGGACCCACGGGCACGCTGGTCGGCGAGGTTTCGGCCGGCATCCCGGAACACGATGCGCTCGGCGAACTGTGGCGGGAGCTGCCCACCTTCGGCCTGTACAGCGCGATCGCCGTCGCGCTCGGCTCGGCTGCCGCGTTCCTGCTGGCCACGCAACTGAAACGGTCGACCTTCGGGCTGGAACTGGAGGAGATCGCCGGACTGTTCCAGGATCGCGAGGCCATGCTCCACGGCATCCGGGAGGGCGTGATCGCCTTCGCTCCCGACGGCCGGATCAGCGTGGTCAACGACGAGGCCCGCAATCTGCTCGGCCTCGGTACGGCGCTCGGCAGCCGACTCGAGGAGGTGTTGCCCGACGGGCGGCTGCGCCGCGCCCTGGACGGCACCCAGACCGGCGCGGACATCAGTGTGCTGACCGACGATCACTGCCTGGTGGTCAACCGGATGCCGGTGACG
The DNA here is from genome assembly GCF_040629895.1 of Streptomyces sp. NPDC005866. Classification (NCBI taxonomy): domain Bacteria; kingdom Bacillati; phylum Actinomycetota; class Actinomycetes; order Kitasatosporales; family Streptomycetaceae; genus Streptomyces; species Streptomyces sp. NPDC005866. Next base: position 219,110 of record NZ_JBEXWP010000006.1, read on the forward strand.
CTGCACGGCCGTGAGCTGGGCGCGGTGGTCACCGTACGCGACCGCACCGAGCTGATCGGGCTGCTGCGCGAACTGGACTCGGTGCGCGGGCTGACCGATGCCCTGCGCGCGCAGCAGCACGAGTTCACCAACCGCATGCACACGGTGGCCGGGCTGCTGGACATCGGCGACCACGACGCCGCCTTCGAGTACGCCGTGGAGTCGGCCGGCGCCGACCAGGCGCTGACCGAGTCCGTACGCGAACGGATCGGCAACGCGCTGCTGGTGGGGCTGATCGTCGCCAAGACCACGGTGGCCGCGGAGCGCGGGGTACGGATGGTGCTCAGTGACGACTCCGCGCTCGGCGAGGACCCGCCGCATCTGCGCCGACTGCTGACCATCGTCGGCAACCTGCTGGACAACGCGATCGACGCGGCGTCCGGCGGACCGCCCGCGGGTGGCCGGGAGGTGCTGCTCTCACTGGTCGAGGCCGTGGACCTGGTGATGGTGCGGGTCGCGGACAGCGGCCCGGGGATTCCGCCGGGCGCCACCGAGTCGATCTTCGAGGACGGCTGGTCGACCCGGCCCGACCGGGGCACCGCCCGGCGCGGGCTGGGGCTGGCCCTCGTCCACCGGCTGACCCAGCGGCACGGCGGGACCATCACGGTCACGGAGGGGCCGGGAGCGGTCTTCACCGTCGTTCTGCCGCTGCCGGACGCCACCCCCGTGCCACGGGACGCACAGTTCACGTCGGCCTCGCCGACCGGAGGTGACCGCGGATGATCCGGACCCTGGTGGTGGACGACGACTTCCGGGTCAGCCACATCCATTGCGACTACGCGTCCCGCATCGAGGACTTCGAGGTGGTCGGCCGGGCGGCGACCGTGGCCGAGACACTGGACGCGGTGCGCAGCCTCCACCCCGATCTGCTGCTGCTCGACATATTCCTGCCGGACGGCAGCGGACTCGACGTGCTGCGCCAGCTCAGCTCGGACGAGGGCGGCGCCCGCCCCGACGCGCTCATGATCACCGCCGACCGGGACATCACCTCGGTACGGACCGCCATGAAGCTCGGCGCCGTGGGCTACCTGGTCAAGCCGTTCGGCTCCGCCGACCTGGCCGAGCGGCTCACCGCCTACCGCGAACTCCAGCACCGGGTAGCCGCGTTGGGCCTCGCCCCGCGGACCGACCAGGCCGACGTGGACGCCCTCTTCAGCGCCGCCCGGCCACCGGTCGTCCCCCGGGTCCCGGCCAAGGGGCACTCCGCACCGACCCTCGCCCTCCTGCACCAGGCCCTGCGCACCGCCCACGACGCGCTGTCCGCGGCCCAGGCCGCAGAACTCACCGGCGTCTCCCGCGCAACGGCGCAGCGTTATCTCTCCTACCTCGTACGGGAGGGCATGGTCCGGCTCGAACTCCGTTACGGGGCCACCGGCCGCCCCGAACACCGCTACAGGATCGCCCGATGAGCCGGGCGCCGAGCGCACCTGACAGGGGGCAGCTCGCCGGTCTTGTGGAGCCGCGCGGCGTTTTCACGGGTCACCGCCTGATCACAGGCTGGGTAGCGCTGGAGTCGCCAAGATCACCCGCGCCCGCCGCCGGAGGGCAGCCGCAGCCCCCGCCGACGTGCAGCCCATCGCGCCGGAGCGACCCCGGGCGAGTGGGCCGTGGCCGGTCCGGCCGCCACCGGCGGCCGCAACCTGCTGCGTATCCTGTCGATGACCTGGGTATTCGCGTCGCAGCAACCGCCATGGCCGCCATTGTCCGCCTGAGCATCTTCGACGCCATCCACGGCTCTGTGACCGCCGCGCCGGCATAACGCCCCCCTTGAGCCGACCGTGCGGCAGCGCCGTCCAGCACGTGCGATCACTTGACGGGAACTGGCGCCAGAACCGAGCGATCCTGGAATCAGCAGCCGACTCGAAGGGGAGGTGGTCGTATGGATCCATCGGCGCGCCGCCCTGGTGACTCCCTTTTCGCCGCTGCGGCTCTGGCAGTGGCGGCTCCGGACGGCGCGCTGACCTGCTGGAGCGCCGGTGCCGAGCAATTGCTCGGGCACTCCGCCGACGAAGCCGTCGGCCGACCCGCGGCAGAGCTACTCGCATCGGTCCTCCCGATGGCTGCTCGTGAGCGATTCGATCGGCAGGAGGGCTGGGCCGGGCAGGTGGCACTCCGCCACCGCGACGGCAGCACGGTGGAGTGCCGGTTGCGAGCGCGCCCGCTGCCCACAGGTGACGGGCGAGCCGGGTGGCTACTGGAGGGCATCCCGGTGCCGGAGCAGGCGGAGCGTGATACGGACCCACTGATCCGCTGGTCGTTCGACCAGTCCCCGTTCCCCCTGGCAATCTGCGACACCGAGGGCCGGTTCCTACGGGTCAACGAGCCCATGGCCAAGCAGCTCGCCGCCTCCGAGCAGGAGGTTCGAGGACTTCGTATCACCGAGCACATGCCCGATCCGGCCTTTCAGGCTCCCGAGCGGTCCCTCGACCGCGTGCTGAACACCGGTGAGCCCGAGCACCTCGAGAACTACGTCAAGGTTCCGGGAGAACCCCACGCGCACGCCTGGATCGTCCACGTCACCCCGCTCACGGACTCCCTCGGGGTGGTGCACGGCGGTCAGCTGGCCGCCCTGGACTTCTCCGAGCAGTACGCGGCCCGCGAGCGCCTGGCGCTGCTCAACGAGGCCAGCAGGAGTATCGGCAGCAGCCTCGACGTGAGCCGCACCGCCCAGGAACTGGCCGACGTGGCCGTGCCCGCGCTCGCGGACTTCGTCTCGGTCGATCTCCTTGACGCTGTGCTGTGCGGCGACGAGCCTCCGCCGATCGCCGTCGACGGGCCTCTGATGCTTCGGCGCGCGGCCGTCCGCTGCGGTGTGAAGCCCGCAGTCGCAGTCGGCGAGCTGGCCCGCTACCCGGAGTTCTCGCCGGTGGCCCGCTGCCTGGCCACCGGCCACGGCAGCGTGCACCGGACCGGAGAGCCCGAGATCAACCGCTGGCTGGCTCACGACCCCGACCGAGCCACCTGGGTGAGCCGGCACCGTGCGCAGTCCGTGATCACGGTGCCGCTTCGCGCCCGCGGCACCAACCTCGGCGTCGTCCTCTTCACCCGTCTGGATCTCTCCGCCCCGCCATACGGACGCGACGACCTGCAGATCGCCGAGGAACTGGTGGCACGTGCCGCGGTCTGCATCGACAACGCCCGCCGTTACACACGCGAGCACACGACAGCACTGGCTCTCCAGCACAGCCTCCTCCCGCAGGGGATTTTCGAGCAGTCAGCCCTCGAGGTCGCGGGCCGTTACCTGCCCGCGGACTCGAGGATCGGCGTCGGCGGTGACTGGTTCGACGTGATCCCGCTTTCTGGTGCCCGCGTCGCCCTCGTCGTTGGCGATGTGGTCGGCCACGGCATCGCCGCCTCGGCCGCCATGGGCCGCCTTCGCACGGCCGTACGTACCCTCGCCGATGTCGATCTGGCTCCGGACGAGCTCCTCGCCCACGTGGACGACCTTGTCGTCCGGCTCAGCGAGGAGCCCGCCTCCGGAACAGAGGCGCCCTTCGGAGAACTCGGGGCCACCTGCCTGTACGCGGTCTACGACCCCATCTCCCGCAAGTGCTCGCTCGCCAGTGCGGGACACCTGTGGCCCGCACTGGTTCGCCCTGACGGCCAGGTGGACTTCGTCGAACTGCCCACCGGCCCGCCGCTCGGCCTGGGCGGGGCGTCATTTGAGTGCGTCGAACGCGAAATCCCCGAGGGCAGTCTGCTGGTGATGTACACCGACGGCTTGATCGAGGCACGTCATCGCGATGTCGACGCCGGCCTGCGTACCCTGCGCATTGCCCTGGCCGACGCTGTTGCGTCGTCGTTGGAGACCACCTGCGACACGGTACTCGAGACGCTCCTCGACGAGCGGCCCGCCGACGACGTCGCACTGCTCGTCGCCCGTACACATGCCCTGGGCAGCGGGCACGTCGCCGTCTGGGACCTCCCCAGCGATCCGGCTGTCGTCGCCGACGCCCGCTGTCGGGCGACCGCCCAACTCCACGCCTGGGAGTTGGACGAGCTGGCATATGTCACCGAACTCGTGGTCAGCGAGCTGGTCACCAACGCCATCCGCTACGGCGGCGCGCCAATTCATCTGCGGCTGATCAGGGAAGGGACGCTGATCTGTGAGGTCTCCGACGCCAGCAGCACCTCACCACACCTGCGCCGCGCCCGCATCTTCGACGAGGGCGGACGCGGCCTGATGCTGGTTGCCCAGCTCACCGAGCGCTGGGGGACGCGGTATGCCGGCACCGGCAAGACCATCTGGACCGAGCAGCCCCTTCCCGCGCGGGCGCCCAGGACGAGTGGAAGACGGGCCGTCGGACCGACAGCCGCATAGACGCGAACGGGCGGAGGATGACAGCGCATGCCGACGCGCTGCGGCCGACGGGCAGCGCGCACATCGCGCGGTACGCACGCCCGCCGTGCGGCGATCGGAGTCCCGCCGGCAGGTGGTTCAGGCTCCGGCCGCCGTGACGACGGCGTCCGTGGCGAAGCCGAGCACCAGACCGAGGAGGACGCACCAACTGGTGAGCGCGCGATCGACAGGGTGTCGTGGGTCAGGTGCTGGCCGACGAGGGTGCCCAGAAAGGTGGGGCCGCCACCGAGCAGGCTGAGCCAGAGCAGCGGGAGCCAGGACGGACGTTCGCCCTCGGCGGCCAGCGGGGCGACGATGCCGAAGCCCTCGGTGGCGTTGTGCAGGCCGAAGTCGATGACCAGCAGAAGGGCGAGTGAGATCTCGCCTGCGCGGCGGAGTTGCCGATGGCGAGGCCCTCGGGCCGGGCGGCGGGCGATCCAGCCGTCGTAGTGCACGAGCCCGGCTAGCCGATCGTCAGGCCCGCGATGTGGGTGGAACCCCCGGGGGGATGTGCCCCACTCGTGCTTGCCCAGCGCCTCGTCGACCGGCTCCCAGGCGTGGGCCGGCACATCCCGGACGCGGAAGATCAGGATGCCGATGGCACGGCGTTCAGGGCCGCCCTGAGCCGGGGCGTGCGCGTGCGGAGGCGGCCGAAGGGGAGGCCGGGAGCTGGTGAAAGCCTGAGGCCCGAGCCCGAATCCGCCAGAGGCGGTAAGAGATCCGGCCCGACCGAACATCTACCGGTTGACGGCCGCTGACAGACGGAACACGGAGGTGCTGTGAAACGACGACGAACAACCCCCGGGGAGTACGGTGACCCGGCCGGACACCGGGCCTTGGAGGCTCTCTACAGGGCTCATGCCGACCGGGTCCTGGCGTATCTGCTGCACCGTACGGACCGGGAGACAGCACAGGACATCCTGTCGGAGACTTTCGTGCTGGCCTGGCGCAAGTCCGGGTCCGTACCCGACGACGCCTTGCCGTGGCTGCTCGCCTCGGCCCGGCGGCTGCTCGCCAACCGCGTGCGGTCCGACCAGCGGCACCGCGCACTGGCCGAGCGCGTGGCGGCGATGGCCGACCGGACGGGGACCGCGGACTTCCGAGACGCGATAGGAACGCGCGCCGAGGTGGCCGCCGCGCTGTCGGCGCTTTCCGAACAGGACCGGGAGGTACTCGTGCTGAGTGCCTGGTACGGCCTGACGGCCAAACAAGCGGCCGTGGTCGCTGGCTGCACGGCCACGGCCTTCGCTGTGCGCCTGCACCGGGCGCGCAAACGCTTCAGGGCAGCGCTGCCCCGTACAGACCATGCACAGCCGGCCCACGGCGCTCTGTCTCACACCCACTTCACCCAACGGGAGTCAGCATGAAGCCGAACGCCACCGAGCACAGCCAGGCGCCCGACCTCGCCGCCATCCGCGCCCTTCGCCCCGACGGCGACAGCACCGACGGCTGGGCGGTGTCCGCCGAGGGCCGGACCGTCCTGCGGGAGATCCTGCGACGCTCCGAGCAGCCGCCCGGCGCTGCCGGTTCGGGGAGGCGCCGGCACCTGTTCATGGTGGGTGCGGTCACAGCTGCTCTCCTCGGGGGCGCCACCACGGCTGCCGTAGCCACGTTCGGGCCGTGGAGCGAGGACGGGCGCAATGTCATGTGCGCCCGCACGCTGTCGCCCGAGGCGGACCTGAGCCAGTTGCCGCTCAAAGCCATGAAGGATTTCGATCCGCAGGACGCGGCGCGTTCCTGCGCGGCGGCCTGGGACCGGATGTGGAACCAGCCCGCGCAGGGCACAGTTCCGCAGACTCCCAAGCCGGCCCGGTTCGCGGCCTGCTACTTCCCGAAGGCGCAGCCCGACAGCGGCGAGTCCTCGGTCACCGACGGCCATGAGTCACTCGGCGGGCCGGTGATCTACCCGGCGGACGGTTACCCCACAGAGAAGGCGGCCTGCGAAGCCATCGGCTCCAGGCCCGTGGAAGGCGGTTGAGGCCGCCTGGGGACGGCCCGTCCACTTCACGTCGCCACGGGCGAGCAGGGGCGCCGGCTGCCCCGCCGGCAGGCCTCAAGGCGCCATGGTGGGGCGGGTCGCCACCAGCGGGCCGACTACGGGCCCCGATAGCCTGGAGGGAGCGGGCCCGTTCCGCGAACCGACCGGCCACCCGACGACGACTGACAGACCGCCCCCACCGCTTCGGCGGTGAGGGCGCTTCGTCGAGGTGGGCCTGCTGCTGTCACTCGCAGGCGACGCCGTCGCCGTCCCGGTCGAGGTGGGCTGCATAGCCGGGATCGCCGCGGTACAGGGGCGCGGCCCCGGCGGCGCGAGCTTCGGAGCAGTTGCTGTAGTAGGTGCTGCCGCCCCCGCTCGTGCCGCCGCTGCTGTCGTCGTAGCTGTAGCCGGAACCGCTGTCGGTGGTCTCGGTGACGGTGACGGTCGGCGCGGGCTTGGGCTTGGCGGTCTTGGTGACCGTGGTGGCGGGCTTCGGCTTCGCGGTGACGGTTGCCGTGGCCGTGGCGGTCGCGGTCGTCGTGACGCGGACGGTCGGCGCGGCAACCGGGGCCGGGTCGTTGTGGCCGGACGCGGCGACGAGCGCGCCGAGGGTGAAGGCGGTGAAGCCACCGAACCAGATGCGCTTGCGCTTGTAGAGCGGGCGCGAGTCGGGCGTGTTCTGGGGCGGCTGGGGCTGCGGGTAGTACGGGCTGGTCATGGTCCCCCCTGTTGTGCCTTCTGGGGGGATGACGGTAGCGCCGGGCGTCATGACCCGTGTGGGAGATGTGGTGGAAGTGATCGTCCTGTGACCGTCGCCGTGTGCAGGATGCCGGTGCCGCCAGTGGTGCGTGACACCTGGTCGAGGACGCCCAGTTCGGTGTCGGGCCGGCAGTGGGTGCAGGCGGCCAGGTCTCCAGGGCGCGGAGGTGGGGCAGGTCCGGGGGCAGGTCGCGCACGTGGCTACCTTGCCTCAAAAATCGAACATGCGCTCTAGTCGAGGCATGGGTAGAACCAAAGTCGATCACCTCACTGACATCCAGGAGCGCATTCTCAGCTGCATCCGCGAGACCATCACGGACCGGGGGGAAGCACCGACTGTGGCGGAGATCGGGCAGGCGGTCGGCATGAGCAGCCGGTCGTCCGTCCATTACCAGCTGGTCGAGCTGGAAGCGAAGGGCTCGATCGTCCGCGAGCCGGGCCGCAGTCGCGGCATCCGCCTGACGTGAGTCAGTGCAGGGCGTCGATGGCCTTCACGATCAGCGCCCGGGCCTCCGCCCCGTACACGGCCAGGCGCGCAGCTGCTCGAACGCCTCCACGTAGAGGGCAATCCCGGATGGCTGTGTGACCTGTACTCGCGCGGCCAGCGGTTCAAACGACACGAGGCTCTCGTCGTACACGTGGAACAGCTCCTGCGGCCACACGGGACGCTCCGACACCACAATGTGGATGATGCCCAGCGGCACCTGCGGCAGCGCGCCGGCGGTCAGTAGGTAGCCCGACTGGGCAGCCATCGCATCCGTGTCGCCCAGCCGGTAGTGGAGCACCGGCTCCTCAATGACCATCGCGAACCGGTGCCCGGGCTCATGGACGATGCGGGGCCGCTTCATGTCTTGATCGTCTGCACTTCGGCCGTGCAGTGGCCGAGCTAATGATCTTCAAAGGCCATCAAAACCCCTCCGCTCAGGGAGAACTGACGCTACCTCGCAGGTGAAAACGTTCCTGCGGCAAGGGGCTGTGGTGGGGCGGGTGGGACTCGAACCCACGGCCGGCGGATTATGAGTCCTTTGAGGATTTGGCGGCCCTTGCCGATCCGTGTTGATTCGTGGCGTTCTTGCCGGTCAGGCCCCCGCATCGCAGTCGGCCTTGCGTGGTCCTTGTCGGTTGGTTCCGGTCCTTGCGGTCCCTGCGTGGTCCCTGAGCGTCTTTGCGGAGCATGGAGAAAGGCGGCGAGTCGGCTTCCGCCCCGTCCGGCAGAACGGTTGGAACCGGTTCGTCATCACTTGAGAGGCCAACGGTTCTTGAACCACCAGCTCTGCCTTCAGGCAGTGGATCCACCGGCCGTCGGCACAGCGAAGGCGGCAGACCGGGGATTCATGACCGGCCAGTGACACTCCCGGTTCGGGATGGTCAGGCCGGCTGCGCGGCGGAGTGCAGCACCGGGGTGAGGACGGGCGCCGGGGCCTCGGGAGTGTGAGGGTAGGCGGCTGACCGGTGCTGGAAGGAGAGGATCTTCGGGTTCTGGACGAGGCCGTCGCGGATCTCGATCGCCTTTCTGACCGTGATGTCGGTGTCCCATGCCGCGGGGCCGCTCATGACCTTGCGCAGGTAGGGAAGGAGCGCCTCGCTGATTTCCCAGGTGGCGGAGTTCCACAGGTGGGACGGGCTGTGATCCACCGCGTAGTAGTGGCAGCCCGATCCCACCGCGGGCATGGGCTCGCCGAAGGTGGTCGGACGGGCCCATTCGAAGCCCATGCCCTCGTCGCAGGCGACGTCGATGAAGAAGGTCCCCGGCCGGAACAGGGCGAGTTCCTCGTCGGTGACGAACATGAGCGGCGCGTCGGTGTCCTGCAGGACGCAGTTGACGATGATGTCGAATCCGGCCAGGTACTCCGCCAGCGGCACGGAACCAGCCGCGGTGAATGCCCACAGGCGCGACGGATCGTCCTCCTGCTCCTCGAAGTGGCCCATCACGACCGAGGGCATCGGCGAGGCCACCGCCGCGGCGGCGCGCTGGGTGAGCACCGTGACGTCGGAAACCCCCATGGCGCCCAGGCCCGTGACCGCTCCGCGCGCGGTGGCGCCGAAGCTGACGACCGCCGCGCGCAGGCGGCGCCCGTAGCTGCCGGTCAGCCCGCCGAGCTGCAGGGCGTGCAGCACCGAGCAGTAGCCGGCGAGTTCGTTGTTCTTGTGGAACACATGGACGCTGAAGGCGCCCGTGGACGTCCAGTGGTTCATGGCCTCCCAGGCGATGAGGGTCAGCCGTCGATCGATGGCGAGCTGGGTCAGCCTCTCGTCCTGCACGCAGTGCGGCCATCCCCACAGCACCTGGCCCTCGCGCAGCGCGGCGACGTCGTCGTGCATGGGTTTGGGAAGCAGCAACACATCGCACTCGGAAAGGAGTTGCTCGCGGGAGCGCAAGCCCGCCACGAGCGGTCCGAGCGCATCGTCGGCTACGCCGAACCGTTCGCCGTAGCCCTGTTCGAGAAAGATCCTCTGGCGTACGTCCGGGGCGATCCGGTCGAGATGGGCGGGGTGCAACGGCAGGCGGAACTCGTTCTCCTTGCGGGAGGAGGCGAGTACTCCGAGACTCATCAGGCTCACACGCTTCCTCATCATTTCGTTCGCTTCGTTCTCGGCGCGCTTGTCGTGGCTGCCCGGTATCCGGGTCATGAGCCGTCGGCCCGGTGCCTGCGGACGCGCTCGGCCAGCGGGAGGGGTGTCTCGTCCAAACCGTTGACCGACCCGCTCGCCATGCGTGCGCACGTCCCGTGGCAGGCGAGGAGCTGCTTGTCGTCGCGGTGGGAAACCACCACCACCTCCGGGTCGGGTGCGTTCCGGTAGTCGGTGCCACAGATGAGGCAGGCCAGTCCGGAGAGCACCTCCGCGGTCGGTTCGGGACGGCCGCGGCGGCGGCCGGAGATCGAGTCCTGTGAATACATGCGTCTCGCATCCTCTTGATCGGTTCAGAGCCGTGCTGATCCGTTCAGACGTGCTGATCGGTCCAGGGCCGTGCGAGATGCCGGAATGCCTCGGGGGCATCCCGAAAACCGGGAAATCCGCTACCTCGCTGCACGGGTCCGGATACGGAAGACGGCGGGACAGTACGAGCCAGGAGACATGCTGCGGCTCATTTCCGGCCGGATTCGATGTACGCCGACCTGCACCGTTCCCCGAGGGCGACGCCGAAACTGATGACGGCGTGCGAGGTGCGCTCGGTAGCGCCACCGTACTCCCCTGCGGCCCCGCACGTGCCGGATGCCGGCAGGCATGCAGGCCAACCAGGTCCGCGCGCGCTGAGGACACCCCTTCCCGAGACAGGCCCGCACCGCGGCCTGCCTCGGGCCGCTTCCGCCCAGCCCCCCACCCGTCGGCCGGGCGGACGACCCGGCGGACCACACCGCTACGGTCAAACGTCCGCCCGGCAGCCGGGACAGGGACTACGCCGCGCTGTCCCGCGAGGTGAGGCGGAGCGGGCTGCTGAAGCCGCGACCGGGCTGCTCAGCCTCACGCTGTTTCACTTCCCGAAGCCGGCCTGCGATCCGGGCCGCAGCCTGGCCGTACACCGCCCGCTCGCCGACAGGGCCCACCCCATGGCCCGCGGCCACCGCATGAGCTTCAGGAGTGCGCACCTACCCCTCGACGATCACACGGTGGCCGTACTCGTTCCCGGTCGGCTCCGCCGCGGGACCGCCGAGTCCGACCGGGCTGCAAGGCGATCTCAGGGGCATGGTGTCGTGCGTCCACAAGCCGAGGTCTGGGACCAACGCGGAACAGTGGACGCCGTCTTGGTCCCTGCCTGGTCCCTCGATCTTGGCAGTCGAGCCCAAGGGAGCTGTCCCCGAAGGTCGGCAAAGATCCTCGATGGCATCTACGCCGCAGGTGAGAGCAGTCAACGTTCTTCTGAACGGCCTGGGACCCGTCTACCCAAAGTCGTGAGCAGCGGATTTGTTCCGTTGAGCCGGAGTTGACGTTCCACCAGCTCACATGGAACGTTTCCGCAGGCCCTGGGTCTGCACTGGTGGGGCGGGTGGGACTCCAACCCGCGGCCGACGGATTATGAGTCCTTCAAGGATCTTCCGATCCTTCCCGTCTCTTACCGCGTCATTCCTATAACCACAGGTCAGAGGCGCTTTGACATCCTGGCTCTGCGCCGGCCTTCCTGATCCTTCCGGGTCCTTCCGTCCCCTGCGTGTCCCCTGGCGGTCCGCAGAGCCCTCCCGTGAGGGGAAGTGGGGGACGTCGGGCTGCATCAGACCAGGTCGAGTAATGGGGTGGCCCCCTTTCACCACCCTCCGGCAGCGGAATTGCCTTCCGACGGGGAGAGCCGGCCCCTGTCCCTGTCGTTCTCCCATCGCCGACGAGGCCTCTGCCGGAGCCCTTTCACAGCCCGTGCCGGTCAAGGATGCTCATCAGCTTCCGCCTGCGTCTCAGTTCCATTCGCAGGCCGCCGAGATACACGGTGAACGCGTCCTCGGTCCCCAGCGCGCGATGGCAGTCACGGGTCGCCAGGAGCAAACCGGCCAGATGCTCGTAGGCACGGTCCCCGGTCGGCTCCTTCGACCGCTCGACCAGCCGCAGGTACACGCCGAGTGTCTCGGCCGGACGTATCTCGCGCGACAGGTCGGCGAGTCGCTCCCACTGCCGGTCGTCCGCGCCGTCGGCCGCCTCGCGCCAGGCGGCGTCCAGGTCGCCGTCGTCGAGCAGCGCGTCTATCAGCACGGGCCCGCCGTACCGGCCGCCGTGCACACGACGAGCGTCCTCGCTCAGAGCGGCCAGTGCCGCCGCGCGTTCGCTCTCCCAGCGCTCTGCCGCCCGGGCGGCAGAGCGCAGCTGCCGGTAGGCGGCGAGGGACCGCTCGACACGGAACCGGTCCCGGCGCACATTGACCGCGTCCGCCGCCCGCCCCCTCTGTGCGTACCGGACGCATACGTGCTCGACCAGACGGCCGTCGATGTACGTCTCGGCGGCGCAGTCCCGCAGTCCCCGCTCGGCCCAGGCGAGTGCCTCGTCCGCACGGCCCGCCGTTTCCAGTTCCTCGGCGATGAGCAGATGGGTGGCACCGGACGGGGCGAGGTCCTGCGCGTACAAGGCGACCAGTGCGTCGATGTCGCCCTCCGCCTTGACCAGGCGCTCCATCAGGTACCGCTCCGCCCAGCCGGACGGCCTGCGCCTGAGTGCCTCGGCCGCCAGCTGCCGCATGCGGGCCAGTCCGCTCGGCCCCAGCGAGCCGGCGTAGTCGAGGGGATCCAGGTCTGTCACGTCGTTGCTGTCGTCAAGCACCGTGCCGACCAGCCACTCGGCCAGCCGAGCCGGATCGGGGCGTGCGACCCCGCAGGCCTCCAGATGGGCCTCGGCCACTGCGGCGGCGGCCTCCCCGACCACACCGTCGGAGTCGTCGATCTCCGCGTATGCCTCCCCCAGCACCCGGATCGCCTCCTCGGCCAGACCGACCGCCTGCGCCGCCTGCCCGTCGGCGGTCAAGGCGCGCAGGGCGCTCGCCGCCTCGGCGACTTGCCGCGCATACTCGGAGGCGTCCGCGTAGTCGATGTACCCGTACCGGGCAAACGGCCGTGGATCGATCAGGGCGATGATCCGATCCCGGACCGTACTGACGTCGGAACGAGCAGCGGCTGCCCGCAGCTCCAAGCGCCGGCGTAGTTCCCGGTCCTCGGCGACCTGCTCCCGCACCAGCGCCAACAGTTGGTCACGTGACAGCGCCGAAAGCCACGCCTCCAAGCCGGAAGATCGCGCCCGTGCCGCGGCTCGCTGATGCGGGATCGTCCTCGCCCGCCGTAGCACGGTCAGCCCGACCGCCACACAGTGCTTGCAGAAGTTGGCCTCCTGTCCGTACGGGCAGTCACACCTTCCCGAAATCCCCTTCTCGCCACCGAGGGTGAGCTCCACCTCGTAGACATCCGTGCCGTGCACCACGGCGGTGACCGAGCCCTCCCCCACCTCCAGCCCACTCACCGCGTCCAGATACCCCAGCCCCCGCTCGAAGGACCGAGCCCCGGCCAGCGCCGTCAGATCGTCCTCGTCGAATCCCACCACTTTCCGTGCCACACCGGTATTCAACCGCGGGAGGCGCGGTGCCGACCGAGCTGAACGACGAGTGGACCGAGACCCCCGCTACATGGGACTCGACCTTGCTGGCCAAGGCCCCCCGCCCCCCTCTGCCCGATCGAGACAGAAATCGACGAGACAGGCTGCCCTGCCCACCGAACTCACCGCATGTCACAAGCGAGGCCACCGAGTGGACTTCGATACACCACTCCAGCGGACGCGCCGGGATCTGTGGACACGATCAAGACTCGTACTATATCTTGTACAAGTCGAGAGAGGAGGCGGCAAGCATGTCAATCACAGCCAGCGAGGCGCGTCAGAACCTGTTCCCGCTGATCGAGCAGGTCAACGAGGATCACGCTCCGGTTCACATCACTTCCCGCAAGGGGAACGCCGTCCTCATGTCCGAAGAGGACTTCAGCTCTTGGACCGAGACAGTGCACCTCCTGCGCTCCCCCAAGAACGCCCGTCGCCTGCTCGACTCCATCGCCGAGGCGGAGGTCGGCAAGGCCCAGAATCGCGCGCTGATCGACCCCGACGCGGAGCGTGCGTGAAGATCTCGTTCACGTCCCACGCCTGGGAGGACTACACCTACTTGGCCGAGAGCGACCGCAAGATGGTCAAGCGCATCAACAAGCTGATCGACGACACCACGCGCGATCCCTTCAAGGGCATCGGCAAGCCGGAGCCCCTGAAGGGTGACCTGTCGGGCTACTGGTCTCGGAGAATCGACGACACGCACCGACTCGTGTACAAGCCGACCGACGATGAGTTGATCATCGTCCAGGCTCGATACCACTACTGACTCGGCCCGAAGAGCCATCACCGGCCCCGAAGAACGCATGCCACTGGAGCGACACCATTCAGTGCCAGCTCGCACAGCGGGGCCAGCATCCCGAACAGGAAGGGCGACGCCGCCGCCGACGGAGAGCACCAACTGCTCGTCCCGTTCGTGGCGGTGGGCCGAGTTGGCAGGGGAGTGCGGGTACTCCAGTGCGAACACGCTGACCGCCGATACGCCCGCCCCGGAACTGCGGCACCCCGGCGTACGGAAGAGGCAGTACAGAGCCGAGGCCTCGCTCGATGCCTTCCATCCACGGCACCGATCAGGCGATACGACCAATTTCGGCTATGACTCGCATGTCGCCTGACCGTGTCCCCTGCGTGTCCCCTGGATCTTGATCTGAACGTGTGAATGGGGGTCGCCACCCTGAGGTGGTGACTCCCGTCAACGCGTTTCCGCAGGTAGAAATGGTTCTTCTGGGAGGAACCCGGGTGGGGCGGGTGGGACTCGAACCCACGGCCGACGGATTATGAGTCCGCCAGGGGTCTTGGCGGCCCTTGCCGATCATTGCCGATTCACGCCGTTCCTGCAGGTCAGACGTGCCGATCAGTATCAGTCCTGTGCAGTGCTTGTCGGTCTGTTCCTGTCCTTGTGGCCCCTCAATGGCCCCTGAGAGCCGATGAGTTGGAAGCATGCCACAGCAGCAGCCGCTTCCGCCCAGTTCAGCCGAGGAGATGGAACCTTCACGCAGCGGATTCCCATTCCAACGCGATGATGCTCCATCCCGGGTGTCGCGGTGGAGCATCATTTCTGACGCCAAGAGGCGAGCTTGCCCACCAGGCTGCGCATGGACCTTGGCCACAGCGTGTCAACAGTCAGCCAAGGACGTACGTCTCATCACCGAAGTCAGCGACGATCTTCAGCTTGCCGCCGAGCGCCTTGACGTAGGCAGCGAGGGTGTCGACCTCGCTGCGCTCCAGTTGGCCCTTCTCGATGCGCGAGACGCGAGCCTGAGTGACGCCCATGGCTTCGGCAACCTGGACCTGTGTGGTGTGCTGCCGCTTCCGCAACTCAGCAAGACGGTGGACACGGGAAGCCAGGACCAGCGCCTGCGCCCCCTTCTGGATCTGATCCCTTTCAGCGTCGGTGAAGGCGAAATCCTCGGCCAGGTCTCCCCAGGAGACGGCCTGCGGGTCCTTGAGGTGATCAGTCATCGTGCCCCGTCCTCTCCATCGATTCGCTTCAGATGCTCCGCGTATGCCTGCTCCGCCTGGGGCACCGCGACGCGATACCAGCCGGACCAGTTACCCGCCTTGTCACCACCGACCAGGATCACGGCCTGGCGGTCCGGGTCGAAAACGAACAACAACCGCACCTCCGTGGCCCCTGCCGAGCCAGGGCGAAGCTCCTTGAGGTTCGACACCGCCGAGCCCTTGATCGTGTCCACCAGAGGGCGGCCCAGCGCGGGGCCTTCCTCCTGAAGGGCAGCGACAGCCTGGCTGACCTGAATCAGGGTGTCGCGGTCAGTACGGCGCAGGCCGTGAAGCCACGACAGTGCTGGCTCGACCACGACGATCTTCCAAGCCATGCACGCGCCCCCATCTGCAATTTATTACACTGGCAGCATACACCACTGGCGTCATAACCGGGGGAAGGGAGACTGACTCAAAAATGACGTGATCCCCCGGCTCAGGAAGCGGGGGAGAACCGTCTTCTCCTGGACTTGCGTACCCGGGACCTAACCGCCGGGTCCGCCAGGTCACCGACCTGGAAGCGGCCGCGCTCACGGGCGTCCGGTCCGCGAGCACGGCAGAACATGGCACATCTGGCGGATCCGGACGGCAACGAGTTCTGCGTCATGGCCCCGCCCGACGCCTACCGGACGGGGCCTTAACACGGCCGGACCATACCGCGGCCCGCGCCAACTTGCGGTTACCGCGTTGCGGTGGCCAGTGCCGCGCGGATGGCGTCCTCGCCGACCGACTGGCCCTTCTCGTTCGAGAACGACCCGTACGGGGTCCCCCACACCGGCGTGCCCGTCGCCTGCCGCCAGCTATCGGCCAGCGGTCCCGCGTCCACCACGCTGTACCCGATGGATTCGATGAATTCGGTCACCGCCGCCTTCGCCGGCGCGGAGTCCCCGGCGATCGGCAGGTACGAGCGGTCGGCCGCCCCCGCCGGGCGGGCGAGTGACAGCAGGTGCTTGAAGAAGATGTTGTTGAACGCTTTCACGAGCATGGCGTCCGGGATGTACCGCAGCAGCAGCTCGCTCGAGGTAAGCGACTTGCTGTCGAGCTCGGGGATGTGCCCGTCACGCTCGGGGCCGTAGTTGCACGTGTCGATGACCGTCTTCCCGGCCAGTGACGCGGCCGTCAGGTTGGGGAAGGCCTTGACCGGCACCGTGACCACGACGATGTCACCGGCCGCCGCGGCCTCCCCGCTCGTCGCCGCGGACGCCCGCGGCCCCAGGTCCGCGGCCGTGTCCGCGAGCGTTTCGGGACCGCGCGAGTTGCTGAGCACGACCTGGTGCCCGGCCTCGATGGCGAGCCGCGCGACGGCACTGCCGATGTTGCCACTTCCGATGAATCCCACAGTCGTCATATTCTCAGCGTCCCTCCAGAAGAGCCGCACCCTTGCCATTTGCCGGACTCGTTGCGATTCGGGTCCCTGCCGTCAGCTGGCGGGGAAGTAATGGCCGTTGTCCAGATCGGCGAGCAGGCCGGGCTGAGCGGGTTCCCAGCCGAGGGCCCGGCGGGTGATGAGGTTGGACGCCGGGTAGTTCTGCGTGACTATGTTCGCGAGGAACCCGAAGTATCCCGGCACCATCAGTACGTCCACGGGAACGCTCACGCGGGCAGGCCCAGACGGCTGCCAATGGCCTCGGCGATCTCGCGAAACGGGATGGCACCGTCCCCAACCGCGTGCCAGTTTTTACCGGCCGGCCCCTTCTCCAGCGCCAAGCGGAACAAGGAGGCGACATCGCGGACGTGCACGGCGTTCCACAGGTTCGCGCCGTCTCCGGGGTAGCCGACGAAACCCTTCTCCTTCGCGAGCGCGATCAACTGCACGAGGAAGCCGGCACCATCGGTCGTGCTGTGCGCGATGTTGGCGATCCGCACGACCGAAGACCGCACTCCCCGCGCGGCGAGGTCGATTACGGCGGTTTCCACGACGTTCCGAACCCGCAGGGTGCCCTTGTACTCATCGCCGCCGGGAAGGGCCGGGTCCTCCTCGGTGGCCGGCCGGCCCAAGTGCTGCCCGGGTGAGCCAATGCTCCCCGCTGCGACCAGCGGCTTTCCGGTTCCCGCGAGTGCCTCGCCGTACGCGAGCATGATCGGGAGCTCCGCGGCGGCCACGGCATCGATCCCGCCGGACGGAAGCAGGTCTTGCCTGTGCGCGACGTGGATGACGCCGTCGGAGTCCGCGGCCGCCTCCTTGAGCCCGTCGAGATCCTCGAGGCCGCCGCGACGCACCTTCGCACCGAGCGCGGACACCGCCGCCGCGGCTGTGTCCGACCGGGCCAGGCCGGTGACCTCGTGCCCGGCGGCGATGAGCTCGGGGATGATGTACGAACCGGAATGGCCGGTCCCGCCAGTGACGAAAACACGCATACCGCTGTCCTTTTGAGAGTAGGTGGAGGGGCCGCTTCTCCCCGTGCCGCAGATCCAGTGGCGTGATGTGGCGCGAGAAGTGGTGGTGCGGGTGCGCTCAGCCGAGAATGCTGGCGCCGAGGAAGAAGTCGGTGTGTTGACGGAGCGGGCAAAAGGCCCGGCTGCTACAGGGCGACGTTCTCCGGTGCCCGCGCCATGGCCGGCTTCCCGATGTCCATCGGCCGCAGTCCCAGGCTCTCGATGAACACCGACACGCGTGTCTTTGCCTGCGCGTCAGAACTGCAGCCGAGGGGTGACAAAGCCCTGGAAATCGGGGGATACGGGGTCGGTGACGTCGATGACGGCCCTGCACTGCAGTGCGTCCCAGTACTCACGCACCACCGCCGTCGCGCTGGCGTACGGCACGGCGAGGACAACGATGTCCCCGCCCGGGTCAACCATGGTCAGGGCGCACGGCGCCCTGCTCGCCGGCTGCTCGGCCCCGGGGCTCAGCCGGTGAACTCGTAGACGCCGAGGGCGAAGTCCCCGTGGCCGACCCCGTTGCCGGCGAGACCCATCGTCACCACGCCCACTCCTTCCAGCCAGTGCGCCATTTTCAGGCCGCCGACGTCCAGCGGGCGCAGCCCGAGGCTCTCGATGAATGCCGCCACGCGGGCCTTGGCCTGCGCGTCATCGCCGGCGATGAAGACGTTGGGCCGGCCCTTCTCCAGGACATTGCGGAAGATGGTGTTGAACGCCTTCACCACGCTGGCGCCAGCCGGGGCCACCTTGGCGACTTCCTGCGCGATCGAGGTCTCCTCGCTGTGGGCCAGTCCGTCAAACGTGGCGTTGAAGGGGTTGCTGATGTCGACGACGACCTTGCCCGCGAGGGCGTCTCCGTACTCGGCTACGACCGGAGCGACACCGCCGTACAACAGGGCCGTGATGACGATGTCCCCCGCCGGGACGGCGCCCCACCTGCCCTTCGTAGCGCCGCCGCCCAGAGCCTTGGCCAGGTCATCGGCCTTGGACTGATCGCGTCCCATGACCTCGACGGTGTTGCCGCCCGCCACCGCGAGCGTGCCGATGGTACGGGCCATGTTCCCCGTACCGATGAGGGTGATGCTGCTCATGAGGTGCGCTCTCTTCCTGTTCTCGCGATGTCGCTCTGTCTCGTTCGTGCCGGGTCAGGCGCAGGGCGTCGGCCGCGGCGTTCCGGGCCGACTGCCGTGCTTTTCCCGGCACCTCCGGCTCGTCGGCAAGCGAATTCGGCGCTCGCGTGGGGTGTGCCCGCGGCATTCCTGGTGTGTGGTTCAGATGGCGGTGGTGCCGCCGTCGGTGACCAGTTCCAGGCCGTTGACGTAGCTGGAGTCGTCGGAGGCGAGGAACAGGGCGACGGTGGCGATTTCTTCGGGGCGGCCCATCTTTCCGCGGGGGATGAGGGACTCGAATGCGGCCTTGGTCGCCTCGTCGAACAGTTCTTCCTGTTTGGCGGTGGCGACCTGGCCGGGGGTCAGGACGTTGACCCGGATCCTGCGGTCGCGCAGTTCGTTGAGCCAGACGCGGGCCCAGGCCTGCTGGACGGCTTTGCTTCCCGCGTAGAGGCTCCAGCCGGGGAAGGCGCCGAGGGAGGCGTTGGATCCGGTCATGAGGATCGAGCCGTTGTCGTTGATCAGCGGCAGCGCCTTCTGCACGGTGAACAGGGTGCCGCGCGCGTTGAGCCAGAAGGCGCGGTGGAACTGTTCCTCGGTGATCTCGCCGAGGACGGCGGGTTCGCCCGTCCCGGCGCTGGCCCACAGCACGTCGATCGAGCCCTTTTCCCGCTTGACGGTGTCGTACAAGCGGTCCAGGTCGTCCAGTTCGGCCGCGTCACCCTGGACGGCGGTGACGTTGCGGCCGATCAGCCCGACGGCGTCGTCCAGTGCTTCCTGCCGCCGGGCCTGAATGAAGACGTGCGCTCCTTCGTCGACGAACAGTTTGGCTCCGACCAGTGCCATGCCGGTGGATCCGCCGGTGATCACCGCCACCTTGCCATCGAGCTTTCCCACGATCACTCCGTTGAATTAATGGGTATCCGAAACAGCGTGCTCATTCTGGGCCTGGACCCTGCTGTCAAGTTCCGATGTCGAATTCTTGTACCGAACTCAATTCGGCCCCGATAGGCACCTTTTCAGGTTGCCATTGGCCTGAGTGCGTGTCCAAGACTTCTTTTAGCCGTGGTGATACCCTGAAGGCATCACCGGACTGGGAGACGTCATGGATCTGGACCTGCGCAAATTGCGTTACTTCGCCGCCGTGGCCGACCAGTTGCACTTCGGCCGCGCCGCCGAAGAGCTACATATCGCGCAGCCAGTGCTCAGCCGGCAGATCCGTGCACTCGAGCAGGATCTCGGCGCCTCACTGTTCACCAGGGATCGCCACGGCGTAGAGCTGACCGACGCGGGCCGACAATTGCTGACCGACGCCGGTCCGCTCCTCGCCTCCGCTCACGCGGTCCGCCGCAGGGTGTCCGTGGCCGCCCGCGGCAGCCGGCGGCTGATGGTCGGTTTCCGGGCCGGCATCCCGGTCATCCCGGCGGCGCGGGCGTTCGAGGCCCGGCACCCGGACGTGGTCGTGGACGTGCAACGGATCGAAGGGGACGACCAAGCCCTGATGCTGCTCGACGGCCGCATCGACGTCGGCTATGTGCGGCTGCCCATCGACGAGGCCGGCCTGCACGTCACCCCGCTGTACACCGAGCCGCTGGTGGCGGTGCTGCCCGCCGGCCACCGGTTGGCCGGCAAGGAGGAGGTCACCGAGGCAGACCTGGCCGGCGAACCGCTGGTCTGGCACGCCGACCCGAGCACGCAGCCCACCAGGCGCCCGCACCCCAACGCCGGGTACGTGGTGCGCGGGGTGGACGAAACGCTCGAGCATGTCGCGGCCGGCCGGGGCATCTCGTTCCTGGCCCGTTCGGCGACCGTGTTCTACTCACATCCGAACATCGTCTATGTACCCATCCCGGATCTGGCGCCCGACCAGGTGTGCCTCGCGGTGGCGGCATCGCACACCTCGCCAGTGGTCGACGACTTCATCACCGCCGCTCAAGCGACGGCCGAGATCACGGCAGAATGCGGGAACTATGAAATGTGGCAGCTTGGAGGCAATGCCGTTTCAAAGCACGGTTGAGCAGTCCGACTGACTACAGCAGCGCCAACAGGGGGAACGCGGCGACAGCAATAGCGAAGGAATTGAGCTCGGAGGCGAAGGCGATGTTGGCGCGGTGAGAATCGACATCGTCGCGCGGCCGCTCCCAGGATGACGCAAATCATCATCTCGTTGAAATTCGCCAAAGGCATTGACGATCAATTCCCCGAGACATTTCCACTCCTCGATCTCAATCTCAATCTCACCGAGGATGCGAAGGATGGCCACCCCTACGACCTGCCTGGCTGCGTCGTGAGCGCGAGTCCGTAGGTGTCGGAGGCAGACGGTGGGGCGGTTCATCGGTTCGGACATCCACCGGGACTTCACGCAGGTCGCGGTGGTCGAGGACGGGCTGGTCACAGACTGGGGCCGGGTGGATGGCCCACCGCAGGCGCTGCGGGAGTTCGCCGCCGGGCTGCGCCCGGACGACCAGGTGGCACTGGAGGCCACCAGCAACGCGCGTACGGTGGCGGTGCGCCCGGGTGGTGATCTGCAATCCGGTCAAGACCCGGGCGATCGCCGAGACGAAGGGCAAGACCGGCAAGGTCGACGCCCGTGACCCGGCCCAGGTTCTGCCCGCTGGCTTCCTGCCGGGTACCTGGCCGCCGGACGAGCGGATCAGGATGCTGCGGCGCCGGTCCGCGCACCGGGCTCAGCTCGTGCGCGGGCGGATCCGGGTGAAGAACCAGGTCCAGGCAGTGCTGCACCGCAACATGCTGGAGCGACCGCCGGTGACCGATCTCTTCGGCACCCGCAGCCTGGCCTGGCTGGAGCATCAGACGCTGCCGGCCGACGAGCGGCAGACCGTGGGTGCCTTGTTGCGGCAGCTCGACCTCTACGATGCCGAACTCGCCGAGGTGGAACGGCGGCCGGCCGCCGAGGCGTTGGACGACCCGGTCGTGCGGCGCTTGATGACCATCCCCAGGGTCGCCGCGATGACCGCGGTCACCCTGCTGGCGGCGGTCGGGGACTTCCACCGCTCCGCCAACGCGGACGAGCTCGGTCCTCCCCCGGCGTGAACCCGCGGGTGCGCCAGTCCGGCGGGACAACCCGCCCACCACGACCGGATCACGAAGGCCCGCCGGAGCGATCCCCGGCACGGTGCTGGCCACGCGTTTTCGCAAAGCACCCGGATCCCCAGCCTGCGCACCGGCCCCACTGTCCACCTGCGCATCCGCAGACGGGATTACGAGGCGGTGCCCACCGTGATCGAGGACCGCACCGCGGTCACCGAGCTGCTCGCCGATTTCGCCAACCGCAGGTCATCGCGCGACGTGTAGATGCTCGGCCTGCCCGGCGACCGCGAACCCACGCCCGTAGAGCTGTACGAGGCCGGCGAGCCGCGTCGCTTCACCCTCTTCCGGCTCCAGACCTGACGGGGCGCGGCTTGAGGACTCACTCGTCTGCGGTGTCCTCACACGATGATCGGTGAGGCCGATGAGGACCCCCGCAGGGCCGTTTCCTCTTCGGGCAGTTCCCCAGCCCCCGCACCGCGAACACGACAGCCGTACCGGCATCCGCGCCGCCCTCGCTGTCGGCCCGGTATTCGACTGGCCGCGATGGGATGTCGATCCCCTGCCCACACGACAGGTGATTGCAGACAGCGAATCACCTCGGAGACACCGTCGGCCAGGACCCGGCTGCGCCGCCCCGGCCCCTGTTCGGCCCCTGAGTTTCGTCATCGACCTCAAGGCAGCCGCCCGGACCCCGAGCGACAACCTCGATCATCTACTCCACCGCAGGTCAGAAGGGCTGCAACTCCCCGACCACCACCCGACTCCAAACCCACGAGCAGCGGATTCAGTCCGTCCAGGCAAAGTTGACGATCCAACAGCCCAAAATGAACGTTCCCGCAGGTCAAAGACCTGCACAAGTGGGGCGGGTGGGACTCGAACCCACGGCCGACGGATTATGAGTCCGCTGCTCTAACCGGCTGAGCTACCGCCCCATAGCGGCGTGTCGCGTACAAGTGTGCGCGCCGTCTGCCGCAGCATAGCCGCTCATACGATCTCCTGCCTCGGATGGTCGGCTTCGGCGGACGTTCATGACCTTCAGGACATCTGCGCAGGCCCGGCGGTTCCCGCGGGCACGGAACGGACATGAAAAAGGACCCCGCCAGGGGTCCTCGTTCAGCATGCTCCCCCGACTGGACTCGAACCAGTAACCTGCCGGTTAACAGCCGGCTGCTCTGCCAATTGAGCTACGGAGGACCGAGCTCCCCCGACTGGACTCGAACCAGTAACCTGCCGGTTAACAGCCGGCTGCTCTGCCAATTGAGCTACGGAGGAATGCCTCGTTGCATCGAACGTACCTCCCTGGGTATTCGCCAGGGGGCGCCCGCTCGCTGCGACACATACATTAGCGCAAGCAGGGGGGTGCTCCGCCAATCGGTACTCCCCGACGAGACTCCCCCCACGAGGGAAGGTGGCCATCATGCGCTACAAGCTCACGTTCGTCGCCGGGCTCGCCCTGGGTTACGTGCTGGGTACCAGGGCCGGACGCGAGCGATACGAGCAGCTGAAGAAGTCCGCCCGCCGGGTCGCCCAGAACCCGGCGGTCCGCAACACCGCGGAGACGGCCGCCCAGCAGGGCCGCGTCTACGCCGGCAAGGCCTTCCACACGGTCAGCGAGAAGATGGGCGACCGTATGCCCGACTCGGTGGCCGCCCGGGTCCGCTCCCTGCGCGAGCGCAACACCAACGGCGCGGCAGCGGACGACTGGGGCAGCAGCGACGCGTAGCGGTCGCTCGCCCACGCGGGAGCCCGCAACCCCCCGGGGCACGGAGCCGTGACATATGCGGCTCCGCCGCGTGGGCGCGACCAGCCCCGACACACCCGCGCCCGAGGCTCGGTCCCCGCCCCTACGGCGCCCTCGGCCAAACCACAGCGGAGCGTGCGGCAGAATTTCGGGCATGGGGATAGTCGCCGGGTTGGACAGCTCACCGGATTTCACTCGCATCGTCGTCTGCGACACGGACACGGGTGCGGTGCTCCGCCAGGGATACGCACCGCATCCGGTCGACACGCCGGACGGCGCGGCGCGCCCCAGTGACGTGGACCCGCAGGCCTGGCTGCTCTCCCTCGGCGAGGCCGCCGGCGGCGGTCTCCTGGAGGGCGTACAGGCCATCGGCGTCTCCGCGCAGCAGAACGCGCTGGTCCCGCTGGACGCCCAGGGCAACACCGTGCGCCCGGCGATCGTCGGCGGCGACAAGCGCGCCCAGGTCGCGGCGGCCGATCTCGTCGACGCGCTCGGCGGGCGGGAGGCCTGGGCGCAGGCGGTGGGCAGCGTCCCGCAGGCCGCGCAGCCCGTGACCAAGCTGCGCTGGCTGGCGAAGTCCGAGCCGGAGCACGCCCGGCGGACCGCCGTACTGCTGCAGGCCCATGACTGGCTGGTGTGGCAGTTGCTGGGACGTCCGGTCAGAAGGACCACCGATCGTGGGGGCGCCTCCGGGACCGGGTACTGGTCGGCCGCCACCGGCGGCTACCGGCCCGAGCTCGTCGAACTCGCCCTCGGGCACCATGCCATGCTCCCCGAGGTGATCGGGCCGTCCGACGCGGCCGGTACGACCCCGGAGGGGCTGCTGATCTCCGCCGGGACCGGCGAGACCATGGCCGCCGCCTTCGGGCTGGGGCTGGGGTTCGGGGACGCGGTGGTGTCCCTGGGCGCGTCGGGGTCCGTGATGGCGGTGCATCCGGAAGCGCTCGCCGACACCTCCGGGATGATCACCTCGCTCGCCGACGCCACCGGGATGCACCTCCCGGTCGTGACCACCCTCAACGCCGTACGGACCCTGCGCGCTACCGCCGAACTGCTCGGACTGGCGGATCTGGAGAGCCTCTCCGACCTGGCGATGAAGTCGACGCCCGGTGCGCACGGGCTGGTCATGCTGCCCTATCTGGAGGGCGAGCGGACGCCGAACCTGCCGCACACCGCCGGGACGCTGGCCGGGCTGCGCCGCGAGTCCATGAAGGCCGAGCACCTCGCGCGGGCCGCCTTCGAGGGCATGCTGTGCGGGCTCGCCGACGCGCTCGACGTGCTGCGCGGCCGGGGCGTCGAGGTGCGGCGGATCTTCCTGCTGGGGCAGGCCGCCGAGCTGCCGGCCGTACAGGCGGCGGCGCCGATGCTGTTCGGCGCGCAGGTCGTCGTACCGCAGCCGGCGGACTACGCGGCGATCGGCGCCGCCCGGCAGGCGGCCTGGGCGCTGGGCGTTTCACAGGGGACGACGGACCCGCGTACTCCGCCGGTGTGGCAGGGCGCGGCGGCGCAAGTCCTCGAACCCGGTGACGAGCTGGGCGTCGGGCAGGCCGTGCGGCAGCAGTTCTTGTCGGTGCGGGAGCAGACCCATCCTGGGGCGTTCCGGTCGTAACACCGCGAAGCAGGCGTCCGCTGTTGGGTTAATCGGTTGAGGTAACGCGGGTGGAGTGTCAGACGATAGGGGCCTAGGGCAAGCGACCCCGCCCCCACCGCCGACTCCGAGAGACGTAGCGTGCTCATACGACTTCTGCGGACCTATCTCAGGCCCTACAGAAAGCCCATCTCCCTCCTGGTGCTGCTGCAGTTGCTGCAGACCTGCGCCACCCTCTACCTGCCCACGCTCAACGCTCACATCATCGACAACGGCGTCGTGAAGGGTGACACGGATTACATCCTGTCGTTCGGCGCCCTGATGGTCGGCATCTCCCTGGCCCAGGTGGTGTGCAACATCGGTGCCGTCTACTACGGCGCCAAGACTGCGTCGGCGCTCGGCCGGGATGTGCGGGCCGCCGTCTTCGACCGGGTGCAGTCCTTCTCCGCACGTGAGGTGAGTCACTTCGGAGCGCCGTCCCTCATCACCCGTACGACGAACGACGTACAGCAGGTCCAGATGCTGGTCCTGATGACGTTCACGCTGATGGTGTCGGCGCCCATCATGTGTGTCGGCGGCATCGTGCTCGCCCTCGGCCTGGACGTTCCGCTGTCCGGGGTGCTGGTCGCCGTCGTCCCCGTGCTGGCCGTCTCCGTGGCCCTGATCGTGCGCCGGCTGCGCCCGCTGTTCCGGGCCATGCAGGAGCGGCTCGACACCGTGAACCGGGTGCTGCGCGAGCAGATCACCGGCAACCGGGTGATCCGCGCGTTCGTCCGCGACGAGTACGAGCAGGGCCGGTTCGGAAAGTCCAACCGCGACCTGACCGACATGCAGCTGGCCACCGGCAACATGCTCGCGCTGATGTTCCCCATCGTCATGACGACGGTGAACGTCTCGTCGATCGCGGTGGTGTGGTTCGGCGCCCACCGTATCGACAGCGGTGCCATGGCGATCGGCGATCTGACGGCGTTCCTCGCCTACCTGATGCAGATCGTGATGTCCGTGATGATGGCCACCTTCATGTTCATGATGGTGCCGCGCGCGGAGGTCTGCGCCGAGCGCATCGAGGAGGTCCTGGACACCGAGTCCAGCGTCGTCCCGCCGCTCGCGCCGGTCACCGAGCTGCGCCGGCACGGCCATCTGGAGATCCGGGGCGCGGGCTTCCGCTATCCGGGTGCCGAGGAGCCGGTGCTCAAGGCCGTCGACCTGGTGGCCCGGCCCGGCGAGGTGACCGCCGTGATCGGCTCCACCGGCAGCGGCAAGTCCACCCTGCTCGGACTGGTGCCGCGCCTCTTCGACGCCACGGACGGTCAGGTCCTCGTGGACGGCGAGGACGTCTCCGGGCTCGACCCGAGGCTGCTCGCCAAGACGGTCGGCCTGGTGCCGCAGAAGCCGTACCTGTTCGCGGGGACGGTGGCGACCAACCTGCGGTACGGCAACCCGGACGCCACCGACGAGGAGCTGTGGCACGCGCTGGAGGTGGCGCAGGCCAAGGGCTTCGTCGGCAAACTGGAGGGCGGGCTCAACGCGCCCATCGCCCAGGGCGGTACGAACGTCTCGGGCGGCCAGCGCCAACGTCTCGCCATCGCCCGTACGCTGGTGCAGCGCCCGGAGATCTACCTGTTCGACGACTCCTTCTCCGCCCTCGACTACGCGACCGACGCCGCCCTGCGCGCCGCGCTCGCCCAGGAGACGGCCGAGGCGACCGTCGTCATCGTCGCCCAGCGGGTGGCGACCATCAGGGACGCCGACCGGATCGTCGTCCTCGACGAGGGCCGTGTCGTCGGCACCGGACGCCATCACGAACTCATGGCCGGCAACGAGACCTACCGGGAGATCGTGCTCTCCCAGCTGACGGAAGCGGAGGCAGCCTGATGGCCGGGCCCATGGGACGCATGATGGGCGGGGGCGGCCCCGACCAGCGCTCGATGGACTTCAAGAACTCGGGCAAGCGGCTTTTCGCCCGGTTCGGACCCGAACAGTTCACCATCTATGTGCTGCTGTTCTGCGTGGTCGCGAGCGTCACCCTCAGCGTGATCGGCCCCAAGATCCTCGGCCGCGCGACCGACCTGGTCTTCTCCGGTGTCATCGGCAAGCAGATGCCCGCCGGGGCCACCAAGGACCAGGTGCTCCAGTCCATGCGCGATCGGGGCGAGGGCACCGTCGCGGACATGCTCAAGAGCGCCGACTTCACCCCGGGCAAGGGCATCGACTTCGGCCAGGTCGGCGACGTCCTGCTGTTCGCGCTCTGCACGTACGTCGCCGCCGGCCTGCTGATGGCGGTGGCGACCCGACTGGTCAACCGGGCCGTCAACCGCACGATGTACCGCATGCGGGAGGACGTCCAGGCGAAGCTGTCCCGTCTCCCGCTGTCGTACTTCGACAAGCGGCAGCGCGGCGAGGTGCTCTCCCGGGCGACCAACGACATCGACAACATCGGCCAGACGCTCCAGCAGTCGATGGGCCAGCTCATCAACTCGCTGCTCACCATCATCGGTGTCCTCGCGGTGATGTTCTGGGTGTCCTGGCTGCTGGCGCTGGTGGCCCTGGTGACCGTGCCGCTGTCGTTCGTCGTCGCCACCCGGATCGGCAAGCGCTCGCAGCCGCACTTCGTGCAGCAGTGGCGCTCCACCGGCAAGCTCAACGCCCATGTCGAGGAGATGTACACCGGGCACACCCTGGTGAAGGTCTTCGGCCGGCAGGACGAGTCGGCGCAGCAGTTCGCCGAGCAGAACGAGAAGCTGTACGAGGCCGGGTTCAGGGCGCAGTTCAACAGCGGTGTGATGCAGCCGCTGATGATGTTCGTGTCGAACCTGAACTATGTGCTCGTCGCGGTCGTCGGCGGTCTGCGGGTGGCTTCGGGTGCCCTGTCGATCGGTGATGTCCAGGCGTTCATCCAGTACTCCCGGCAGTTCTCGATGCCGCTGACCCAGGTCGCCTCGATGGCCAACCTGGTGCAGTCGGGTGTCGCGTCGGCCGAGCGGATCTTCGAGCTCCTCGACGCGGAGGAGCAGGAGGCCGACCCGATGCCGGGCGAGCGCCCCGCGGAACTGCGCGGGCGGGTGGCGCTGGAGCATGTGTCGTTCCGGTACGACCCGGAGAAGCCGCTCATCGAGGACCTCTCGCTGAAGGTGGAACCGGGCCACACGGTGGCGATCGTCGGCCCGACCGGCGCCGGCAAGACCACGCTGGTGAACCTGCTGATGAGGTTCTACGACGTCTCCGGCGGCCGGATCACCCTCGACGGCGTCGACATCACCCGGATGTCCCGCGACGAACTGCGGGCCGGAATCGGCATGGTGCTCCAGGACACCTGGCTGTTCGGCGGCACCATCGCGGAGAACATCGCCTATGGCGCTTCCCGCGAGGTCACCCGGGGCGAGATCGAGGAGGCGGCGCGGGCGGCCCACGCCGACCGGTTCGTCCGCACCCTCCCCGAGGGCTACGACACCGTGATCGACGACGAGGGCACGGGCGTCAGCGCGGGTGAGAAGCAGCTCATCACCATCGCGCGGGCGTTCCTGTCCGACCCGACGATCCTGGTCCTCGACGAGGCGACGTCCTCGGTCGACACCCGCACCGAGGTGCTGATCCAGAAGGCCATGGCGAAACTGGCCGACGGGCGCACGTCGTTCGTCATCGCCCACCGGCTGTCGACGATCCGCGACGCCGACACCATCCTGGTGATGGAGAACGGCTCGATCGTCGAACAGGGCGCGCACGCCGAGCTGCTGGCGGCGGACGGGGCGTACGCGCGGCTGTACAAGGCACAGTTCGCGCAGGCGGTGGCCGAGGTGGACTGACCGGGCCCACCCGGCCCAGCCGACCGGACGACACAGCGGCCCCGCCCTCCCCGAGGCCGGGGCCGCTGCCTTCGGCGACCCGGACGCATTGCCGGGTCCCGGTCGACGGCAGCGGGCTGCGGGGCAGCGGGGCTATGGGGCTGCGGCTCAGTCCAGATAGCCCCTCAGCTGGTCCGCGAAGGCGTGGTCCCGGAGCTTGTTGAGCGTCTTCGACTCGATCTGGCGGATCCGTTCCCGGGTCACGCCGAAGATGCGCCCTATCTCCTCCAGCGTCCGCGGGCGCCCGTCGGCCAGGCCGTACCGCAGTTGTACGACCTTCCGCTCCCGCTCCCCCAAAGTCGACAGCACCGCCTCCAGGTGCTCCCGGAGCAGCAGGAACGCCGCCGACTCCACCGGGCTGGCCGCGTCGCCGTCCTCGATGAGGTCGCCGAGGGCCACGTCGTCCTCCTCGCCGACCGGGGCGTGCAGGGAGACCGGTTCCTGGGCGAGGCGGAGTACCTCGCCGACCCGCTCCGGCGCGAGTTCGAGGTGGGCGGCGACCTCCTCGGGCGTCGGCTCGTAGCCCCGCTCCTGGAGCATCCGGCGCTGGACGCGCACCACGCGGTTGATGAGTTCCACGACATGCACCGGGACGCGGATGGTGCGGGCCTGGTCGGCCAGGGCGCGGGACATGGCCTGGCGGATCCACCAGGTCGCGTACGTCGAGAACTTGTAGCCGCGGGCGTAGTCGAACTTCTCGACGGCGCGGATCAGGCCCAGGTTTCCCTCCTGGACCAGGTCGAGCATGGTCAGGCCGCGGCCGACGTACCGCTTGGCCACCGACACGACGAGCCGCAGGTTGGCCTCGATGAGGCGGCGCTTGGCCATGCGGCCCATGACGACCAGCCGGTCGAGGTCGAGGGCCAGCTCGCTGTCGAGGTCCGGGGCGTTGCCCAGCTTCTCCTCGGCGAACAGGCCGGCCTCGACGCTGCGGGCGAGTTCGACCTCCTCGGCGGCGGTGAGCAGCGGGACACGGCCGATCTCGCGGAGGTACTGCCGGAACAGGTCGGAGGAGGGGCTGCCGGTGTCGACGCGGGCGGCTGCGGCCCGCTCGGGCTCGGGCTCCGGCTCGGACTCCGGGGTGTCGGCCGCGAGTTCCTCCGCGGCCGGCCCCTCGGCCTCCTCTGGCCGCTCCGCCTCCGTCTCGGGGTGGAGCACGACCCGGCTCTGCGACGGTACGCCGGCATAGACGTCGGCGTCGGCTTCCGGCTCGTCCGAGAGCGTGCTGTCGGTCTGGGTGAGGGTCTGGGTCTGCACGGGGGCGACCTCCAGGATGATCGCTGCCAGGGGGTACGACAGCGGTACTTCGGGGGCGGAGACGACGGCCTCGCCGCTGTCCGTCCCGTACGCGATGAGTGGAACGGCGGGGTTGTGGGACCCGTCCGGGACGGGCCGGCCGCGCTCCGAGGACTCAGGCACCGCACCCAGTGTGGGGTAAGACACATCGCCGCCACGAGGGGCGTGCGGTGACTTTTTGCGTCCGGTCCGTGACCGCCTGGTTATCCTGTCGGCCGCTCGAAGCTCACAGGGCGGCTACGCCGCGCTCGCGCAGTGCCTGACCGTACTGCTGAAGCACCCACAACTCGTTCTGCACGGCCGCGAGTTGGGCCGGGTCGCCATTGCTGCTGAGGCGGGTGAGGGTGATCTGGATCTCGTGGATACGGCGGTCCACGGCGCGGCGGCGGAC
Organism: Streptomyces sp. NPDC005866; assembly: GCF_040629895.1. Classification (NCBI taxonomy): domain Bacteria; kingdom Bacillati; phylum Actinomycetota; class Actinomycetes; order Kitasatosporales; family Streptomycetaceae; genus Streptomyces; species Streptomyces sp. NPDC005866. The sequence continues at coordinate 249,683 of NZ_JBEXWP010000006.1, forward strand.
GGTCACGAGTTGCTCGCCCGCGTAGTTCTCGTCGACCGTGCGGCGCATGATCGCCTCGACGGCGAGCTCCGTGACCATCGCGCGGACCGCGTCGTCGGGTGCCACCTCACGGACCCGGACAAGGTACTCCTGCGGGTCCTGCACGCCGTACTCGGCGCCCCCGGCCTCCATGATGGCCAGCCGGACGGCCGCGTAGGGCTCGGCGGTGAACTCGTCGACGCCGTACGCGTCGAACGCCGGGGAGACCAGGTCGGGCCGCTGCAGGGCGAGTTTCAGCAGCTCGCGTTCGGTGGCGTAGACGGCGTTGCGCAGGTTGAGGGCCGGGCCGGAGACAGCCGGGCGCGAGGCGCCGGTGTCGTACGACGGCTGCTGCGGGCCGCGCGCCGGGGTGGATCCCCTGCCGCCCTTGTCCCGTGCCCAACGGGCCAGCTGGGCCACCCTCTTCACCACGAACTGGGTGTCGAGGATGCCGAGCATGCCGGCCAGTTCGACGGCGACCTCGTGCTGGGCGCCGCTGTTCTTGATCCGGGCGACGATCGGGGCCGCCTCGTCCAGGGCCGCCGCACGGCCCGCGGGGGTGTCCAGATCGTATCGGGCGACGATCTGGCGCAGCGCGAACTCGAAGAGCGGGGTGCGGGGTTCGGCCAGGTCGGCGACCGCCTCGTCGCCCTTGGCGAGGCGCAGCTCGCAGGGGTCCATACCGTCCGGGGCGATGGCGATGTACGTCTCCGCGGCGAACTTCTGGTCGTCCTCGAAGGCGCGCAGGGCCGCCTTCTGACCGGCCGCGTCACCGTCGAAGGTGAAGATCACGCGGGCGCTGCCGTTGTCCATCAGCAGCCGGCGGAGGATCTTGATGTGGTCGCCGCCGAAGGCCGTACCGCAGGTCGCGATCGCGGTCGTCACCCCCGCCAGATGGCAGGCCATGACATCCGTGTAGCCCTCGACCACGACCGCGCGGCTGGACTTGGCGATGTGCTGCTTGGCGAGGTCGATGCCGTAAAGGACCTGGGACTTCCTGTAGATCGCGGTGTCGGGCGTGTTGAGGTACTTGGGCCCGTTGTCCGCCTCGTACAGCTTGCGGGCGCCGAAGCCGACGACCTCGCCGCCGATGTCCCGGATGGGCCACATGAGACGGCCGCGGAAGCGGTCGATGGGACCGCGCCGCCCCTCCTGCGACAGCCCGGACAGCAGCAGTTCCTTGTCGGTGAAGCCCTTGCCGCGCAGATAGCGGGTGAGGTGGTCCCAGCCCTGGGGGCTGTAGCCGACGCCGAAGTGGAGGGCGGCGGCCTGGTCGAAGCCGCGGTCGGCGAGGAAGACCCGGCCGGTCTCGGCCTCGGCGCTGGTGGCGAGCTGTTCCGCGTACCAGGCGGCGGCGATCTTGTGCGCCTCGACCAGGCGGATCCGCTCGCCGCGCTGGTGGGACGGGTTGTACCCGCCCTCCTCGTAGCGCAGGGTGATGCCGGCCAGCCCGGCCAGCCGCTCCACCGCCTCCGAGAAGGAGAGGTGGTCCACCTTCATCACGAAGGTGATGGTGTCGCCGCCTTCCTGGCAGCCGAAGCAGTGGAAGAGTCCCTTGCTCGGGCTGACCTGGAAGGACGGCGACTTCTCGTCATGGAACGGGCACAGTCCCTTGAGGTTCCCGCCGCCCGCGTTGCGCAGCTGGAGGTACTCGGACACGACGGCGTCGATCGGGACCGCGTCCCGTACCGCCTTCACGTCCTCGTCATTGATCCGTCCTGCCACGGGTGAATTCTACGGGGGTGATGTGGCAGTCCCCGCGCCCCGCGAGGTCAGGACAGCAGACTGTCGAGGGCCGTCTTCGGATCCGCCAGGGCCTCCGTGTCCACGGCAACGCGCGAGGCGACCAGCTTCTGGATCGGCTCTGTGACATCCCACACGTTCACATTCATCCCGGCGAGCACCCTGCCCTCCTTCACCCAGAACGCGATGAACTCCCGCTTCCCCGCGTCCCCCCGGATGACGACCTCGTCGTACGAGCCGGGCGGTGCCCATCCGCTGTACTCCATCCCGAGGTCGTACTGGTCGGAGAAGAAGTAGGGCACGCGGTCGTAGGGGACGTCCTGGCCCAGCATCGAGCGGGCCGCCGCGGGACCGCCGTTCAGCGCGTTGGCCCAGTGCTCCACCCGGAGAGTCGTGCCGAACAGGGCGTGCGGGAAGGAGGCGACGTCACCGGCCGCGTAGATGTCGGGGTCGGACGTCCGCAGCCGTTCGTCGACGACGATGCCGCCGCCCTGCGCCCGGTCGGCGATCTCCAGCCCCGCCGCCTCGGCGAGGCCGATGCGCGGCGCCGCGCCGATCGCCGCGAGGACGTCGTGCGCCGGGTGCTCCTCACCGTCGTCCGTGCGGGCGGCGAGGACCATGCCGTCCTGGCCGACGATCTCGGTGAGCCGTACCCCGAAGCGGAACCGGACCCCGTGCTCCTGGTGCAGCTGGGCGAAGACATTGCCGAGTTCAGGTCCGAGGACGCCGTGCAGCGGGGTCGGCCCGGATTGGATGACGGTGACCTCGGCGCCGTACGTCCGCGCCGCCGCCGCGACCTCCAGGCCGATCCATCCGGCGCCGGCGATGACGATGTGCCCGTTGTCTCGGCCGAGGGCGGCGAGGACGCCCTTGAGTCGCTCCGCGTGCGCGAGGCGGCGCAGATGGTGGACGCCGGCGAGGTCGGTGCCGGGGATGTCGAGGCGGCGGGGCTCGGCGCCGGTGACGAGCAGCAGCTTGTCGTAGCGCACGATCGTGCCGTCGTCACCGAACCGGACGGTCCGGGCGGAGCGGTCGATCCGGTCCACGGTCTGGCCGAGGTGCAGTTCGATGTCGTTCCGCGCGTACCAGGCGGGCTCGTGCACGAAGACGCTGTCGCGCTCCTCCTTGCCCAGCAGGTAGCCCTTGGAGAGCGGCGGCCGCTCGTACGGGTGGTCGCGTTCGTCGCAGATCAGTATCACCCGGCCGCTGAAGCCCTCCGCTCGGAGCGTCTCGGCCGCCTTGGCGCCGGCGAGTCCGCCACCGACGATGACGAAGGTCTGGTCCGCGTCGACCACTTCATGCCTCCTCGTAAGGGTGCCGCAACATATGCCGCCCACATGCGCCGCCCTGTGAGCGTCCCGCACGCAGCGTGATGCGGGAAGAGGGAGTGACCCCGGGTACCCCGATCATGACCCGATCAGGCCACGCAGTGTCACAAAGTGTTCACATACGCCCCGTCAGCCTCGCATGCAACGACCGCGCGGAGGCGTCGGTGAGCGACGCGATCTGATCGACGATCACGCGTTTGCGGGCGTGGTCGTCGCCCGCCGCGTCGAACAGCGCCTTGAACTGCGGGTCGAGGCCGTCGGGGGCGCGGCGGGTCAGCGCCTCGGCGAGTTCGGCGACGACGACCCGCTGCTCGGCGCGGATCCGCTCCTGTTCGGCGCGCTGCATGACATACCGGTGGGCGATCGCCTTCAGCACGGCGCACTCCGTCCGGGCCTCGCGCGGTACGACGAGTTCGGCGCCGTAGCGGGTGAGCCGGCCGGTGCCGTACGTCTCGCGGGTGGCGCTCTCCGCGGCCAGGCAGAAGCGGCCGATGAGCTGGCTGGTGGCGTCCTTGAGACGGGCCTGGGCAACCGCGGTGCCGTCGTAGCCGTGCGGCCACCACTCCTGGTCCTGGAGCCGGTCGAGGGCGGCGGCGAGTTCGGCGGGGTCGGTGCCGGCGGGCACGTATCTGCCGACGGCGACGGCGAAGACCTCCTGCCGTTCCGGTTCGGCGAGCAGGCAGTTGGGGTCGATGTGGCCGGCGTGCAGGCCGTCCTCGACGTCGTGCACGGAGTAGGCGACGTCGTCGGACCAGTCCATGACCTGCGCCTCGAAGCAGGTGCGGGTGCCGGGGGCCTCCTTGCGGACCCAGTCGAAGACCGGGCGGTCGTCCTCGTACACACCGAACTTCGGGGACGCCGGGTCGGTGGGGTGCGCGCCGCGCGGCCACGGGTACTTGGTGGCCGCGTCCAGGGCGGCGCGGGTGAGGTTGAGGCCTACGGAGCCCTCGGGGGTGAACCGTTTGGGTTCGATGCGGGTGAGGAGCCGCAGGGACTGGGCGTTGCCCTCGAAACCGCCGCAGTCGTCGGCGAACTCGTTCAGCGCCTGTTCGCCGTTGTGCCCGAAGGGCGGGTGGCCGAGGTCGTGGGAGAGGCAGGCGGCCTCCACCAGGTCGGGGTCACACCCGAGGGCCGCGCCCAGCTCCCGGCCGACCTGGGCGCATTCCAGGGAGTGGGTGAGACGGGTACGGGGGCTGGCGTCCCACATCTGGCTGGGGTTGCCGGGGGTCACGACCTGGGTCTTGCCGGCGAGCCTGCGGAGCGCCCCGCTGTGCAGGATCCGGGCGCGGTCGCGCTGGAAGGCGGTGCGGCCGGGGCGTTTGTCCGGTTCGGGGGCCCAGCGGTCGGCTGACGCCGGGTCGTAGGCCGAGGCTGGGGCGGGTGCGGGGGCTGCCATGATTCGACAGTACGGGGCGATAGTGACAAACGGGTGTTTGGTGCGCCTACTGGTCTGCCGAGTTGAGTATCGGGCGGGTGCGGACAAGTGGGGCTGGTCGAGCCCACGCGGCGGAGGCGCATATGGAAACGGGCCCGCACCCCTTCACGCCGCTGCCGTCACCGGCGTCTGCAGTGCCCGCTCGTAGCGGTGCAGGATCAGGTTGGCCATCGAATCGTGGGCTCCCAGCGGGGCCGACGCCAGCCCCGGAGCCTGGTCGGCGCACTCGGTGGCGAAGCGGCCGGGGGCCGTGAAGCAGGCGGCGATCGCTATGTGGCGGCGGCCCCTCTCCCGCAGGGCGTTCACCGCCTCCGCGACCGTGGGTGTGGCCGCGGCGGCGTAGGCGGGGAGGACCGGGACGCCCATGCGGGCCGACAGGAGGCGGGCCGTCTGCTGGGTGTCGGCCCTGGACTGGGGATCTCGGGAGCCGGCCGCGGCCAGTACGACCGCGCTCGCGGGCCGGTGGCGCCAGCCGGCCTCCAGCAGGCGGGCGTGCAGCGTGTCGGCCAGAAGGGGGTGCGGGCCGAGCGGGCCGGCGATGCGCGTCGGCGCCTGGGCTGCCGCCGCCATCTCCGGGATGTCCTGCTTGACGTGATAGCCGCGGCTGAGGAGGAGAGGGACCAGGACGGCCGGGGTGTCGCCGAGGGCCGCGAGGGTGTCCGGGAGCAGCGGCTCGTTCAGCTCGATGTGACCGAGGTGCACGGGCAGGCGGGGGCGCAGCTCGCGCACCCGGTCCATGAGCGCCCGCAATGTGCTGAGCGCCCGCGGGTCGCGGCTGCCGTGGGCCACCAGGACCAGGTCGGGGGGGCCGGGGCACGGAGGAAGGCTGGACACCGTCATGCGAGCATCCTCGCCGGGCGAGATTGCACCGCCGTTGCCTGACCGTCACGCCTGTTTTCGCGCACTTCACGCCACGAACCCGCACGCTGTGAGCGAACCGGAACGGCCCGGCCTGCGTCCTCCAAGGTCGAGGCCGACAGGGGGAAGTCAAGGGGGAACAACCGTATGAAGATCCGCCGACCGCGCCTGCCGCGCACCCGCACCGGCAGACGGCGCCTGGTGCAGGGCGTGATGGCCGGCTGCGTACTGGCGCTGCTGCCGGCCACCTGGCTGTATGTGTCGACGGCAGGCCGGCTGCACACGGTGACGGACGTACCGCGCACCGACGTCGCGGTCGTCTTCGGCGCGGGCCTGTGGGACGGGGAGCCCTCGCCCTACCTCGCCCACCGCCTGGACGCGGCGGCGAAGCTGTACCGGGAGGGCCGGATCAAGGTCGTCCTCGTGACCGGGGACAACAGCAGGAAGGACTACGACGAGCCGGACGCCATGCGCACCTACCTCACCGAGCAGGGGGTACCGGACAAGCGCATCGTCAGCGACTACGCCGGCTTCGACACCTGGGACTCCTGCGTCCGCGCGAAGAAGATCTTCGGCGTGGACCGGGCCGTACTGATCAGCCAGGGCTTCCACATCCGGCGCGCGGTGGCACTGTGCGATGCGGCGGGGGTGGAGTCGTACGGGGTGGGGGTCGACGCCAAGCACGATGTGACGTGGTACTACGGCGGGACGCGGGAGGTCTTGGCAGCGGGAAAGGCGGCCCTGGACGTGGTCTTCGAGCCGAACCCCCAGTTCCTCGGGAAGAGGGAACCGGGGGTCTCGGAGGCCCTGACCGCGGCAGCCCGTCAGGCCCCTTGAAGGCTCATCGGTGGCCGACCGGCCAACCCCGGCACGGAACAAGCCACATGAGCCACACGAGGTCGCCGGCTCAACCGCTGTCACGCCGGTAGGCCGGGCCGGTCACCCGGGAAGCCCGCGGGCCGGCCAGTCACCGCCCTCGATACGACGGCCGTCCGCCCGTAGCCCGGCGGCCACGGCGTCCCCCGCCAGGTATACCCAGGCCCGGACGGTGGCCCCGTCGCGCCGTCGTACGACGTCCCGCTCCACGCGTATGTACAGACTCTGCGGGTCCTTGGGCACGTACTCCTCCAACTCGTCGAGTTCCAGGAGGAGTCGGTCATACGACTCCGGGCGGACGGTGACCAGTTCACCGCTCAGTTCTCCGCCCGGCTCCTCCACGGCGTAGGGATAGCCGGGCCCGTCGTACAGCACCGCGCCCAGGAGGCGGCCGGGTTCCTCGGACGTGGTCCGCCCCCGCAGGAACAGGTCGTGGTTGACCTCGCCGGGGCGGAGCGTGCCGTAGACGAAGAACGGGAGGTGGCGGGGGTTCCGGGTGGTCACAGAAAGGATTCTCCACCCCCTCCACCCCCACACACATCTCCATGGAGGCGCTATGGACATGACATGCCACGGGCCCTTGAATCTCTGTCGTCATCAGCGCCACCCCACGCCTTCGAGGCGTATCTCCAAGGAGATCGATGAGCCGGACACGGAACACCCGAGTTTCCCGTCTCGCCACGGCCGGCGTCGCCGCCACCACCGCGACCCTGCTGGCCGCCGGGCTCTCCCCCGCCGCCCACGCCGACGCGAGACCCACCCGGGCCACCGCGATCCAGAACGCGGCGCAGGCGCTCGTCCAGTACGCCGGCACGCTCGGGCTCACGTCCACCGAGGACACCAGGGTCCGGGACGTGGTCGTCGACAAGAACGGCACCCAGCATGTCCGCTACGACCGCACCTACCGCCAACTCCCCGTCCTGGGCGGAGACTTCGTCGTCCACCTCAAGCCGAACGGCACCTACCGCAGCGCCGACCGGGCGACCCGGAGCAGGATATCCCTCGCCTCGATCCTCCCGGACATATCCGCCCCGAAGGCCGCCGACCTCGCGGTGAACGCGCTGCGGGCGGCGAACCTCGGCGACGCGCTGAAGCAGGTGCAGGCCAGGCCGCAACTGATCGTCGACGCCCTGCACGGCACCCCGAAGCTGGCCTGGCGCACCAACGCGGCCGGCAAGGACTCGCTCGGCAACCCGGTCGCCCGCACGGTGCTGACGGACGCCCGCACCGGCGCCCAGATCGACGCCTGGGACAGCATCGAGACGGCGACGGGCGACGGCAAGTCGCTGTACAGCGGCACGGTTCCGCTGGAGACCACGCTCTCCGGATCCACGTACAACCTCACCGACCCCACGCGCGGCAACACGTTCACCGGGGACGCGGCCAACAAGACCGACCTGTGCGTCTTGGGCCTCTGCATCAGCCGGGCGCCCAACACGGTGTTCACCGACGCCGACAACCACTGGGGCACCGGGGCGGCTTCGGACCGTTCCTCGGCGGCCGTCGACGCCCAGTACGGCACCAACGAGACCTGGGACTACTACAAGAATGTCCACGGCCGCAACGGCATCGCCGGCGACGGCAAGGGCTCGTACAACCGCGTCCACTACGGCAGCAACTACAACAACGCCTTCTGGGACGACAGCTGCTTCTGCATGACGTACGGCGACGGTGACGGAACCACCTTCGGCCCGCTGGTGGCGCTGGACGTGGCGGGCCACGAGATGACCCACGGCGTCACCTCCAAGACCGCGGCGCTGACGTACTCGGGCGAGTCCGGCGGCCTGAACGAGGCGACCTCGGACATCTTCGGCACGCTGGTGGAGTGGTACGCGGGGAGCGCGTCGGACCCCGGCGACTACCTGATCGGCGAGAAGATCGTCCGCTCCGGCTTCGGCAAGGCGGCGCTCCGCTTCATGGACCAGCCGTCGAAGGACGGCGGTTCGGCGGACTACTGGAGTTCGTCGGTCGGAAATCTCGACGTGCACTACTCCTCCGGAGTCGCGAACCATTTCGCGTATCTCCTCGCGGAGGGCAGCGGCGCGAAGACCATCAACGGCGTGAGCTACAACTCACCGACGTACAACGGCTCGACGGTGACGGGGATCGGGAGGGGCAAGCTGGGGGCCATCTGGTACCGGGCGCTGACGGTCTACATGACGTCCTCGACGAACTACGCGGGCGCGCGGACGGCGACCCTGAACGCGGCGAAGGACCTGTACGGTGCGGGCAGCACCGAGTACAACGCGGTGGCGGCGGCCTGGAGCGCGGTGAACGTGAACTGACCTCCGTTCGGCGACGGCCGCCCCGGCGAACGAACCGGGCGGCCGTCACACACAGCCCAGACAAACGGGAACAACGCAATGCAAGGAACACGCGGAATTCACGAATGCCGGAACCGCCCGTGAGGGGACCTCATGGGGAAGTTGTGCAGTTTCGGTGACGACTCGCCGAATTATCGAACTCCGTTGAGCAACCTGGTACTTGCGGCAATTCCCCCTGTGCACTAACTAGGTAAAACATGAACTTGTTCAGCCGTCCCCTCACGTCCCGCCGCGCAGCCGCCCCCACGGCTCCGCCGCGCCCCACGGTCGCCCCGGCTGCCTCCTCCCCCACCTCGGCCCCCGTCCTGCTGGACCCCGCCCTCGCCGCCCTCACCGGCGAATGGATCATCGACCCGGCCCACAGCAGAATCGGTTTCTCGGTCCGGCACGCGATGGTGACGACGGTCCGCGGGTCGTTCACGGAGTACCAGAGCCGCCTCTACTTCGACGGCCGCGACCCGTCCCGCTCCCAGGCGGAGCTCATCCTGTCCACGGGCAGCGTCGACACGGGCGTGGAGCAGCGGGACGCCCACCTGGTGGGCCGTGACTTCCTGGACGCGGCGAAGTACCCACGCATGCGCTTCGCCAGCACGGCGGTCCGCCTCAAAGCTCCCGACGTCTACGTCATGACCGGCGACCTGACCATAAGGAACACGACCCGCCCCGTCGACCTTGAACTCACCTACATAGGCAACGTCACGGACCCCTTCGGCTACCAGCGCGCCGGCTTCGACGGCACGACCACCATCAACCGCATGGACTGGGGCCTGTCCTACAACTCCCGGCTGGCGGAGGGCGGCGCGATGGTCAGCGAGACGGTACGGCTGCAGTTCGACATCGCGGCGATCCGGACGATGCCGGAAGGGGGCTGAGCTGCAGCTGTGCCATCAGGCCCAGGAGCCGTTCAAAGCGAGGGAACGAGCCTGACCACGGTCACGGTCAGGGCGGATCCGGAAACGTAGTGGAGCACGATGGCACCGAGGACCGTGGCCTCACGGCGGTCGCGCTCGCCCCTTACGCCGGTCGACCCGTGCCCGTACGGGGCCTCGTCCGATGGTCGCCGCCATCGCGTCCCTGAACGCATGGGCATCGCGCATCTTGGCCAGGGTGTCGTCGGCGGGCGGGGCGTAAGTGATGCGGTAGTTCAAGCGACGCCCCGCCTCTCGGCCTCGTCCGCCGCCAGGCGCTGGAGCAGCGCCTCCGACTCCGGCTCGGGAACGGCTTCGAGCATCCAGTGCCGCATGACCGCATGGATGTCCTGCACACCGGCCTCGCCGATGGCCCGGTAGAACTCCTCGCGCCGCTTCTCGGGGAGAGCCGCGCGGATGTCGGGGATGCTGTCGGGAACCTCGACCTCGACGCCGTTGACGAAGGTCTTCAACGGTCGTCCAGCTCCGGGTCGGGGGGGCGCTGCCGCCACCGTAATCGGCGAGAACGGCCGGCCGCGCGAGATCGTGCGCACACCACACGGACTTGCCGACGGTGAGCTCGTCCACGCCCCACCGGTCGGCGATCTCACCCACGATGAGCAGCCCTCGACCGAACATCTCGTCCTGCGACGGATCGCGCGGGCTCGGCAGCAACTCCCCTTTCGGGTCGGAGACGGCCACGCGTAAGGCGCCTTCGGTGAGGGCGAGTTCAACCCGGAAGAGCCGGTCACGCAGGCAGCCGTGCAGTACGGCGTTGCCGCCCAACTCGGAGACGAGAAGAGCGGTATCGGCGGCCAGCTCGGGTTGACCCCAGTCGGTGACGAGGCGGTGCGCCCGGCGGCGGGCGCGGCTGACGCTCTTGGGGAGCGGGGTGTAGTCGAGGCAGTCGTAGTGGAGGGGGATGTCGTCCTGCTCGTCAGGATTCCTGGGGGCGACCATGTCGATGACCTCCCGGCTGGGGTGGGCAGCGCCATGCGTAACCCGGTTGGCTCGTACGCTGTTGCTCTGCGATCCTGCGCACCATGCTCACCCTCGACGATGACCTCGGACACCTTTCCTACGACATAGCGGGCGACGGCTCGCCCGTCGTGCTCGTACACGCCGGTGTCGCCGATCACCGGATGTGGGACGCGGTCGTGCCTGCTCTCGCAGAGCGGCACACTGTGATCCGGTACGACCTGCGCGGCTTCGGCGAGTCCGCACCCCCGACCGGCCCGTTCCGCGAGACCGACGACCTGCGCCGTCTGCTGGACCACCTCGGCCACGAACGTGCCCGGATCGTGGGCGCGTCCTGGGGTGGCCGCGTGGCCCTGGACTTCACGCTCACCCACCCGGACCGGGTGCACTCCCTGGTGATGCTCGCCGCACCCTGGCCGCGATACCCCTGGTCCGCGGAGATGATCGCGTACGACGAGGCCGAAACGGCAGCCCTGGAAGCGGGCGACCTGAACGCCGCCGTACGTATCAACCTGGACATGTGGCTGCGCGGGCCTGCTCGCGGCTGGGAAGACGTGGCCGACGGACTGACCGACCAACTCCGGGGCGCCCTGCGGACATCGCTGGTGAACCAGACCCTTGTGGGGCAGTACTCCGGGGGTCCCGCGACCGGAGAACTCGCCGCCGTCTCCGTCCCCACACTGGTGGGCGTCGGCAAGCTCGACGTCACCGACTTCCAGGACATCGCCCGCCGCTACGCCACCGAGATCCCCGACGCCACCTTGGTCGAGTTCGCCACCGCTGCCCACCTCGTCGCATTGGATGCGCCCGCCGAACTCAGCGCGGTACTGGTACCGTTCCTCGCCCGTTAGGGCGCGGAGAGTTCATCGGGGCGATCGGTGGTCCCGGCTCCACCCCCGTGCCGGCCGGCCGCGGCCAGGTGGCACTGGTGTCTCGCCCGGCCCCTGCCAGGGACTGGCAACAGCCGATCCACGCGCCTATTAGGCATACGCCTCCCGGATGAATCGCGCCTACCTGCGTCGACGCGGGATCCGCTGCACCATCCCGGACAAGGCCGACCAGGCCCGCAACCGCAAGAAGCTCGGCTCGAGAGGCGGCAGACCACCGCAGTTCAACGCGGAGGACGACAAGGCGCGGCATGCGGTCGAGTGCGGGATCAATCGTCTCAAGAGGCACCGTGCCGTGGCCACGAGGTACGACAAGCTCGCGGTCCGCTATGAGGCGACCGTCCTCGTCGCGGCCACCAACGAGTGGCTATGACTGGCCACGTCACGATGGCGCTGAGTAACACCGGATGGCCACCGACTGGTGCGGACTCCACTGCTGCTCAACCGTAGCCATCAGCTGCCAGCCCATCCGCTCATACAGGGCTGCCGCCGCGGTATCGGATGCGACTACGTCGAGCACCGGATGCAGGCCACGATGCCGCGCTTCCTCCACTGCTTGGCCGACCAGCAGTGCACCGATCCGATACCCCCTCGCCTGCGGGGCAACGAACAGCCTGCTGACCACGGCGGTCAGATCCCGCGCTGCCTCGTTCCGCTCGCTCCACAACATCGGGGCCAGATCACCTTCGCCGCCTTGCGACAAACTGACATGCCCGACCAGGATGCCTTCGAGTTCGGCAACCCAGGAGCCCAGCAGGTGGCCGCGTGACAGCCATTCGCCGGGCTGATCGGGCCAGTTCACCGGATAGCCGTCGCGCGCGTGGACTTCCGCGAGGACCCGTACGCACTCCTCAACATCGCCGTCAGCCCTCCGCCGGACGCAGCGGCTAGGCCTCCCATCAGGCACCCCGGAACTCTCGATGTTCACTCCGGAATAGAAACACAGGCCAGAGAGCCACAACCAACCACTTTTGACACAGGCCCCAGGGGCTCCTCGGCTCTGCGCCAGGGTGGCCCGACGGCCCCCTCACCCGTTCACCCATCTCGGACCCGCCGTTCGTGTGTTTTTCATACCGGACCCCTCGCACCCCCCTTGACCTGCCGGAACTCCCCCGCAACCCCTGCCGCGGACCCTCTCCAGGACACCCGTTCATCCCACAGCCGACGGAATCTCGGGGAGCGGGACCGGCCCGTTGGCTTTTACCTCGGTAGAGCAAGGGAGTGGGACCAGCTCGACGAGGGAGCACCATGCGACGCACTGTCCGTCCGCTGACCGGGGCCGCGCTCGCCGTGGCCGCGGCCGGCCTCGCCGCCGCGCCGGCGCACGGCGGCAGTACCGGCAGCCTGGACGTCTACCCGTCCACCACGGCGCCGGGCGCCCAGGTCTCGGTGAACACGGCGGCCTGCGGGGAGAAGGCGTCGGCGCTCGGCGACGCCAGTTCGGTCGGCGCCGGGACGTTCACGCTCGCGCCCAGTGCCCATGAGGGCGAGGCGATCGGCCAGTTCCAGGTGCCGCCCAGCGCACAGCCGGGGACGTACGAGATCGTCGCGAAGTGCGCCGAGGGGAACCGGCAGGTGACCGGTGACCTGAAGGTGGCACTGACAACGGCCGGCGGGCAGGTGCAGCCCCACGGCAGTGTGAAGACGGGGGTCGGTGGTGCCCTTGGCACCGACCCCGTGCAGACCGCGGCAGGTGTGACGGCTCTGGCCGTCGCCGCCGCGGGCGGTACCTGGCTCCTGCATCGCCGGGCGAGAGGCGACGGGATCTGACGGACACCCTCCGCTGTCCGTCCGCCGGTACCGCACATCCCACCCCCTCCGGGTCCGACGCCCCTCGCGGCCCGGAGGGGGTAGGGGGTCAGGTTTGCTAGAGGCTCTTGTCAGAGGCTCTCACTCTTGTGAGAGGCGGCGCCCTTGCTGCACCGGGCCGCTCCCGCTAGCCCCTCACCCCCGCGTTAGAAGCTCTAACCTGCGAAAAAGGGGTTGGCATGCGCAAGATCGGGGACACCGCGATAGCCGCCGTGACAGTCATGGCGCTCGGCTCGGGCGTCTGGCTGCTCGGCCCCGGCTCCGGCCCGCACACCGCGCCACCCCAGCCGTCCGCCGCCGAGGGCCGCCTCGACCCGGGCGAGGAACGCCTCGAGGCCCCCGCGCTGCCCCCGTCCCCGCCCACCCGCATCCGTGTCCCCGCCATCCGTGTGAACGCCCCCCTCATAGGCCTCGCCCTCACCCCCTCCGGCAGCCTCGACGTCCCGCCCGCCGGCAACAAGAACCTCGCCGGCTGGTACGAGTCGGGCACCGCACCGGGCGAGACCGGCACCGCGATCGTCGCCGGCCACGTGGACAACGCCGAGGGCCCCGCCGTCTTCTACGACCTCGGCGCCCTCAAGCGCGGCGCGACCATCGAGGTGGACCGGCAGGACAAGACCGTCGCCGTCTTCACCGTCGACGCGGTGGAGGTGTACCAGGCCCGGAACTTCCCCGACGAGAAGGTCTACGGAGCCGCGCAGCGCCCCGAGCTCAGAGTGATCACCTGTGGCGGCGGCTACTCACGGGCCACCGGCTACCAGGGGAACGTCGTCGTCTTCGCCCACCTGACCGGAAGCCGCTGACGAACGGCGCCCAGGGCCCGTGCCCAACCGCTCCCCCGCGTTGCCCCACCTCACAGCCTCCGCCGTCCCGTCCCCGGGCCCCTCACACCCCACCCCCGCCTCCGAAGAGGGCAGCGTTCCGAGCGGGAAACAGTGGTGATGCGGCCGGGTAACGTCGGCCCCGCACGCTCCTGGGCATGACCTCGAATACGCGTGTGGTGGTGATCGACACCGATCCCGTGGTCGTCGCCTGCGGGTGCGGTGTCCGCCCGTGTGCCGGTCTGGCCCCGGACGCCGGTCCCGCCGCGCACGAGGACGTTCTCGTCGACGGCGAACCGCGCACCTGCGCCCCCCACATCCACGCGTCCGGCGAGACCGAGGCACGCCCCGGCGACGACGTCGTACCGCTCGCCGACGCCACCCGGGGCACGTTCACCGACGATGGAGGCTCCTGATGACCACCGCCCCTGGGGCCACCCCCACGATCGTGCTCGTCGGCCACGGCATGGTCGGCCAGCGCTTCCTCGAAGCGCTGGCCGAGCGCGGTCTGACCGCCACGCACCGCGTGGTCGTGCTGTGCGAGGAGCCGCGTCCCGCGTACGACCGTGTCGCCCTCACCTCGTACTTCGCGGGCAGGTCCGCCGAGGAACTCTCCATGACCGACATGGAGTTCATCGACGCCCACGGCATCGAGCTGTACGTCGGCGACCCGGCGGAGACGATCGACCGCGAGGCGAGGAAGGTGACGGCACGGTCCGGCAGGGTCTTCGGCTACGACACGCTCGTGCTGGCCACCGGCTCGTATCCGTTCGTGCCGCCGGTCCCCCACAGGGACGCCGAGGGCTGTTTCGTGTACCGCACGATCGAGGACCTTCTTGCGATCGAGGCGTACGCGAAGTCGAGGGCGACCGTGGGCGCCGTGGTCGGCGGCGGTCTGCTGGGACTCGAGGCGGCGGGCGCGCTCAAGGGTCTCGGACTCACCGCCCACATCGTGGAGTTCGCGCCCCGGCTGATGCCGGTACAGGTGGACGAGGGGGGTGGTGCGGCCCTGCTGCGCACCATCGAGGAGATGGGCCTGACCGTGCACACGGGTGTGGGCACGCAGGAGATCGTGACGGATGACACGGGCGCCGTCGTCGGCATGAAGCTGTCCGACGGGTCCGAACTCGCCACCGACATGGTGGTGTTCAGCGCCGGGGTACGGCCGAGGGACCAACTCGCCCGGGCCTGCGGTCTTTCCGTCGGCGAGCGCGGTGGCATCACCGTCGACGAGCAGTGCCGTACGGTGGACGACCCGCGGGTGTTCGCGATCGGTGAGTGCGCGCTGGCGGCGGACGGCCGGGTGTACGGCCTGGTGGCGCCGGGGTACGAGCAGGCGGCGACGGCCGCGGCCACCATCGCCCGTGACGAATCCGCCTTCACCGGCGCGGACTTGTCCACGAAGCTGAAGCTGCTCGGTGTGGACGTGGCGTCCTTCGGCGACGCGCACGGCAGGACCGAGGACTGCCTGGACGTGGTGTACTCCGACTCCCGTTCGGGCCTGTACAAGAAGCTGGTCATCGGCCGGGACGGCACGCTGCTCGGCGGCATCCTGGTCGGCGACGCGGACGCGTACGGCACCCTGCGCGCCCTCACCGGCTCGGTCCCGCCGGTCTCCGCCGAGTCCCTGGTCCTGCCCGCCGGTTCGGTCGGCGGTGCCCAACTGGGCCCGTCCGCCCTCCCCGACGACGCCGTCGTCTGTTCCTGCCACAACGTCGCGAAGGGCACGATCCGCGACGCGGTGACCGAGCACTCCTGCACCACCGTGCCGGAGGTGAAGAAGTGCACCAAGGCCGGTACCGGCTGCGGTTCGTGTGTGAAGGTGCTCGGGCAACTGGTCACGGCCGAGTTGGAGGCGTCCGGCGTCGAGGTCGACAAGGGCCTGTGCGGCTGCTTCGGCCAGACCCGCGAGGAGCTGTACGAGATCGTCCTGGCTCTGCGGATCGGCACCTACCGGGAGCTGCTCGACCGTTACGGCCGCGAGGGCGCCCGGGGCGGCGACGGCTGCGAGGTCTGCAAGCCGGCGGTGGCGTCGGTCATCGCCTCCCTCGCCCCGGCGATCGGCGTGAGCGGCTACGTCCTGGACGGCGAGCAGGCGGCCCTGCAGGACAGCAACGACCACTTCCTCGCCAACCTCCAGAAGAACGGCTCGTATTCGGTCGTCCCCCGCATCCCCGGCGGTGAGATCACCCCCGAGGGCCTGATCACGATCGGTGAGATCGCCCGTGACTTCGGCCTCTACACGAAGATCACCGGCGGCCAGCGGATCGACATGTTCGGCGCACGGGTGGAGCAACTCCCCCTGATCTGGACGCGGTTGGTGGACGCGGGCTTCGAGTCGGGGCACGCGTACGGAAAGGCCCTGCGGACCGTCAAGTCCTGTGTGGGCTCCACCTGGTGCCGTTACGGCGTCCAGGACTCGGTCCGGATGGCGATCGACCTGGAGCTGCGCTACCGGGGCCTGCGCTCCCCGCACAAGCTCAAGTCGGCGGTGTCCGGCTGCGCGCGCGAGTGCGCGGAGGCCCAGTCGAAGGACTTCGGTGTCATCGCCACCTCCAACGGCTGGAACCTGTACGTCGGCGGCAACGGCGGTGCCACCCCGCGCCACGCGGATCTGCTCGCCCAGGACCTGACCGACGCCGAACTGGTCCGCCTGATCGACCGCTTCCTGATGTTCTACATCCGTACGGCGGACCGCCTGGAGCGCACGTCGACCTGGCTGGAGCGGATCCCGGGCGGCCTTGACCACGTCCGTGACGTGGTCGTCGAGGACTCCCTCGGCATCTGCGAGGAGCTGGAGTCCCTGATGGCGGCGCACGTGGCCAACTACGCCGACGAGTGGGCGTCGACCGTCGACGACCCCGACAAGCTCGCCCGGTTCGTGTCCTTCGTCAACGCCCCCGACACCCCGGACCCGGTCGTCGGCTTCGTGCCCGAACGCGCCCAGATGAAGCCCGACCTGCCGCTGCTGTCGATCGGCGTGCGCGCCACCGAAGATGTTCTGGAAGGAAGCGCCCAGCGATGACCCTGGCACCCCCGACCACCGACCCGAAGGTCCAACTCCGGCTGACCGATGGCTGGTTCACGGTCTGCGGCCTGAGCCGGCTGACCCCCGGCCGGGGTGTGGCCGCGCTCCTGCCGGACGGCCGCCAGGTCGCCGTCTTCCGCGACCGCGCGGACCGCCTGTACGCGATCGACAACCGCGACCCCTTCGGCGGCGCGGCGGTCCTCTCCCGCGGCCTGACCGGCACCGACCGGGGCCGCCCGTTCGTCGCCTCGCCCCTGCTGAAGCAGCGCTTCGACCTGGTGACCGGCCAGTGCCTGGACGACGAGGCGGTGCGGGTGGCCGCCTACGCGGTACGGGCCGCCGTACAGGAACCGCCGACACCTGACTGATGAGACCGCGGCGGCAGAGCTGCTCAGTGGTCTTTCAGGACGGCGTCGTAGGACACCCCGGTGAGCTGCTCCGACGCGTCCCAGAGGCGTTGCGCCATGGTGTCGTTGAGCGTCCAGGGCGCCCGCCGGGAGGGGGCCGGGGCGCCGCGCCACATCGCGAACGAGGGCCCGGTGAAGGAGTCAGGCCGTACGCCGGGGGCGGTGGCCGCGTACAGCGTGGGCAGCGCCCCGGCCTCGGCGGACTGCGCGAAGACGGCGTTCGCCGCCGCGATCACCCGCTCGGCGCCGCGCCGTCCCTCGGCACGGGGCCCTGCGGCCTGCAGGTTGGTGGCCGCGTACCCGGGATGGGCGGCGGCCGCGACGAGGTCGCCGCCGTAGTCGTCGACGCGCCGGGCCAGCTCGTGGACGAACAGCAGGCCGGCGGTCTTGGACCGGCTGTAGGCGACCCAACGCCGATACCGGCGCGCGCTGTTGAGGTCGTCGAGGTCGATGTTGGCCAGGACGTGCATCATGCTGGAGACGGTGACGACACGGGCGGCGGGGGTGCGCAGCAGGACGGGCATGAGCAGCACGGTGAGGGCGAAGTGCCCGAGATGGTTGACCCCGAACTGCGTCTCGAACCCGTCCGCGGTGGTCCCGTACGGCGGCGCCATCACCCCGGCGTTGTTGACGAGGAGATCGAGCCGGTCGTACGGGAACGAGTCGGCGAAGCCCCGCACCGAAGCCAGGTCCGCGAGGTCGAGCCGCCCGAACTCGATGTGCGCGCCGGGCATTTCCGCGGCCATCCGGTCCCCGGCCTCGTGTCCGCGCGCCTCGCTCCGGCAGGCGAGCACGACCCGGGCCCCCTTCCGGGCCAGCTCCCGCGCGGTGACGTACCCGAGTCCGCTGTTGGCCCCGGTGACGACGGCGACGCGGCCGGTGAGATCCGGGATGTCGCCGCCGCTCCAGCCGCTGCTGCGCATGAGGGCGCCCTCCACAGGTGGGGGTCTGTGTCGCGGCCAGCCTACGAGGGCGGGGCACGGCAGGACACCGGACGCGGCCGTACGCCGTACGAACCGCTCGGCGACGCGCGGGTAGGGTGCCCGGGTGATCGGCATTCCGCAGGCCCTGGCGCGCGGCACGATCGACCGCGAGGGTGACCGCGGGGCGGCCTGGATCGCCGGGCTCCCCGCGATCGTCGAGGACCTGCTGGAGCGCTGGGACTGCGCACCCGACGGTGAGGTGACGCACGGGGGTGTGGGAGTGATCGTCCCGGTACGGCAGGGGCCCCACCGGCGGGCGGCTCGTCCTGCAGGTGTCCTGGCTGGCGGTCGACCCGAAAGGCTACGTGGGAGACCCGGCGTACGACGGCGGCACGCTGCTCAAGTCCCGCGCCCCGTCCCTCATGCGAGCGGATGACCTGCCGAAGACGGTCCACCGTCTCCTCGACGTCTTCGCCGAGGCGGCGGAGCTCGACCGCGAACGGGTACGGCGCTGGGCGCAGTTCCACGCCGTACCGGCGGCGTTCTGGAGCCGCCGGCACGGCTTCCGCATCGCACACGGCGGCCCCCAGCTGGACCGCATCACACAATTCGCCGACGGGCTGGCGGAGTTGCTGGTCGCGTAGAACCGAACTGGCGGAGCCGGCTGACCACCAGCCTCCCCGGGTTCGTCACCGTCGCCCGCCGAACTCCCAGTCGTGCACCTCTGTCTCCGCGTACCGGTGCGGGGCCAGGACCGCCCGTGCCCGGTCGGAGTCCGGGGCCCGGACCAGTGCCGCCGTGCCCAGCCAGGTGGTGGCGTCGTCGGACAGCAGCGGGCCGAAGGCGATCAGCTCGTCGGGGTCGGTGCCGGGCGGCAGACCGGGGCCGCCGCCGACGGCTGCCCGCACCGGCCCCAGGCCGAGCACCAGGTACCGGCTGCCGCCGGCCCGGCCGCCGGGAAATTCCCACATGGTGCGCCCCAGCAGGTTGCGCCACCGGCGCAGCAGCGCGTCCCGGTACACGCCGGCCTGGTAGTTGGGCTCGTCGAAGGCGAACGCGCGGGCAGCGGCCGGATCGGGCAGATCGACGATGTGCACACTGCCGGTGGGCGTCTCGCCGTCGGCGCCGAAGGCCGGCCCGCGAGCGATCAGCTGCGCCGCGTACCGGTCCATGTAGGACCAGTGCTCCTCCACCAGCTCCTGGCGCAACGCCAGGGAACCGGCCCGGTCACGGTGGTAACAGAAGAACTCCATGGTCAAGGACCCTTCCGCACTGCGGGGCGGCTCTCAACAAGTTTCCCGCGAGCGTCCGCGGCCGGCCGGCGGCCGCCTTCGAGGGACGGCCTCACGGCACACGAACGGGGCGGCGTACGCCGACTTGGTGTCGGTGTACGCCGCCCTCGGGCGGGCCGTCCTACAGGCTGCGGGCCGTCACGTCGCCGTAGGCGGTGGTCGCGTGGATGGTCAGGACGGCGGCGCCGTCGGCGTTCATGAGCGCGTTGTGGATCCGGCCGAAGGTGGTGCCGGCGTCCAGGGAGGCGGAGACTCCGCGTGCGGCGCCGACCGAGATGTCGCCGTGCTGGGTGGACAGAGTGACGGCGCCGCGCACGGCCTCGGCGATGGTGATGTCGCCCTTCTGGGTGC
Source organism: Streptomyces sp. NPDC005866 (assembly GCF_040629895.1). Taxonomy (NCBI): domain Bacteria; kingdom Bacillati; phylum Actinomycetota; class Actinomycetes; order Kitasatosporales; family Streptomycetaceae; genus Streptomyces; species Streptomyces sp. NPDC005866. The sequence goes on from NZ_JBEXWP010000006.1 coordinate 269,669, forward strand.
TGATCTCCGCGGTCCCGCCCAGGCGGCCGACCGAGATGCCGCCGGCCTGGAGGGTGAGACGAGCGTTCCCGGTCTCGTCGAGCTTGACCGTGGCCTGCGCGCCCTCGAAGGTGACGTCGCCGAGCCGTCCGACGCCCCGGAGTTCGGCGAGGGCGGCCTTCGCCTCGACGCGGGAGCCGGCGGGCAGCTGGACGGTCACCTCGACGGAACCGGAGTTGCCGAGGAGCCGGTTCCTGGCCGCCGGCGCCTCGATCCGCAGGACGCCGTCGGCGCATACGACCGTGATCTGTTCCGCCGCCTTCACGTCCCGGCTCCTGGAGGCGTCCGCGGGCAGGACCTCGACCGTGGTGTCGGCCCGGTCGGCGGCGATGAGCCGGATGTGTGCTGCCGGGATGTCGAGGACGGCGGTCACCGCGGCGGGGGTCTCGAACTTCTGCATGGTGCGCTCCTTCGAGTCGTCGTTTCCGATGACAGAAAGGCTACGTTGCATTCACAGATCGGGCAACGTAATTGTTGCAAGCGATACCGATCACCGCAGCTCAGAGCAGCTATTTCGTTGCAACAACTTCCCAATTAACGCAACGCACTTTTGTCGCTCGTTGCAATTGATTGTCGGTGGACGCAATCCTGGCGACGCACGCAGCGTCAACCCTCACAACCCCGTTCTGACGGCGGGCGCCCGGACCGGGGCGTTGGTGAGGTGGCTGTCGTAGAGTGCGCCGTGGTGGGGACGCGGATGCCGTCGGAGGGGGAGCCTGCCATGGGTGCGCCGAACAAGGGCCGGGCCCGCGGGGTGCCGGTCAGTCCCGAGGTGATGATCGCGGAGGCGCGGAAGGCGTTCTTCGTGATGTTCGCACTGCTCGCGGTCGTCTGGCTGGTGCAGCTCGCCAACTACGCCGACCACTACGCCTTCTCACGGCAGTACGCGGTGGTCTCCGGTGACCTCGGCAGCCTGCCCGACGTCCTGGTCGCGCCGCTGCTGCACTGGAGCTGGGCGCACATCGAGAGCAACTCCGGCCCCCTGTTCGTCTTCGGTTTCCTCGCCGCCTACCGCGGGGTGGTGCGGTTCCTCGGGCTGACCCTGCTGATCGCGGTGAGCAGCGGTGCCGTGGTCTGGTTCTTGGAGCGAGGCGACGTGCAGACGGTCGGCGCCAGCGGCCTGATCTTCGGCTACTTCGGTTACGTCGTCGTACGGGGACTCTTCGACCGGCACCTGATCGACACGCTGATCGGAATCGTCATGGGTGCCTCCTTCGCCTACCTGCTCACCGTGGCCGTGCCCGGAACACCGGGAGTGAGCTGGCTCGGACACCTCGGCGGGCTGCTCGGAGGCCTGGTGGGCGCCTGGCTCTTCCGGGACAGGCGCCCGCGGGCCGGCGCCGGCGGGGGAACCCCACCGGCGGTGACCGGCGGCACCTCGCGGGCGCCGTCCGGCACCAGCCGCTCCGACCTGTACAAGGAACTCGGCGACCTCGGCCTGCTCTGACGCCCTGCTCTGAGGCGTCAGCCTGGGGACAGTCGGTGGACGCCAGGCCAGGTTCCCTCAGTAGGCGTGGTGCACCTGCCAGAAGGACCAGGCCTGGCACGGGCTGCCGTAGACGGAGTTCATGTAGTTGAGGCCCCACTTGATCTGGGTGGCCGGGTTGGTCTGCCAGTCGGCGCCTACGGAGGCCATCTTGGAACCGGGCAGGGCCTGGACGAGGCCGTAGGCGCCGGAAGAGGCGTTGACCGCACGGTAGTTCCAGGTGGACTCGCGCTCCACGATGGCGCTGAAGCACTGGTACTGGTCCCCTGACATCATCTGCCGGGCCAGCGCCTGGATCTGCGCGACCGTGTAGGAGCTCTGCACGGGGAAGCTGGAGGCGTCCTGGGAGGCGGTGGTCCTGGCCTCCTGCCGCGCCTTCTCGGCGGCGTCCTTCTTCTCCGTCGCGGTCCTGGCGGCGGCCTTGCGGGCGGCTTCCTCCGCGTCCTTCCGGGCGCCCGCGTCGGCGGCGACGGCCTGGGCGTCGGCCTGCCGCGTCAGCGACGCGGTCTGCACCTGTGCCTGCCGGCCGACGGGTATGTCCGCGAGAAGCGTCGCGTCGGGCGCCGTCTCCGCCGCGTCGTGCGGCCGTGCGGTGCTGGCCGAGGCGACTCCGACGACGCTTCCGACAGCGGTGACCGCTGTGGCCGAGACCACCGCAAGGCCCCGCACCGGGTTCCGAGTCACGTGCTTCCCTTCCGGACCGTCCGTGCCGTCCTGCCGCGACTGGAGCGGACAACTCACCTATCTCATCCGACAGTTCGGAAACTCTGCCGTGCCGGAACAGCTCGCGCAATGGTGAAGAAGGTGTGGATGCTCACAGTTGACAAGATGCCTGGAGCACGCCACCACGGCCCGGCCCTACCCGGCTGATCGACTTCGCGCGGCACGAGCGGTCGCGGTGTAAGGAGCTGATCACCGCCCCGGCTCCGGCCGCCGCCGTCCGCGCGCTGCGTCGTGCCGCGCTGGTGGCCAACAGCATGCGGACCAGACAAAGCCGGGGACGGCGGTGTCCACCCGAGCTGCATCGTCATCCCCAGGTCGTCCCGGTTCGCCCTGGCGGGCATGCCCTCGTCCCAGCGGCAGGCGTCCCCGTTCGCCGCCGGCCGGACCGCCTCCCCGAGCGGTTCCTCCAACGTCACCGGTGGGTTTGGCCGCGCCCATACCCGGGGGTGTGTGCCGCCCGACAAGGGTGTTGCACAGTGAGGCCGCCAGAACGGCGCCCGCCATCGGAGCCAGCAGGTAGACCCAGAGGAAGTCGAGTCGGCCCGCGACGATCGCCGGTCCGAATTGGCGGGCCGGGTTGACCGAGCCGCCTGTTGTGGTCCCCAGCAAGGCGATCGCTGCTCCGATCAGGAGGCCGACGAGCCATGGGACGAGCGGCGCCAGCCTGGGCGCGGCAACAAAGAGTCCGACGAGAAGCACGATGACGCCCATGGAGGCGGTCTCGGCCGCGAACAGCGCCCCGGCCGACCAGCCGTGGCCGGGTTGCAACGAGGCGTCGCGGACCGGTGGCCTGTCGGTAACTGGTCCCCACACGGCACCGCCTGCGAGCGCGCCCAGCAGGGAGCCGGCGAGTTGCGCGGCGATGTAGGGCGTGACCGACGCGCCGGGGAAGAGCCCGAAGCGCCACATGGCGATCGAGATGGCCGGATTGATATGTCCGCCCGATGCCTTCCCGGGCGGGCTGAGAATGAGCCCGGCGAGCACCAGGCCCACGCACCCACCGATGATGAGCAGTTCCGCATGCACCTCGGGGATCGCCGCCGACACGGGCGACGGACCCGCGACCCAGCGCACGATCGTGATGACGGCCATGAGCAGGACGAACGCCAGGAGGCACTCCGCGGCGCTGTTGCGGGCCACCGACCACCAGGTGACCGGCCCGGCGGCCGGGGCGAGGTGAGCTGCCGCGTCATGCGGTTCGGAGGTTCGAGCCACGATGGTGGACCCTTTGGATGGGCGGGCGTGCGAAGAGCCGGTTCAGGGGCAGATGACCACCCGGCCTCGTACCCCGTTCTGCACAGCGAGGTACGCGTCCTTTCCGCGGTCCAGGCTGTAGCGGTCGGCGATGGGCAGGGGGCGGAAGTCGCCGGAGTCGAAGAACGGCGCGAGCCGCTGCAGCCGTGCGCCCGACTCGACGACGTCGTAGTCCAGGGTGTTGCATCCGTAGATCCGCGTCTCATTGCGGTACAGATCGATGAGGTCGATCTCGACGCTTCGCACGCTGACGGCGCTGACCACCACGAGCCGACCCCGGCGAGCCAGCGAGGCCAGCGCTGCAGGGGTCGTTACGCCACCGACCGCGTCGTACACGACGTCCGCGCCCCTGCCACCGGTGAGCCGTTTGATCTCGGAGCCGATGTCCTGTGGGCTGCCGTCGAACGCGATGAACGCACTGATGGCCGACGCGGCAGGAGTCCCCTCGGCGGGGGGGACCCGGCTTACGCCGATCACCCGGGCACCGAGGGCATGTGCGACCTGGGCGACGGCGCCGCCCACCCCGCCGGAGACGCCGAACACGGCGATGGTCTCGCCCTTGGTCAGCTGAGCGGCCTCCACAGCGCCGAGCCAGCCGGTGAGGAAGTTGACTCCCACGGCCGCGGCTTCCTCGAAGCTGAGCCGCTCCGGCTTGCGGGCCAGAGCCGCCGCGGGAAGGGTGAGCAGTTCCGCGTTCGACCCGTCGCGCGTAAACCCGACATCTCCTCCGGTGCCCCAGACTTCGGCACCGGTCCAGTGACGCGGCCCCTTGATGACGACGCCGGCGAAGTCGCGCCCCGGGATGCGCGGAAGGGTCGTCTGTTCCATCTGACCAGCGATGTTCTTGAGGTCCGATGGGTTCACCGAGGCGGCCTTGACGGCAATGACCGCCTCGCCGGCCCCTGCTACCGGGTCGGGTACGTCGACGACGCGCAGGACGTCGGGGTCGCCGAAGCGGTCGAAGCGCAGAGCACGCATGGGGACACCTCTCTGAGCGATGCACGTCGCTTCATGCAGCGAGTTCCCGCCCCCCATCACCGATCATCCTCCGTAGCCGCAGCTCCCGCAGGGCGGGACCGGACAGCCCCGGGTGCTACAGCGGGGTGAACCGGAGGGTGTGCCGATCGAGTGAACGCAGGGGCGCCGTCGGCCGGGCTGCGCCGGTGCATCGCATGCAGCGGGAAGCATCTTGGTAGGCCCGACGAGGCCGACCGACCATCTCCTTGCGTCGGAATCCCCTCTGCGCACTCCCGAAAGAGAACCGCCATGACTGCCTCCCCTGCTGCCCCAGGGTCCTCCCGGCGTTCGGACGAGGACGTCGCTGGGTTCACGGCTTCGCCCCAGCTTGTCCAAGCCCTGCAGAAGATCGTGGTGGACCTGATCGAACTGCACCTGCAGGGGAAGCAAGCCCACTGGAACGTCGTCGGCCACAACTTCCGTGATCTGCATCTGCAACTGGACCAGATCGTCGATGACGCCCGGGAGGCGACCGACACCATCGCCGAACGCTTGCGGGCTCTGCAAGCCGTTCCCGACGGGCGCTCCGACACCGTCACGGCGACCACCACACTCCCCCCGTTCCCGGAGGGCGAGCAGAACGTGAGCGCCGTGGTCGATCTCATCACCGCGCGCCTGCGTGCCGCCGTCGACACCCTGCGCACCGTCCACGACCAGGTCGACAGCGAGGACCCCTCGACGGCCGACCTTCTGCACGCAATCATCGACTCCCTGGAAAAGCACGCGTGGATGGTCAGCGCGGAGAACCGGAACGTCTGAAGCCCGTCCCCTGGCGTACGGCAGGTGCTGCCGGGCGCAGACCGTCCTCAACGTTCTCTGCACCCGGTGACCTCCGCGTCCACGATGGCGTGCGTCCCGCACTCGACCAGACCCACGACCCGGGCCTGCGGGAACCCGGCACGCTTGTGCGGCCGCTTCCCCGGCTTGGGCTTGCCCCCGTGCCGCCCGAACACCTCGTCATTGGCCGGAGTGTCGGCGATGTCCACGCAGGTGCCGTCCACTGCCATCAGACGCAGTCCGCGCCAGAACGCCCACGCGTCCGACGAGTCGGCCAGCGGCACCACGGTCCGCGCGAACAGTTCACGCAGGGGCTCCCATCCCAGCCGGCGTCGGGCCAGGGAGATCGAGGGCTTGGCCGGCTCCCGCCAAGTGCCCAGCAGGCCGACCTGGCGCAGCCCGAACGTCGTCTTGCGCATGACCTCCAGATACGGATCCGGGGGGAACAACGCCAGCCCGAGCACCAGAGGTACAGCACCAGCCGGGCAGGCAGCACCCTCGACCGCCGTTGGCGCCGTCCGCACGCTATCGACCGCCTGGTCCACCGAACCCGCCGGATAGACCCGGGCCAGCAGCCCCACACTCACCACATCGTGAGCCCCCAGCACTCCACACCACCCCGCTCGACGACCCGTCACATAGAACACACCTTCCGGCTGTTCAAACAGACCCTGGGCTGGACCGTGCCGAAGGTCCGCGACCCCGCGACCCCGCGACCGCCGACCTGTGGACCTGGCTGATCATCGCCGCCCACACCCAACTCCGCCTCGCCCGCCCCCTCGCCGAGGACCTCCGCCGGCCCTGGGAACGGCCCAGCGAGCCCCGCCGGCTCACCCCTGCCCGGGTCCGCCGTGGGTTCCGCCACCCTCCGCATGAAGATCGCCCGTCCCGCCGCCGTGCCCAGACCCTCCAAGCCCGGCCCCGGACGCCCACCCGGCTCGAAGAACCGCAGGCCAGCCCCACGCCACGAGCCTGGGAAGACCGTCAAACGAGCCGAGACCCTCACCGAACACATCCGCCTGAAACAGCAGCAAGGATAAAGATCAAGCTGAGGCAATCGCCGCGTACTTTCACTGGGAAGGCGTGGGTCCCTGAGGCCCTGACTCGTGATCGCGGCTGGGATGCTCGGTTACGACTCGGTGATCGCGACGAGAGCCGCCGTGAAGGGTGCGGGGTCGACGTCGCCCCGTACGGCGAGTTGCTGGCTGTAGCCCTGGCAAAGGGCCACGAAGGCCTCGGCGATCCGGGCCGCGTGTGCGGGCTCGTGGCCGGGCAGCAGTGCCACGACCGCCGTGCGCAGTTCCTCGAGTTGGCGCTGGACAAGAGCGGCGAGACTCGGCGAGACGGCGGCCTCGGCGTAGATCTGCGCGACCAGCCGGGCGTGGCCCTCCTCGCCCGACAGGGTGCGAAGGTGCTCGAGGAAGTCCTGGATGGACTCGGCGCTCAGGTCCGCGGGGAACGCCTGGCTCGACTGTTCGCAGATCGCGGCGACGATCTCGTCCTTGCCCTTGAAGTACCGGTAGATCGCCCCGGTGGAGAGCCCGGAAGCCGCGACTAGGTCGGGCATGGATGTCCGTGCGAAGCCGTGGGCGGCGAAGCGGGCACGGGCGGCGTCGATGATCTGCTGGCGGCGGGCGTCGAGATGGGCCTGGCTGACCTTCGGCATAAGAGAATGACCATTCGTTTTATGTGTTAGCGTCGTTGACCCTACCGCAGAATCCGAGGAGGATCCCATGCGCTACCAGACCTTCGGACGACACAGCGGCCTACGGGTGTCGGAATACGTGCTGGGCACGGCCAACTTCGGCTCGGCCCCGGCCGCGGCGGGCCGGGAGGGGGCCAGGGCGATCTTCGAGTCGTTCGTGGCGGCCGGCGGCACCACCTTCGACGTCTCGAACATCTACCAGAACGGTGAGGCCGAGACCGTCCTGGGCGAACTGCTGGGCCGCGAGCGCGACGACTACGTTGTGATCACCAAGTACAGCGGGAGCAGGGCCGCCCAGGTCCGCCCCGGCACCACGGGCAACAGTCGCAAGACCATGATCCGGTCCCTGGAGGAGAGCCTGCGGCGACTGGGGACCGACTATGTCGATGTCTTCATGCCGCACATTCCCGACGGCGTGACGCCACTGCCGGAGATCCTGGCCGCCTTCGAGGACCTGATCCGGGCGGGTAAGATCCGCTACGGCGGACTGTCCAACTTCCCGGCCTGGCGGGTGGCCGGCGCCGCCGTCAGATCCGAGCTGAGCGGACGCATGCCATTGGCCGGCATCCAGACCGAATACAGCCTGGCCGAACGCTCCGCAGAGCGGGAACTCCTCCCCATGGCTCAAGCGCACGGTCTGGGCGTCGTCCTCTACTCCCCGCTGGCCGGCGGCCTGTTGACCGGGAAGTACCGTCAGGGCGAGCAGGGGCGACTCAGTGCGCGGGCCGCGGTCGACGGCACGGCCGGCGAGGACGGTGCGCAGCGCACCGCCGTGCTCGACGCCGTCCTCGCCGTGGCCGAAGAGATGGGCACCGGCCCGGTCCAGGTCGCACTGGCCTGGCTGCGGCAGCGGGCGGCGCGCGCCCAAACCTCGCTGATTCCCATCGTGGGACCCCGCACCCTGGCCCACCTGGCGGGCTACCTCGACGCCCTGAACATCGAACTCGACCCGCACCACTACCAGATGCTGGACGAGATCAGCACGATCCGGCTCGGCGCCCCGCACGAGGCCGTGACCGCCACGCTGGCCCACGGCACCGACGGCGACCGGAGCCTCCTCGACGCCCCGCTCATCCCAGTGGTCTGAAGCACCGGCCCGGCTGCCACGGCGCTTACTACGTGGCAGGGGAGCTCGGCCGGGCCATCCCTCTGTTCCAAGCGACCCTCGCGCAGCGAGAGCAGGTCTTGGGTGAAAACCACCCCGACCCACCCCGACACCCTGAACAGCCGCAACAACCTCTGCACCGCACGCAGAGTCGCCCAAGCCGTACAGCAGGGAAGTACAGCAACCACAGCGACCGGCCTCGTGACGTCCCATGGGGCCGGCACGGAAGCAATAGGCTGCTGGATCACACCGAGACTGGTGTGAGTATGCAGGAGTAGGCCGCAGCGCGCTTCGGCAAAAAGCGCGTGAAGATCATGAGGAGACGCTTGCTCGTGGACGTGAGGATCGCTGAGATCCGGGACCGGTCCCGTTCCTGTACTCGTACCTTGTGTTGAATGTCCGCAGACAAGAAACGCAGACCGCCCGCACCGGTCATCGCAGCGGTTGTGCTCTGGGCCTTGCCAGCCGTCGCCATGCTTCTCGTGGGCGTGGTCGGAGCCATCGCCAAGGGCAACCCGGTCGTACTGTCGTTCGCTCTTCTGGGGTTCCTGCCCGGCATGACCGCCCTAGGCCTTTGGCAAGGCAACCGTGGCGCCAGGGTCGTGGCAATCGTGTTCGGACTGGCCTATGGCGTGGGCGTGATTGCGATGATCCTTTTACTCTCGGTACCCCGGTCGTCCCGCGATTGGTTCACCCCAGACTTCCTGAAAGAACCCTCCGAAGACTACCTAGAAGAGTCGTCTGAGGGGTGATGGCGGAGCGGGCCAAGTGCTGTACAGCAGAGAAGTACAGCAACCAACCCTGACTCCGGATACCCACCAGCACCCTTCGAACGACCTGTACGACCGTCAATGCCTGATCTATACAGAGCTACGGATCAGAAGGCTGCTGGAAGAGCGGGGGCAGTCGAAATCATTCAGGCTTGTCAGCCTGCCGCAGGATCCGGGGACAGGTACGTGGCCATACGCACTGCCGTGGCGGTGGTGCTGACCGCCGCCGAGCGCCACCGGCTGAAGAAGATGGCTTCGAGAGCCGACCACTAAGCCGTTCGCCCAGTTCAGCGCCCTAATCGACCGCAAATGATCGCAGCTTCCCAAGCTGAGGTTCCAACGAGGCTGCCGACGGAGCCAGGTCACAGAAGTGCCGCAGCACAGCTCTGCAAGAGCCGTACAGTGCCTGCATGTTCGAGACGATCCGTTGGCGCTGCTACGCGCGCGTAGCCGACCGCCGCAGTGCCGAACGAGTGGTCGGCCGCATCGAGAAGCTGTTGCCGCACACCATCGAGATCGAGAGTTACGAGCGGTACTGGAAGTTCCCGGAGCTCGCCGAACTGCGGCTCGTCTCTCCCCTCGGTTGCTCAGCCCCGGAGGACGCGCTCCTGACCACCCTTCAGTGGGCATGGAGAGTCGCGGCGCCGTGGAGCCTCAGCGGCCCGGAAGCGGGCACGTGTCTTCAGTTCGACGGCATCGCGTCCGCCAACGTCGGAGCCGGTTTCAGTGTCGCCGGTATCGAGTGGATGGAATTCACCATCACTGATCGCCACGAGGATCCGCCGGCGGACAGCTGTGGCTGACCATCGACTGACGTGCCGCAGTCGGCCAGGCACGGCGCCCGTCTCAGTAGTCCGGAGGCCGAGCCCCACCTGTTGGCCTGTAAATCGAAGGCGGATCGGGCTTCTCCACCTTGGACGCGATCTATTTAGGAATCAGTTTCCGTCTCGTTCAGCGCCGTTCACGGTCGTTCAGGCGGGACTCTGGCCGTCCCCGGATGGGAGGCCAGCCGCAGGTGAACGCCCCCGAACCCGTTGAGTCAGGCCCAGCCGCGGCCGCCCGTCGGCCGTCAGTAGTGTGGGACATCCCGGAACACGACCCAGCGCATCGCGCTGTACATGTAGACCGCTTCGCTCATGCCCGCAGTGACCCTGGCGACGTGGTACTCGACACCCAGGGCGGCAAGGCCGGCGCCGATCCCGAGGATGCACACCAGGTAGTTGACCCCGATGGCCACCAGGTACAGGGCGGTTTGCCGGCCGATCGCGGCGTGTGAGCGGAAGTTGAGTTCACGGTTCAGGACGAAACTCAGCCCGAACGCCATGAGGTAGGCCAACGTGATGCTCAGCGGCAGTGACCAGCGCAATCCGCTGTGGAACACCGTCAGAAGCCCGAGGTCGATGCCGAAGGTGAAGCCGTTGATGAGCACGAAGCCGAGAAGGCTCGGCCCGACGATCCGAGCGAGGCCGAACGGCAGTCGGTGCACGAGCGCCGAGATCAGGCCCTCGAACCGCTCACTACACGCGGGCACTGATCATCGAGGGTGCGAGGGCGTCATTGTTGGTGACCATGGGGGCGAGGCTCTCAGCACCAGGTGACCGACAGACGACGAAGCGGTGATCATCGGGCGTCGGAGGGGGCTGCAGAGCGATGGTCACTCCAGAGGAAACGTACCCCCCCGAACGCAACCCCAGACCCAAGCAGCACAGCTGGAAAGCGTGCTGGGGGCAACAGGGCGGGGCCTGTGTGATGCCAGCGTGTGACGAGACTCAGCCGCACTCACAGGGCACAACGAGGGCACAACGGCGTCACGCGAGTTCAACGGCAGCCAACGCCAGCAAAAGCCATTTTGCCTGGTCAGCGACGTAGCTTGACAGTCCCCGCAGATGATGCACCGAGGGGCGGCACCCCCGCACAGGGTGCCGCCCCTCTCTTGCGTGCCGGGGCCGCCGTCCATCGGTCTTGAGGGTCGGGGACGGACGGCGGACCCGGGGTTCACAGGAGGCCGGCGAAGGCCTCAGCGGTGGTCGCTGCCCGCCGACTGCGTCGCCGCCCGGCCTGCCTCGAGGCGGGCCACCGGGATGCGGAACGGGGAGCAGGAGACGTAGTCCAGGCCCACCTCGTGGAAGAAGTGGACGGACTCCGGGTCGCCGCCGTGCTCGCCGCAGACGCCCAGCTTCAGGTCCGGGCGGGTCGCGCGGCCTGCCTGGGCCGCCGCTGCCACCAGGGAGCCGACGCCGTCCCTGTCGATCGTCTCGAAGGGGGAGACGCCGAAGATGCCCTTCTCCAGGTACGCCGTGAAGAAGGACGCTTCCACGTCGTCCCGGCTGAAGCCCCAGACCGTCTGCGTGAGGTCGTTCGTGCCGAAGGAGAAGAACTCGGCCGCTTCCGCGATCTGTCCCGCCGTCAGGGCGGCGCGCGGGAGTTCGATCATCGTGCCGATCGACAGCTTGAGCTTGGTACCCGTCGCCGCCTCGACCTCCTCGATGACCTGGTCGGCCTCCTCGCGGACGATCTCCAGCTCCTGGACCGTGCCCACCAGCGGGATCATGATCTCCGCGCGCGGGTCGCCCTTCGCGTTCTTGCGTTCGGCCGCGGCCTCGGCGATCGCCCGGACCTGCATGGTGAACAGGCCGGGGATCACCAGGCCCAGGCGTACGCCTCGCAGGCCCAGCATCGGGTTCTGCTCGTGCAGGCGGTGGACGGCCTGCAGGAGGCGGAGTTCGTTCTCGTGGGGCTCCTGGCGGGATTCGGCGAGGGCCACCCGGACCGAGAGTTCCGTGATGTCCGGGAGGAACTCGTGCAGCGGCGGGTCGAGAAGGCGGACCGTGACAGGGAGGCCGTCCATGGCGGAGAGGAGTTCGACGAAGTCCTGCTTCTGGAGGGGGAGCAGGGCGCCGAGGGCCTCCTCGCGCTCGTCCTCCGTGTCCGCCAGGATCAGCCGTTCCACCAGCTCACGGCGGTCGCCGAGGAACATGTGCTCCGTGCGGCAGAGGCCGATGCCCTGGGCGCCGAAGCGGCGGGCGCGCAGGGCGTCTTCCGCGTTGTCGGCGTTGGCGCGGACGCGCAGACGGCGCTTGCGGTCCGCGAACGCCATGATGCGGTGGACCGCCTCGACGAGCTCGCCGGCGTCCTGGGCACCCGCGTGCATCCGGCCTTCGAAGTACTCGACGACCGGGGACGGGACCACCGGGACCTCGCCCAGGTAGACCTTGCCCGAGGAGCCGTCGATGGAGATGACGTCGCCCTCCTCCACCACATGGCCGCCGGGGACCGTCATCCGCCGGCGTTTGGTGTCGACCTCCAGCTCCTCCGCGCCGCACACGCACGTCTTGCCCATGCCCCGGGCGACCACGGCCGCGTGGGAGGTCTTGCCGCCCCGGGAGGTCAGGATGCCCTCCGCCGCGATCATGCCGTCGAGGTCGTCGGGGTTCGTCTCGCGGCGGACCAGGATGACCTTCTCGCCGGAGCGGGACCACTTGACCGCCGTGTACGAGTCGAAGACCGCCTTGCCGACGGCCGCACCCGGCGACGCCGCGATGCCCCGGCCGACCTGCTGGGCCTTGGCCTGCTCGTCGAAGCGGGGGAACATCAGCTGGGCGAGCTGGGCGCCCGTCACTCGCTGGAGGGCTTCCGTCTCGTCGATCAGGCCCTGGTCGACCAGCTGCGTCGCGATGCGGAAGGCGGCGCCCGCCGTGCGCTTGCCGACGCGGGTCTGGAGCATCCACAGCTGGCCGCGCTCGATCGTGAACTCGATGTCGCAGAGGTCCTTGTAGTGGTTCTCCAGCGTCTCCATGATCTGCATCAGCTGGTCGTACGACTTCTTGTCGATGTTCTCCAGCTCGGCCAGGGGGACCGTGTTGCGGATGCCCGCGACCACGTCCTCGCCCTGGGCGTTCTGGAGGTAGTCGCCGTAGACGCCCTGGTGGCCGGAGGCGGGGTCGCGGGTGAAGGCGACGCCCGTGCCGGAGTCGGGGCCGAGGTTGCCGAAGACCATCGAGCAGACGTTGACCGCGGTGCCGAGGTCGCCGGGGATGCGCTCCTGGCGGCGGTAGAGCTTCGCGCGGTCGGTGTTCCAGGAGTCGAAGACCGCGCGGATCGCGAGGTCCATCTGCTCGCGCGGGTCCTGCGGGAAGTCCCGGCCGGCCTCCGCCTTGACGATCTTCTTGTACTTGGTGACCAGCTTCTTGAGGTCGGCCGCCTCCAGCTCCGTGTCGACGGTGACCTGCTTGGCGTCCTTCGCCGCGTCGAGGGCCTCCTCGAAGAGGTCGCCGTCGACGCCGAGGACCGTCTTGCCGAACATCTGGATGAGGCGGCGGTAGGAGTCCCAGGCGAAGCGGTCGTCGCCGGCCTGCTTGGCCAGGCCCTGGACGGACTTGTCGGAGAGACCGATGTTCAGGACCGTGTCCATCATGCCCGGCATGGAGAACTTCGCGCCGGAGCGGACCGAGACCAGGAGGGGGTTGTCGGCCTGGCCGAGCTTCTTGCCCATCCGCTGCTCCAGCGCGTCGAGGTGCGCACTCACCTCGTCACGCAGTGCCGCCGGCTCCTCGCCGCTGTCGAGGTAGACCTTGCAGGCTTCCGTCGTGATCGTGAAGCCGGGGGGAACGGGGAGCCCGAGGTTGGTCATCTCGGCGAGGTTCGCGCCCTTGCCACCCAGGAGGTCCTTGAGGTCCTTGTTTCCCTCGGTGAAGTCGTAAACGAACTTCGCTACGTGGGGTTCTTTGTTTTCCGACACGGGTCTCGACTCCCTGAAGGACGCGTTGGCTGCCCTGACGGCCAGGAACATACCCAGATCGAAGGCGCCTGGGTACGTCTACTTGTGTGTCATGCGCCCGTAACCGATCGTCCGCCACCGGATCGAAAGTCAAAGCTTGGCAAGCGGAGACCGGACGATGTTTTCACTTCTTGAATGCAAGATCGCTCAATGCCGCACTATTTCGCTCAGGTGAGCGGAGTGACTGCACATCTGATTTCGATCGATGAACGATCAAGGGGTGGCACCCAGTGCCACCCCTTGGAGAAGTGCAGTCGCTCATGATCCGCTCATCTGAGCGCAACCCTTATCAAGGGTGGCGAGAATCACGCTGCCACAGACGCCGGGATTTCACCATGCGGACATGGGATGGACGCGGAAAGGGGACGGAAACAACCGCGTCATCCCAGTCGGCCGCCGCGGCAGCGGGCAGCCTCACATCCCCAGCGCCAGCAACCGCTCCTCCACCCGTTCCGGCGCGTACAGGTGCTCCACGACCAGCGCCCCGGCGCCGATCAGCCCCGCCCGCTCCCCCAGCCGCGAGGTCACGACGTCCAGGTGGGCGGTGGAGCGGGGCAGCGCCCGTTGGTACAGCAGTTCCCGCACGCCGGTGAGGAACGAGGTGCCCGCCAGATCCCCCGCGATCATCAGCACACCCGGGTTCAACAGGGTCACGACCGTCGCCAGTACGTCCCCGACCCGGCGGCCGGCCTCCCTGGCCAGCGCCGCCGCCTCCGGATGACCCGAGGCGAGCAGGTCGCGCACATCCGAGCCGGAGGCCGCCGGAACCCCGGCCTCGGCCAGCCGCCGGGCCACGGCGCCGCCGCTCGCGACGGCGGCGAGACAGCCGTACGAACCGCAGCGGCACTGCGCCTCCGCGCCCACCCGGATATGACCGATGTCCCCGGCACCGCCGTTGACGCCCCGGTAGATCGAGCCGCCGACCACGACCCCGGCGCCGATACCCGTCGAGACCTTCAGCAGCACGAACGCCGAGCAGTCCGGGTATCCCGTGCGCTGTTCGCCGTACGCCATCAGGTTCGCGTCGTTGTCCACCAGGACCGGGACCCCCGGCGGCGCGCCCGTGTGCTCCGAGAACGCCCTGGCCATACGGCCCCTGATGTCGTAGCCGTCCCAGCCCGGCATGATCGGCGGCTGGACGACCCGGCCGGTCTCGGTGTCGACGGGCCCCGGTACCGCGAGGCCGATCCCGCACACCTCCGTCGCCCGGTGGCCGGCCTTCTCCAGCAACTCGGCGAACCAGCGGCCGAGCCCGGTGAGAACGGCGTCCGGACCGTCCTGGATTACCAGCCTGCCGGAGTGCTCCGCGAGGATCTCGCCAGTGAGGGACAGTACGGCGGCCCGGGCGTGGCGGGTCTCCAGGTCGGCGGCGAGGACCACCGCATGGGAGTCGTCGAACTCGAGGGTGATGGAGGGGCGGCCGCCCAGGGGGGAGCCGACCGGGCCGCCGGCGCCCTCGCGCAGCCAGCCCGCGCGGAACAGGCGGTCCAGGCGCAGGCCGACGGTCGCACGGGAGAGTCCGGTGGCCTGCTGGAGGGCGCCGCGGGTCACGGCCCGCCCGCTGCGCACCAGTTCGAGCAGTTCGCCGGCGCTCGCCTGCCCGCCGCCCTTGCCGGTTCTGCCAGGACGTCCGGTCATGCGCACCCCCTTGTGTTTCCCAAGCTTGCATTACATATTGAGTTTTGCGTGTTAAATAGACGTAACCCTGCGGTAGCAACCGCCAAACCCGGCCGGCCGGACGTCTTCGGGGAGCCCCGAGTGGATCGCACTGCCCAGCTCACAGCCCATGCGCTCGGTCGCGGGATCGCATACGATCCGCCGTCCACCCACGCCCCCGGCCCAGGGTCCCTGCACGTCAGGGCCGCACGTGTGCTCGCCGACAACTGGACCGGCAGTTCGACGGTGCCCTCCCTGAGCCTGTATCCGCACCAGTGGTCATGGGACTCGACGTTCATCGCCATCGGGCTCAGGCATCTGTCGCCGCTGCGCGCGCAGACGGAGCTGGAGACGCTGCTGGCCGCGCAGTGGGCCGACGGGCGGATCCCGCACATCGTGTTCAACCCCTCCGTCCCCCTCGACGCGTACTTCCCGAGCCCCGACTTCTGGCGCTCCTCGACCGCGGGGCGCGCCGCGGGCGCCCCGCGCACCGTACAGACCTCCGGGATCGTGCAGCCACCGGTGCACGCGCTGGCGGCCTGGCTGGTGCACCTCGCCGACCCCGGCCTGTCCCGGGCGCGCGGCTTCCTGGCCACCGTCCACCCGCGGCTCGCCGCCTGGCACCGCTATCTGCTGCACCGGCGGGACCTCGGCGGCGGCGGTCTCGCGTCCGTCGTGCACCCCTGGGAACAGGGTATGGACAACAGCCCCTGCTGGGACGCCCCGCTCGCCCGTGTCGCACCCGCTCCGGAGCGCTCCTTCCGCCGAGCCGACCTGGACCACGGGGCCGCCGAGGACCGGCCGACGGATCTGGACTACGGGCGGTACGTGCGGCTGGCGGCGGACTACCGGGACGCCGAATACGCCGACCGGAAGCGGGAGTTCGCCGTCGAGGACCCCGCGTTCAACGCGCTGCTCATCGCCTCCGAGCACGCCCTGGCGCGGATCGCACAGGAGCTGGGTGCCACGGGTACGGCGCGGCACGCGCGCGCGGAGCGGCTGACGGCGGCGCTGGTGGACCGGTTGTGGGATCCGAAGCGGGAGATCTTCCTGTGCCGGGACCTGCGGGGCGGTGGCGGGCTGATTCCCGAGCGCGGGGTCTCGGGTCTCATCCCGCTGCTCCTGCCCGAGCTGCCGCGGGAGATCGCTGCCGCGCTCGTCCGGACGCTGAGCGGCCCGCACTTCGGCACCGGCACCCATCTGGTCCCCAGTTACGACCTGCTCGGCGAGGCCTTCGACCCGCACCGGTACTGGCGCGGGCCGGCCTGGGCCAACACCGGCTGGCTGCTGGAGCGGGGGCTGCGCGAGCAGGGCGAGCGGGAGCGGGCGGACGCGCTAGGCGAGGCGGTCGTACGGACGGCCGACGCGACCGGGTTCGCCGAGTACGTCGACCCGTACACGGGTGAGGCGTGCGGCGCGACCGGTTTCAGCTGGACGGCGGCGCTCGCGCTCGATCTGCACCACCGGCGGCACGCACCGCACGACGAACGCCGGAAACGTCAAGATGCGGACAAGAGCTGACAAAACGGGGTGTCTTCCACGGACACCGCACGTTCGACCTGTGGGACAAAGGAGGGGACCGGGGATGACGGACCGGCATCATCTGCTCGTGCACGGCGCGACGTTCGCCGCCGTGGACGACCGCGGAGACATCAGCGGCGTCCGGGGCGGCGGTTCCCCGGACGGGTTGTTCGTACGGGACGCGCGGCACCTCAGCCGCTGGCAGCTGACGGTCGACGGGGCGCTTCCCGAGGTGCTCACCCCGGTCTCCGACGGGGACGGCACCCGGTGTGTCCTGGTCCCGCGCGGCGGCCGCCAGGAGCCGCCCGCGCACACTATCTTCCGTGAACAGGCCGTCGGCGAGGGCTCGTTCGCCGAGTCCCTGCGGGTCACCAGCAACCGTCCGGTGCCGACCACCATCCGCCTGGCGATCACCGCCGACGCCGACTTCACCGACCAGTTCGAACTCCGCGCCGACCACCGCACCTACACCAAGTCCGGCGCCGTACGCTCCCGCCAGGTCCTCGACGACGGGCTGGAGTTGAGCTACCGCCGGGGCGAGTGGCGGTCCTGTACGACGATCACCGCCGAGCCGGCACCGGACGGCGTCGAGGAGACCGGGACCGGCGCACGGCGGATGGTGTGGACGCTGGAACTCGCCCCGCACGGCACGACCGAGCTGGTCGTACGGGTGATCGGGCGCCCGCACGGCGACCGGCGGGCGCTGCGCGTACCCCGCGACCCGGCCGCGCTGAACGAGCAGCTCCTCGCCCTGGAAGGTGAGTTCGTGGAGGGCGTGGCCTTCCCGACCGGCTGGCCCGAGCTGGCGGCGGCCTGCGCCCGCGGTCTCTCCGACCTCGCCGCGCTCCAGGTGCCGGCCACCGGCCCCGACGGCGAGGAGCTCAAGGTCCCCGCCGCCGGCGCCCCCTGGTTCCTCACCCTCCTCGGCCGCGACGCCCTCATCACCTCCCTCTTCGCCCTCCCCTACCGCCCCCGGCTGGCCGCCGCCACCCTCCCGGCCCTCGCCGCCACCCAGGCCACCGAGGGCGGCGCGCACTCCGTGGCCCAGCCCGGGAAGATCGTCCACGAGGTACGGCACGGTGAACTGGCGCACTTCGGGCAGGTGCCGTACGGCCGCTACTACGGCTCCGTCGACGCCACCCCGCTCTTCCTGATCCTGCTGGGCGCGTATGTGGAGCAGACCGGGAACACGGACATGGCCCGGCGCCTTGAGCGCAATGCCCGTGCGGCCATCGGGTGGATGCTCGACCACGGCGGGCTGACCTCACGCGGCTATCTCGTCTACCGCTCGGACAAGGGCGGGCTGGCCAACCAGAACTGGAAGGACTCCCCCGGCGCGATCTGCTCCGCCGACGGCAGCCGGCCGGTGGGGACCGTGATGGCGGCTGGGGCGCAGGGATACGCGTACGACGCGCTGCGCCGGACGGCGTGGGTGGCGCGCACGGTGTGGAGCGATGAGACGTACGCGGCGCTCCTTGAACAGGCCGCCGCCGATCTTCGGGACCGGTTCCAACGGGACTTCTGGATTCACGAGTTCTCCTTCCCCGCGCTGGCTCTGGACGGCGAGGGCCGGCAGGTCGACGCGCTGGCCTCGGACGCCGGGCATCTGCTGTGGTCCGGGCTGCTCGACAAGGAGTACGGGGAGGAGGTCGGGCGGCGGTTGCTGGAGCCTGACTTCTTCTCGGGGTGGGGGGTACGGACGCTGGCCGCGGGGCAGGCGGCGTACCACCCGTTGTCGTATCACCGGGGTTCGGTGTGGCCGCACGACAACGCGCTGATCGCGTTGGGGCTGGCGCGGTACGGACTGCACGACGAGGCCCGGGCTGTGGCGCACGGGCTGGTGGACGCGGCGACGGCCGGTGGGCATCGGCTGCCGGAGGTGCTGGCCGGGTACGGGAGGGACACGCATCCGGAGCCGGTGCCCTATCCGCATGCGTGTGTGCGGGAGTCCCGGTCGGCGGCGGCTCCTCTGGCCCTGCTCACTGCGGTGGGTGGGGCGTAGGGGGTGGGTTCGCTGCGAGGGGCGCTGTGTTTGCCCCTTGTTTGCCGAAAGCCCTGAACAGGGGGCTTGTGTGAGCCGTACGGGAAGATGGCGGGCCCGGGCCTCCCCGGCGTTGGCCCACCGATTCCGTTTCACGGATCTCACACGGAAGGACCTCCGGGTTGCCTCAGCACACGAGCACACGCCAGTCATCCAGTTCGGCCGGGGAGACCGAGGCAGAGGTCGCGGAGGTCGAGGCGGAGAGCGGGGCCCCGTCCGGGAAGACGGCCGGGCCTGACGCCGTATCCGAAGAAACGGTCGTCCCGGAGACCGTGGCCGAGCACCCGTCCGTCCCCGAACAGAGGTCCACGGACGAGGAGAAGGTCACAGAGGAAGAGGCAGCGACCCCCGAAATACCGGCGGCATCCATAGGGGCGGCGGCAGCCGAAGAGACAGCCGCGCCCGAGGGCAGGCCGGAAGAGGCGGCCGTAGCCGAAGGGACCGCCACACTCGAGGCCACGCCCGAAGCGGCGGCGACAGCCGACGAGACCACGGTCCCCGAAGAATCAGCCACGCCCGAACGAGCGGCCATAACCGAAGAAATCGCCGTCCCCGAAGCCGCGCCCGGACAAGAGGCCATAACCGAAGAGAGCGCCGCTTCTGAAGAGACCGCCACCTCTGAGGCCGCCCGCCCCGAGGTCGTGACCGAGGCCGTCCCCGAACCGAGCACCCCCGCTCGTCGCCCGCTTATCCGGCAGCGCTGGCGCAAGGAGCACCCCTCCGCCGCTCGTGCCCTCTCCCTCGGCCTCACGGTCCTCTCCGCGCTCCTCGTCTACGCCTGTCTGCTGATGCCGAACACGCTCAGCGGGCTGAAGCCGGTCACGTTTCTGCGGATTCCGGCCGAGGGGATCATGGCCGCGGTCGTGCTGCTGAGTCTGCCGCGCCGGGTCCGGCCGGTGGTGGCGTCGCTGGCCGGGGCGGTCATCGGCGCGCTGGCCATCGTGGACTTCCTCAACATGGGGTTCGTCGACTACCTGGGCCGGCCCTTCAACATCGTCCTGGACTGGTCGCTGCTGCCCGACGCCCGCGGCTACCTGGCGGACACCCTCGGCGGCACCGTCGAGCTGGCACTGACCGTCGGGGCCGTGCTGCTGGTCTTCCTGCTGATCGCCGTCGTCGCGCTGGCGGCCGTACGGGTCTCCGACCAGCTCGCCCGGCGCCGGGGCCGGGCCACCCGGGCCACCCTGATCGTCGGCACGGTGTGGATCACCTGCAACGCGCTCGGACTGTCGGTCGCCGGGTCGCCGATCGCCGCGCAGAAGGCCACCGCCGTGATGAAGGCGCAGGTGCGGACCGTCCAGATGACACTGAAGGACGAGGCGGAGTTCCGGAAGGTCGCCAAGGTGGACGCCTTCGGGAACACCCCGGCCGGCCAGCTGGTGCCGGATCTGCGCGGCAAGGACATGATCTTCACGTTCATCGAGAGCTACGGCCGCAGCGCCATCGAGGACCCGATCATGGCGCCCGGGGTCGACCAGACGCTGAACGTCCAGACCGCGGCGCTCGCCAAGGCCGGCTACCACGCGAAGAGCGGATGGCTGACGTCGGCGACCTACGGCGGCAGCAGCTGGCTCGGGCACTCCACCACCATGTCGGGGCTGTGGGTGAGCAACCAGCAGCGCTACCAGACCGTGGTGGCCAGCGATCACCTCAGCCTGACCAAGGCGTTCCAGAAGACCGGTGAGTTCGACACGGTCGGTGTGATGCCGGGCATCCAGAAGGGCTGGCCGGAGCAGAGCTTCTACGGCCTCGACAAGGTCTACAACGCCTTCCAGCTCGGCTACCGGGGGCCGAAGTTCAGCTGGTCGACGATGCCCGACCAGTACACGTTGCAGCAGTTCCAGGACCGGGTGCACAGCAAGAAGCCGGCCGACGGCAAGTCACGGATGTCGTTCCTGATCCTGACCTCCAGCCATCAGCCGTGGGCGCCGCTCCCGACGATGGTGCCGTGGGACCAGCTGGGCGACGGTTCGGTCTTCGACGCCATCCAGAAGGCCGGCGACAAGGCGTCCGACGTCATCGCCGACACCACCAAGTCCCGCCAGGAGTACGGCAAGTCGATCCAGTACTCGGTGACCGCGCTCACCCAGTGGCTGCAGCGCTACGGCAACGACGACACGGTTCTCGTCTTCCTCGGCGACCACCAGCCGATCGCCCGGGTCAGCGGCAGCAACGCCAGCCGTGACGTCCCGATCTCGATCGTCGCCAAGGACCCGAAGGTGCTGGACGCGATCGACTCCTGGAACTGGACCGACGGTCTGCGCCCGGCGCACGACGCCCCGGTGTGGAAGATGAGCTCCTTCCGTGACAAGTTCCTCACGGCGTACGGCTCCACCCCGCACCCCAGGAGCAACTAGCCGCCAGAAGTGTCCAGTTCGGCGTCCTCACTGATGCCCGCGCAGTCGTACGGGTCCTTCAGCCAGCCGTCCGGCAGCACCACCCGGTTGTTGCCGGACGTACGGCCGCGGGGCCCGTCGGCGCCCGTGGGCCAGGGCTGGTCGAGGTCCAGCTCATCCAGGCCCGCGCGGAGTTCGGCGAGCGAGGAGGTGATGGCGAGGCGCTTGCGCATCTCGCTGCCGACCGCGAAGCCCTTGAGGTACCAGGCGACGTGCTTGCGGAAGTCGACGACTCCCTTGGACTCGTCGCCGAGCCACTCGCCGAGCAGTCCGGCGTGCCGCACCATCACGTCGGCGACCTGGCGCAGGGACGGGCGCGCGATGTCCTCGTGACGCCCCTCGAACGCGGCGACCAGGTCCGCGAACAGCCACGGCCGGCCCAGGCAGCCGCGCCCGACCACGACTCCGTCGCAGCCGGTCTCCCGCACCATCCGCAGCGCATCCTCGGCCGACCAGATGTCGCCGTTGCCTAGGACCGGGATCTCCGGGACGTGCTCCTTGAGCCGGGCGATGGCCTCCCAGTCGGCGGTGCCGCCGTAGTGCTGGGCGGCCGTGCGGCCGTGCAGCGCGATCGCCGTGACGCCCTCCTCGACCGCGATGCGGCCGGCGTCGAGGTAGGTGATGTGGTCGTCGTCGATGCCCTTGCGCATCTTCATGGTGACCGGCAGGTCGCCGGCGCCGCTCACCGCCTCGCGCAGGATCGCGCGGAGCAGGTTGCGCTTGTACGGGAGGGCCGAGCCACCGCCCTTGCGGGTCACCTTCGGGACCGGGCAGCCGAAGTTCAGGTCGATGTGGTCGGCCAGGTCCTCCTCCGCGATCATGCGGACGGCCTTGCCCACGGTGGCCGGGTCGACGCCGTACAGCTGGATCGAGCGCGGCTTCTCGGCGGCGTCGAAGCGGATCAGCTGCATGGTCTTCTCGTTGCGCTCGACCAGCGCCCGGGTCGTGATCATCTCGCTGACGAACAGGCCCTTGCCGCCGCTGAACTCCCGGCACAGGGTGCGGAAGGGCGCGTTGGTGATCCCGGCCATGGGGGCCAGGACGACCGGCGGCCGGGCGGTGTGCGGGCCGATCTGGAGAGGGGTCGTGGGCTCGGGCATTCCCCCATTGTCCCGTATGGCGCGCGCTGCTCGGCAGGCCTGTGGACAACCGCCGCTCCCGCACCTCCGTCATCATCCTCCGTGATGATCGTGTAACACTCATTAGTTAGACGCACTATTGAAATGGGCGTACGATGGGGCGCATGCCCGAGCTGAGCCCCCGCCGACGCATGCTCGTTCTCGCGATCTGCTGTATGAGCCTGCTGATCGTGAGTCTCGACACGACCGCGCTCAATGTCGGCCTGCCGTCCATGGAACGCGAACTGCACGCCTCGACGGCGGGTCTGCAGTGGACCATCGACGCCTACACGCTGGTCCTGGCCTCGCTGCTGATGCTCGCGGGGTCGACGGGCGACCGCGTCGGCCGCAAGAAGGTCTTCATGACCGGCCTGGTCGTCTTCACGCTGGGCTCGCTGCTCTGTTCGCTGGCGCCGAACCTCGAGTCGCTGATCGCGTTCCGCATGGTCCAGGCAGTGGGTGGCTCGATGCTCAACCCGGTGGCCATGTCGATCATCACCAACACCTTCACCGATCCGCGCGAGCGGGCCCGGGCGATCGGGGTGTGGGGCGCGGTGGTCGGCATATCCATGGCCGCCGGCCCGCTGGTCGGCGGCCTGCTGGTGGAGACGGTCGACTGGCGCGCGATCTTCTGGGTCAACCTCCCCGTGGGCCTCGCCGCGCTCCTGCTGACGCTGCGGTTCGTGCCGGAGTCCCGGGCGCCGAAGGCCCGCCGGCCCGACCCGGTCGGCCAGGTGCTGGTCATCGCGCTGTTCGGCGCGCTGACGTACTCGATCATCGAGGCGCCGACGGCGAGCGCGGCCACGGTCGTCCCCTTCGCGGTGGTGGCCCTCGCCGCCCTGACCGGCCTGCTCTGGTACGAGCCGAGGCGCGCCGAACCCCTCATCGACCTGCGTTTCTTCCGCTCGGCGCCGTTCAGCGGGGCCACGGTGATCGCGATCGGCGCGTTCGCGTCACTGGGCGGCTTCCTCTTCCTCTCCACGCTGTACCTGCAGAACGTGCGCGGGCTGGACGCCCTGCACGCGGGCCTGTGGATGCTGCCGATGGCGGTCCCGATGTTCCTGTGCGCCCCGCTCGCCGGCCGCCTGGTCGGCAGCCGCGGCCCGCGTCTGCCGCTGGTGATCGCCGGCGTCGCGATGACCGCGAGCGCGGTGCTGTTCGCGGCCTTCCAGGCGGAGACCTCGAACACCACCTTCTTCATCGGCTATTTCCTGTTCGGCACCGGCTTCGGCTTCGTGAACGCGCCGATCACCAACACGGCGGTCTCCGGCATGCCCAGGTCCCAGGCAGGCGTCGCGGCCGCGGTCGCCTCCACCAGCAGGCAGCTGGGCCAGACCCTGGGCGTGGCGGTCATCGGCGCGGTCCTCGCGTCGGGTATCAGCTCGTCGTCCTACCGCCAGACCTTCGTGACGGCCGCACGCCCCGGCTGGTGGATCCTCGCGGGCTGCGGCCTCGCGGTCCTCATCATCGGCGCCCTGACGAACGGCCGCTGGGCCCGGGCGACGGCCCAGCGCGCGGCGGAGCGCCTGGAGGCGGCGGAGATACGCCAGGTGGTGGGGGCGGCCGGGGAGCGGGTGTAGCCCGGCCCTGCTCATCGACGGCCACCGTCGGCGGAAGCAGCCACTGGCAGAAGCGGCCACCGGCAGAAGCGGCCGTCAGCAGGAGCGGATCATGCGCTGGTGGCGAGTGCGGATCGCCTGCGCGAGGCTGCCCAGAGCCAGGGACTGGAGCAAGGCCGATATGACGATCATGGTGATGAAGGACCAGTCCGGCAGCTCCGTCGTATCCCCTACCGTCCTGCCCAGCGCCGCGACCAGCGGGAACGCGGGGAAGGTGACCAGGGGCGGCCAGATCCAGGCGTAGTCGGGGTCCGGGTCCTCGGCGACGAGGGAGTCGGCCGTGGCCTTGGCGACGACGACGGCGACCAGGACGAGGTAGGCCGCCGAGACACGGTTGGCGACCGTCAGACGGACAAGGGTGCGCACAGGGCTGGTTCTCATCGGTCGTCCCCCCGGGGCCGGTCGTCGGTTCCTCTTCCTCCCTGCATGATCGGCCGGTGGCGGCGCGCTGTCCTGAGTACCCGTACTCAGCCCTGCCCGGCGGAGGCGGCCATCGCGTACAGCTTCTCCAGCCGTTCCCGGGACTCCTCGTCCGCCGGCGCGTAGGTCACCATGCGCGGCCCGGTCTCGGGGGTCAGCCACAGGTCCGTGTGGTCCAGGGAGAGGAAACCGACGTACGGGTTGAGGAACTGCTTGGCCTTGGTGCGGCGGCCCACCACCTCGTAGCGATCCCAGTTCGCGCGGAACTCCGGGGATTCCGCCGCCAGCCGCTTGACCAGCATCTTCCAGGCGGGCTCGCCTAGGTGGCCGGCCATCGAGGCGCGGAGTTTCGCGGCCATCAGACGGCGGGTCTCCTCCAGGTGCACGATGGAGCGGCGCCACTCGGGGTGCGTGTAGACGAGGATCATGCAGTTGCGGTCCTCGGGCGGGACCGCGTCGAGGTTGCCCATCAGGCGGGCGTAGGTGCGGTTGTAGGCGAGGATGTCGTAGCGGCTGTTCTGGATGCTGGCCGGAAGCGGCTCCAGGGCGCGGAGCATCTCGCGCAGCGCCGGGGTGACGCCCGTGCAGCTCGCGGCCGGGGTGGGGTCGACGGCGCCGGCCAGCTGGAAGAGGTGGGCGCGCTCGCCGCCGTCGAGGAGGAGGGTGCGGGCCAGGGCGTCCAGGACCTGCACGGAGACCTGGATGTCCCGGGCCTGTTCGAGCCAGGTGTACCAGGTGACGCCGACCGCGGAGAGGTGTGCGACCTCCTCGCGGCGCAGGCCGGGCGTGCGGCGGCGGGTACCGTGCGGCAGGCCCACCTGCTCCGGGGCGATCCGCTCACGGCGGCTGCGCAGGAACGCGGCCAGTTCGCTGCGCCGGATGCGGGCACTGCGGGCCACCGGGGCCGCCGTCCCACGAACCGTCTCACGAGCCGAGGTCGTCATGACTCCAGCCTGCCGCTCCACCGATCCTGTTGCCAGGTACTTCTTCTACCAGCATAAGAAGACTCTGGTACCCGGCTGAGCGCCGGAGCAGGCTCATGACCATGACCGAAACCGTCACCACTCCGGCAGTACGGTCCCCGTCCGCGGCACCCGCGCTCGGCGGCGCCGGACTGTTCACCGTCCTGCTGGCCGCGGCTCTGCCCCTGATCGACTTCTTCATCGTCAACGTCGCGCTGCCCACCATCGGGACCGATCTGCACGCGGGCGAGGCGGTCCTGGAACTCGTCGTCGCCGGGTACGGCGTGGCCTACGCGGTGCTGCTGGTGCTCGGCGGCCGGCTCGGCGACATGTTCGGGCGCCGCCGGCTCTTCCTCGGCGGCATGGCCGCCTTCGGGCTGACCTCGCTGGCCTGCGGACTCGCCCCCGGCGCCTGGTCGTTGGTGGCCGCCCGGGTCGCCCAGGGCGCCTCGGCCGCCGCGATGCTCCCACAGGTCCTCGCCACCATCCAGGCCGCCACCAGCGGCGGGCGCCGCGCCAAGGCCATGAGCCTGTACGGCGCCACCGCCGGTCTCTCGATGGTGGCCGGGCAGATACTCGGCGGGGTGCTGGTCGCCGCCGACATCGCGGGCACCGGCTGGCGCTCGGTGTTCCTCGTCAATGTGCCGGTCGTGGTCGTGGGGCTGGTGCTCGGTGCGCGGTTGGTGCCGGAGACGCGGTCGCAGCGGCCCGAGCCGGTCGACGGACCCGGCACCGTGCTGATCGCCCTCTCCCTGCTCACCCTCCTCGCCCCGCTCACCGAGGGCCAGGCGGCGGGCTGGCCGCTGTGGACCTGGATGTCGCTGTCCGCGTTCCCGGGCGTGGCCGCCGCCTTCTACGCCGTGGAGCGCCGCGCCGACCGGGCCGGCCGTACCCCGCTGGTCCCGCCGAGCCTGTTCGAACTCGCCTCGCTGCGCCGGGGGCTGGTGCTGATCGTGCCGTTCTCCATCGGCTTCAGCGGGTTCATGTTCGTGATCGCCGTGGCCCTGCAGAGCGGGGAACACATGGGCCCGGTCCCGGCGGGGCTGGCGCTCGCGCCGATGGCCGTCGCCTTCCTGTTCGCGTCGCTGGCCGGGCCGCGGCTGATCGCGCGGTACGGCAGCCGGGTGGTGTCCGCCGGCTCGGTGATCCAGGGGATCGGGATCGCCCTCATCGTCCTCGCCGCCTGGCGGGACTGGCCGCATCTGGACTTCGCCGGGCTGCTCCCCGGGGTCGCGATCGCCGGTGCCGGTCAGGCGCTCCAGCTCCCCAACGTGCTGAGGCTGGTGATGTCGGAGGTGCCGCCCGCGAGGGCCGGCGTCGGCAGTGGCGTCATGGTCACCACCCAGCAGTCCGCCCTGGCCCTGGGCGTGGCCACCCTGGGCACCCTGTTCCTCTCCCTGGTCCCGCACCTGGGCACGCGGGACGCCCTGGTCACCGCCCTGCTGGTGCAACTGGGCCTGGTGGTACTGACCGGCCTGCTCAGCCTGCGGCTCCCGCGCAAGGTGAACTGACCGGCCCTCGGCCCGCCCCGCAGAGCCGGAGTGTCCGCCGTAGCGGACCAGTGCCGCGGCAGGCAACGTTCGCCCGTCGAGGAGCGGCGTCCGGTGCGTGCTCTGGGAGTCCCCCGGCCGGAGGCTGGGGGAGTGCCGGCCGGAGGCTGGGGGAGTGCCGGCCGGAGGCTGGGGGAGTGCCGGCCGGAGGCTGGGGGAGTGCCGGCCGGAGGCTGGGGGAGTGCCGGCCG
>NZ_JBEXWP010000006.1:296892-327985 GCF_040629895.1 Streptomyces sp. NPDC005866
CCGGAAGCCCTCGTACTGGACGTACTTGGGCTTTCGGCCGGTGCGGCGAGAGTGCGTGCCGGGCGTCGCGGCGAGGCGAACGTTGCCTGTTGCGGCACTAGCCGCTGTTGCCGCCCAGTTCGAACCAGACGATCTTGCCGGTGCCCAGCCGGGTCGTGCCCCAGCGCCGGGCGAGCCTGTTCACGAGGTACAGGCCGCGCCCGTGCTCCTCGCTGGGCAGGGCCCGGCGCAGCCTGGGCAGTTGCGGCACGTCGTCGCCGACCTCGCAGCGCAGCACGTCGGTGCGCAGCAGCCGCAGGCTGATCGGGCGGGAGGCGTGGCGTGCGGCGTTGGTGACGATCTCGCTGACCAGCAGCTCGGCGGTGTCGATGAGTTCCTCAAGGCCCCAGCCGGTCAGGGCCTGCCGGGTGACCCGGCGAGCCTGGCCGGGGCTGCTGTCCTCGGGTTCGAGCGTCCAGTACGCCACGTCGCTCGGCGCGATGCCGTCGAAGCGGGCGGCGAGCAGCGCGATGTCGTCGTCCCGGTCGCCCGGCCCGAGCATGTCGAGGACCTCGTCGCACAGCGCCTCCAGCGGAGGCGGCCGGTCGGGGCCGGTCAACTGGGCGGTGGCGGCGAGCCTTTCACGCAGTTGCTCGATGCCGGTCCACACGTCACGCAGCCGGGACTCGACCAGCCCGTCGGTGTAGAGGAGCAGGGTCGCCCCGGCGGGCGCGTCCAGCTCGACCGCCTCGAAGTCGATGCCACCGACGCCGATCGGGGCGCCGGGTGGCACGGTGAGGACCTCCGTCTTGCCGCCGGGGTGCAGCAGGATCGGCGGCGGATGGCCGGCGTTGGCGACGGTGATGCGGTGCGCCACCGGGTCGTAGACGACGTACTGGCAGGTCGCCATGCGGTCGGTGCCCAGCCGCTGGGCCTGCTCGTCGAGGTGGTGGAGCACCTCCTGCGGGGGCAGGTCGAGGCCGGCCAGGGTCACCGCGGTGGTGCGCAGCTGGCCCATGACGGCGGCCGAGGTCATGGAGTGCCCCATGACGTCGCCGACGACGAGGGCGACCCGGCTGCCGGGCAGCGGGATCGCGTCGTACCAGTCGCCGCCGACGCGTGCGGTCTCGGCGGCGGGGAGATAGCGGAAGGCCAGCCGGGCGCCGGTGGGCCGGGGCAGGGTCTGCGGCAGCATCGCACGCTGGAGCCGGTCGGCGATGAAGGCCTCGCGGCTGTACAGCACCGCCTTGTCGACACCGAGCGCGGTGTGGGTGGCCAGCTGGGCGGCGACCAGGAGGTCGGCGGGTTCGAACGCCGGACGTTCCGGGCGGCGCAGGAAGACCACCGCGCCGGTGACCCGGCGGCGGCCGCGCAGCGGGGCGAGGATCGCGTGCGTACCGGACCAGCCGTTCAACCCGCTGTCCTCGCCGACGAGTTCGCTCAGCGCGGCCCGGGTCGCCGGGTCGCCGGCGAACACCGGCCGGACGCCGCGCAGCACCTCGGCGAGCGCCCCGCCGGGTACCACCTCGCTCCAGTCGGCCGCGTCCAGCTCGTCCTGCTCGTCGTCCACGGTCTCCGCCGGCCAGACCAGGCCCTCGGCGCCGGGTCCCCTGATCCGGTCGGTGCGGCGCAGTCGCAGCACGGCGGGGCCGCTGGGGCGTTCGTCGCCGACCGGCAGCGGGTCGCGCAGATAGACGAGGGCCGCGTCCGAGTACGTCGGTACGGCGGCCCGGCACAGGCCGAGCACGATCTCGTCGGTGTCGAAACCGCGGGCGATCCGGCGGGTGGCGGCGCCGACGTAGCGCAGGCGGTCCTCGTCCGGGGCCTTGGGCGCGGCGGCGGGCCGGTCCCGCGGGGTGGCGGTGTCCTCGCTCACGCCGAGCGCGGCCTGTGCGGACAGCGCGTCGGCCAGGTCGATGTCGTCCGCCACGAAGTCCTCCCGGTCCATGCGCCGCAGGAACACCGCCAGGCCCACGACGGCGTCGGGCGCGCGCAGCGGGGCGAGCAGGACCCTGTTTCCCTGCGGGAGGCGGGGCGTGGCCCCCAGGAGCTCATGGAGGACCTCCTCGACGTCGTCGGGGCCTCTGCCGCGCGCCCTGCCGCAGCGCAGGAACCCGGCCAGCACGCCGTCGGGCGGCACCTGGGCCGCGGCCGGGGGTGTTCCGCCCATCAGACCGCCGAGTTCGGCCGGCAGCCCGTCCAGCAGCAGGCGCAACCGGCCGTCCGGGTCCTGCCGACGGTCGGCGAGGTAGACGAACACCCCGTCCGCCAGGTCCGGGACGGTCGACAGGCACAGCTCCCTGACGACCTGGGCCGCGCCCTCGGCGCGAGCGATCCGGCGGCCGGAGACGGCCAGGAAACGTTGAGGATCCGGCAGCATCGCCTCTCCGTGCCGGTGGCCGCTTCAGCTAAGGTCGCTCTCATCTTGAGCCTTGGTCAATGCCGTGTCCAGGGTTTCCGCCGGTACACCAAGTCGGGCGCGTGGTCCGGCCCTTGAGCCGACTGCTGGCATGTACACCGGAATGGCCTGCCCAGCGGCCGGAATCCGGCCACCCGGAGACGGCTTGGCCAACTCGCTGTGAAGAAATCCCTGTTGATGTTGGTCTTGCTGCACACTCCTCCCGTCGACACGTGCCGAACGGCAGTCGGGCACGGACTCGGAGGCGTCATGTCACAGATCGACTCGAGCAAGGTCAGCCGCTGGGACCAGCACGGGCGGGAACACACCGTGCAGGTGCAGCGCACCGGCATCCAGCGCACGATCAGGTGTGACACCTGCGGCTGGCGGCAGGGCGCGCAGTTCCTGCCCTGGCTGAAGGCGGAGGAGCATCTGGCCGAGGCCCACCAGGCCACCGTGGACCCCGCGGGAGCCCAGCCCTCCCGATGACTTTCCGCCGGCGTGGGAGTCGTACACAAGCGCACCCGCCGGAGGGACGACCGATGACCGTGACCCCGCTCCACACCACCCTGCGCCGTTACGTCGACGACGGCACGGTCCGCGGAGCCGTCGGGCTGGTCGCCCGGGGTGACGACGTCGAGGTCGTGACCGTCGGGGCCATGGAGGCCGCGGGGTCCGCGCCGATGGCCCGGGAGGCCAAGCCGAACGCGGCGGCCAGCATCCCCACGCCGAAGCCGAGCCCGTCCATGTCCACCATGGGCTCGATCACGATCAAGGCGAGCAAGACCTCGGTCAAGGCCGGTGAAACGGTGACCTTCACCGGTCGCACCAAGGGCCTGAAGATCGGCACACAGTTGGTGCTCCAGCACCAGAACGGCGGCAAGTGGATCCCGCTCAAGGTGAGCGCCAAGGTCAAGAACGGCAGCGCCTACTCACTGACCGCGAAGCTCAACACCAAGGGCACCAGCATCTGCGGATCGCGGCCGGCAAGGTCCACTCCCCCACGGTCACCGTCAAGGTGAACTGAGGCCGCGCAGCAGGAGTTCCACCATCGAGGCGAAGTCCGCCTCGGCCTCCGGCCGTACCCACTCGCGTGCGTAGCACGGGTCGTGGAAGCGGCCGGTGGCCTGGAAGACGACGCGGGCCGCGGCGGCGGGGTCGGGCACGGTGAAGACGCCCGTGCCGGCCCCGTCCCGGAGTATCTCGGTGAGCTGGCCGGTCAGGTCGTCTATGTGCTCGGTGACCGCCGGGCCGTTCTCGTCGACCAGCACCATGTAGGTGGCGAACAGCTCAGGGTCGTCGCCCGACTTGCGGCGCTTGGCGTCGAAGAGCGCCCGCAGCCAGTCGCGCAGCCGGTCCTCCGGAGCGCGGTCCTCAGCCACGATGACGGACAGCACCCGCGAGGTGCGGTCCAGCCACCGCTTGGTCACGGCCTCCCGCAGCGCCGCCTTGGTGCGGAAGTGCCGGTAGACACTGCCGTGACTGACGCCGAGCGCGCGGGCCACGTCCACCACGGTGGCCTTGGCCGGGCCGTGCCGGCGCAGCACCTCCTCGGTCGCCTCGAGGATGCGCTCGGCGGTGAGGGTCGGGGGCGGGGACGTGGCTGTCATGACCTAGACGGTACCCAAAGCCGTCGTCAGTGCTCGGTGCCGAGGTGGGACATCTGCGCGGCCGGGTAGCGGGTGCCCGCCGCCGCGTCCGCAGGTACCGCCTCCTCGATGGCCGCGAGGTCCGCCGCGTCCAGCGTCACGTCGAGCGCGCCCAGCGACTCCGTGAGCCGCTCCCGGGTGCGGGCGCCGACGAGCGGCACGATGTCCTCGCCGCGGGAGAGCACCCAGGCGATGGCGATCTGCGCGACCGTGACGCCCTTCTCTTCGGCGATCTTGCGCAACGCCTCGACGAGGTCGAGGTTGTGCTGGAGGTTCTCGCCCTGGAAGCGGGGCGAGTGGGCGCGGAAGTCGTGCGCGGCGAGCTGCCGCTCGCGGGTGAAGTGGCCGGAGATCAGGCCACGGGAGAGCACGCCGTACGCCGTGATGCCGATGCCCAGTTCACGGGTGGTCGGCAGGATCTCCCGCTCGATGTCGCGGGTGATGATCGCGTACTCGATCTGCACGTCGGTGATGGGGGCGGTGGCGGCGGCCCGCCGGATGTTGTCCGGGCCGGCCTCGCTGAGGCCGATGTGCCGGACGTATCCCTGATCGACCAGTTCCTTGATCGCGCCGACCGTCTCCTCGATCGGCACGCCTGGGTCGACGCGGGCGATCCGGTAGACGTCGATGTGGTCGACGCCGAGGCGCTGGAGGGAGTACGCGGCGAAGTTCTTGACGGCGTTCGGGCGGCCGTCGTAGGCGTTCCAGCCGCCGGCCGGGTCGCGCAGGGCGCCGAACTTGACGCTGGTCAGCGCCTGTTCACGCAGGGCGGCGGGGGCGGTGCGCAGGGCCTCGCCGATCAGCATCTCGTTGTGGCCCATGGCGTAGAAGTCGCCGGTGTCGAGCAGGGTCACGCCGGATTCGAGGGCGGCGTGGATGGTGGCGATCGACTCGGCGCGGTCGGCCTCGCCGTAGAGGGCGGACATGCCCATACAGCCCAGGCCGAGGGCGGAGACCTGGGGGCCGGTGGATCCGAGGGTTCGGGTGTTCATCGTCATGGGACCACCTTGGCATGACAGATGACAGATTTCAATATCTGTCATTCCATACCCACCAGTCATCTATCGGCGCGCGCCGTTTCCGGTCCAGACCTATTGACGAGAGGTCTGGACCACGAGCACTGTCATGCCTACGACACCTCGCCGCACCCCCACCGGGAGGATCCGTATGCTCCGCCGCGCCCTGTGCCTGCTCGCCGCCGCCCTGGCCACCGCCGCGCTCACCCAGCTGCCCGCCGCCGCCCCCGCCTCCGCCGCCGACACCTGCGCCGTGAAGTCGAGGCCCGCCGGAAAGGTCCTGCAGGGGTACTGGGAGAACTGGGACGGCTCGGCCAACGGCGTCCACCCGCCCTTCGGGTGGACGCCCATCACCGACTCCCGGATCGCGGCCCACGGCTACAACGTGATCAACGCGGCCTTCCCGGTCATCCGCTCCGACGGCACCGCGCTGTGGGAGGACGGCATGGACACGGGCGTGAAGGTGGCGACACCCGCGGAGATGTGCGCGGCCAAGGCGGCCGGGCAGACGATCCTGCTGTCGATCGGCGGCGCGGCGGCGGGCATCGACCTCAGCTCCACGGCCGTGGCCGACAGGTTCGTTGCGACGATCGTCCCGATCCTGAAGAAGTACAACTTCGACGGCATCGACATAGACATCGAGACGGGCCTGGTGGGCAGCGGTTCGATCACCCAACTCTCGGCTTCCCAGGCCAACCTGATCCGGATCGTCGACGGGATCCTGGCCCGGATGCCGTCGAACTTCGGCCTCACCATGGCCCCGGAGACGGCGTACGTCACCGGCGGCAGCATCACCTACGGCTCGATATGGGGCGCCTACCTGCCGATCGTCAAGAAGTACGCCGACAACGGCCGGCTGTGGTGGCTCAACATGCAGTACTACAACGGCAGCATGTACGGCTGCTCCGGCGACTCCTACTCGGCGGGCACGGTCGCCGGCTTCACCGCGCAGACCGACTGCCTCAACAAGGGCCTGGTCGTGCAGGGTACGACGATCAAGGTGCCCTACGACAAGCAGGTCCCGGGGCTGCCCGCGCAGTCGGGCGCGGGCGGCGGCTATATGTCACCAAGCCTGGTCGCGCAGGCCTGGAACCACTACGGCACGTCCCTCAAGGGCCTGATGACCTGGTCGGTCAACTGGGACGGCTCGAAGAACTGGACGTTCGGGGACAACGTGAAGGCACTTCAGCGGCGTTGAGCCCGGCAAACGCGATGCCGGACGAGCCCTGTCGGCTCGTCCGGCGTCGCGGCGAATGGACCCTGGAGGCGGACGGCCCCTGAGTCGGATGGACCCTAGGCGCCCAGCAGACGCCCGGCGAGGTAGCCCTCGATCTGGTCCAGCGACACCCGCTCCTGCTTCATGGAGTCGCGCTCGCGGACGGTGACCGCGTTGTCCTCCAGCGTGTCGAAGTCGACGGTCACGCAGTACGGCGTACCGATCTCGTCCTGGCGGCGGTAGCGGCGGCCGATGGCGCCGGCGTCGTCGAACTCGATGTTCCAGTTCTGGCGCAGGGTGGCGGCGAGCCCCTTGGCCTTCGGGGACAGCTCGGGGTTGCGGGACAGCGGCAGCACCGCGACCTTCACCGGCGCCAGACGGTGGTCGAGGCGCAGCACCGTGCGCTTCTCCAGCTTGCCCTTGGCGTTCGGCGCCTCGTCCTCGACGTACGCGTCCAGCAGGAAGGCGAGCATCGCGCGCCCGACACCGGCCGCCGGCTCGATGACGTACGGCGTCCAGCGCTCCCCGGCCTCCTGGTCGAAGTAGGAGAGGTCCTGGCCGGAGGCCTTGGAGTGGGCGTTCAGGTCGTAGTCGGTGCGGTTGGCGACGCCCTCCAGCTCGCCCCACTCGTTGCCGCCGAACTGGAAGCGGTACTCGATGTCAGCGGTGCGCTTGGAGTAGTGGGAGAGCTTCTCCTTCGGGTGCTCGTACCACCGCATGTTCTCCTCGCGCAGGCCCAGGCCGGTGTACCAGTTCCAGCGCTGCTCCATCCAGTACTCCTGCCACTTCTCGTCCTCGCCCGGCTTGACGAAGAACTCCATCTCCATCTGCTCGAACTCGCGGGTGCGGAAGATGAAGTTGCCGGGCGTGATCTCGTTGCGGAAGGACTTGCCCATCTGCGCGATGCCGAACGGCGGCTTGCGACGCGAGGTGGTCTGTACCTGGCCGAAGTTGGTGAAGATGCCCTGCGCGGTCTCGGGGCGCAGATAGGCGACCGAGCCGCTGTCCTGCGTCGGGCCGAGGTGCGTCGACAGCAGACCCGAGAACTGCTTCGGCTCGGTGAACTGGCCCTTGTTACCGCAGTTCGGGCAGTTCACCTCGGCCAGGCCGTTCTCCGGGAGGCGGCCGTGCTTGGCCTCGAAGGCCTCTTCCAGGTGGTCGGCGCGGAACCGCTTGTGGCAGGCGGTGCACTCGGTCAGCGGGTCCGTGAAAGTGGCGACGTGACCGGAGGCCACCCAGACCTCCGGGGCCAGGATGACGGACGAGTCGATACCGACCACGTCCTCGCGCGACGTCACCATGTAGCGCCACCACTGGCGCTTCAGGTTCTCCTTGAGCTCGACACCCAGCGGCCCGTAGTCCCAGGCGGCGCGCTGGCCGCCGTAGATCTCACTGCACGGGAATACGAAGCCACGGCGCTTGCTCAGGCTGACGATGGTGTCGATCTTGTCGGCGGCCACGGTGCTCTCTTCATTACGACGACGGGCGACGAAGCGGCTCTTCCGGACGCCTTCGAGGGTGCCTTCAGGGATACCTTCGGGGATACCTACGAGGATGCCTTCGGAGCGAGCTTCAGAGCGAATGCCTCAGGTTACCGGCGGGGGCTCCCCCTCGACCAAATCGGTCCCCCATGACGGACAGGCCACCCGCGGCTTACCGAGGCCTTACGATGCTTTTGACAACGGTTTCCATATTTGTTGAAAATGACTCTCATGAACGTACGACGCCGCCTCATATCCACGGCCGCCGCGACCACCGTCACCGCACTCGGCATGGCGACTCTCTCCGCCTGCGGCGGCGACGCCTCGGCGACCCGGACCGGCAAGTTCGACGTCGTCACGTCGTTCTACCCGATGGCCTTCCTCGCCGGTCGGATAGGCGGGAACCACGTCCACGTCACCAGTCTCACATCGCCCGGCCAGGAACCGCACGACCTGGAGATCAGCCCCAAGCAGATCATCGGGATCGAGAAGTCCGACGCGGTCCTCTATCTGAAGAACCTCCAGCCCGCCGTCGACGACGCGGTCGCCCAGTCGTCCGTGCAGACGAAGATCGACGCGGCCTCCCTGACCACGCTGGAGGAGCACGGAAACGAGGTCGGCGGGCACGCCGCCTCGCACGACACCGCCAAGAACGAGGAGGCGTCCGGCCTCGACCCCCACATCTGGCTGGACCCGGTGCGCTACGCCCAGGTCGCCGAGGGGGTGGGCAAGGCCTTCGAGAAGGCCGACCCGGACCACGCGGCCGACTACAGGAAGAACACCGCGGCCCTGGTGAAGCAGCTGAACGACCTCGACACGAAGTTCAAGGCGGGCCTGGCGAACACCGAATCCAAGGTCTTCATCACCACCCACGCGGCCTTCGGCTACCTCGCCGAGCGCTACGGCCTGACCGAGGAGGCCATCAACGGCCTCGACCCGGAGTCGGAGCCGAGCGCGGCCCGGGTGAAGGACCTGGAGACCATGGCCGAGGCCGACGGCGCCACCACCGTCTTCTACGAGACACTCGTCAGCGACAAGACCGCCAGGACCGTCGCCACCGACGCCGGGCTGAAGACGGACGTCCTCGACCCGATCGAGGGCATCACCGCCACATCCCGCGGCAAGGACTACTTCGCGGTCCAGGAAGCCAACCTCAAGGCGCTCCAGAGGGCACTGGGCGCCAAGTGAGTGGAGACGAGATGACCGCCGAGCCCGTCATATCCCTGCGCGGTGTCACCGCCGAACTGGGCTCGCGCCCCGTGCTGCGGGGCATCGACCTCACCGTGCACCGCGGCGAGGTCGTCGCGCTGCTCGGCGCCAACGGCTCCGGCAAGTCGACCGCGATCCGCACGATCATCGGCCAGGTGCCGGCCGGCGGCGAGATCACCCTCTTCGGCACCCCGCGCCGTACCTTCAAGGACTGGTCCCGGGTCGGCTACGTCCCGCAGCGCACCACCGCCGCGGGCGGTGTCCCCGCCACCGTCACCGAGGTCGTCTCCGCCGGCCGTCTCTCCCGCACCCGCTTCGGGCTCTTCCGCAAGGCCGACCACGAGGCCGTACGGCACGCGCTCGGCCTGGTGGGGATGGCGGACCGGGCCAAGGACAGCGTCGAGGCGCTCTCCGGCGGCCAGCACCAGCGGGTGCTGATCGCCCGCGCCCTGGTCGCCAGGCCCGAACTGCTGATCATGGACGAGCCGATGGCGGGCGTCGACCTGGCCAGCCAGGAGATCCTGGCGCGGACGCTGCGCGAGCAGGTCGAGCAGGGCACCACGGTCCTGCTGGTCCTGCACGAACTGGGCCCGCTGGAGCCGCTGATCGACCGCGCGGTCGTCCTGCGCGACGGCTGCGTCCTGCACGACGGCCCACCGCCGCGCGCGGTCGGCCAGCACGCCCTGCCCGGCCACGACCACGTACACCCCCACGAGCATGAGCCGATCCGCACGGGACTGCTGAGCTGATGGACTTCCTGAACTACGCCTTCATGCAGCGGGCCCTGCTCGCCGCCGTCCTGGTCGGCATCACCGCGCCCGCCGTCGGCATCTACCTGGTCCAGCGCCGCCAGGCCCTGATGGGCGACGGCATCGGCCATGTGGCCATGACGGGCGTCGGCCTCGGATTCCTGCTCTCGACCTCCCCTGTCTGGATGGCGACGGCGGTGTCGGTGCTGGGCGCCGTCCTCATGGAGCTGATCCGCTGGTACGGCAGGACCCGCGGCGACATCGCCCTCGCGATGCTCTTCTACGGCGGTATGGCCGGCGGGGTGATGCTGATCAACCTCGCGGGCGGCTCCAACGCCAACCTGATGTCGTACCTCTTCGGCTCGCTGTCGACGGTGTCGGAGTCGGACGTGACCGCGATCTGCGTTCTCGCCGCCTTCGTCCTCCTGGTCACTCTCGGTCTGCGCCGGCAACTGTTCGCGGTCAGCCAGGACGAGGAGTTCGCGCGGGTGACGGGCCTGCCGGTGCGGGCGCTGAACCTGCTGACGGCGATCACGGCGGCGGTGACGGTGACCGTGGCTATGCGGGTGGTGGGCCTGCTGCTGGTCTCCGCGCTCATGGTCGTGCCGGTGGCCGCGGCCCAGCAGCTCAGCCGCAGCTTCGCGGCCACGTTCGCGATCGCCGTCGCGATCGGTGTGACGGTGACGACCGGGGGCACGATCACGTCGTACTACCAGTACGTTCCGCCGGGCGCGACGATCGTGCTGCTGACGATCGCCGCGTTCATCGTGCTGAGCGTGCTGGCCACGCCGCTGGCGCGGCGACGCGCCCGCGCGGCGGCCGGGCGGCGGCCCGCCGGGGATCCGGCGGAGTGCGCGATTCCGGCCAGTCGGGAGGCCGCCGACGAGGTCGGCGTCTGACCGCGCACACTCCGGGCTGGCACAATGGCCCGGCAGAGACAGTGACGTGAGGAGGCAACCGGTGACGACCGCTGGACCGCCCGTGAAGGGCCGCTCGACCCGCCAGCGGGCAGCCGTGGCGGCGGCCCTTGACGAGGTCGACGAGTTCCGCAGCGCGCAGGAACTGCACGACATGCTCAAGCACAAGGGCGACTCGGTGGGCCTCACCACGGTGTACCGCACCCTCCAGACCCTCGCCGACGCCGGCGAGGTGGACGTCCTGCGCACGTCAGACGGCGAGTCCGTCTACCGCCGTTGCTCCACCGGCGAACACCACCACCACCTCGTCTGCAGGGTCTGCGGCAAGGCGGTGGAGGTGGAAGGACCGGCCGTCGAGAAGTGGGCCGAGGCGATCGCGTCGGAGCACGGGTATGTGAACGTGGCGCACACGGTGGAGATCTTCGGCACCTGTGCGGACTGCGCCGCAGGTTGAGCCGTCGTTCGGCTGCGGGTGAGGGGGGCTGGTCGCGCCCGGGCGGCGGAGCCGCATGTCGATGAGGCCCCGCGCCCCTGACGGGGCGCTCTCCCGCATCCTGGACGGCCCTCGTGAACGGCGGGTGGCCGTCAGTCGCCTGCCTGGTCGCCCTCCATGGCCAGCAGCTCCTCGTTGGGGATGGCACCGCCGAACCGCCGGTCCCGGGAGGCGAATTCGAGGCACGCCCGCCACAGGTCGCGGCGGTCGAAGTCGGGCCACAGGACGTCCTGGTAGACCATCTCGGCGTAAGCGCTCTGCCAGAGCAGGAAGTTGGAGGTGCGCTGCTCGCCGCTGGGGCGCAGGAACATGTCCACGTCCGGCATGTCCCCGTAGTACATGTGCTTCTGGATGGTCTTCTCGGTGACCTTCGACGGGTCGAGCCGGCCCGCCTTGACCTCCTCGGCGATCGACTGCACCGCGTCGACGATCTCGGCCCGGCCGCCGTAGTTCATGCAGAAGTACAGAGTGAGCAGGTCGTTGCCCTTGGTCTGTTCCTGGGCGACCTGGAGCTCCTTGGCGACCGACTTCCACAGCCGGGGCATCCGGCCCGCCCAGCGCACCCGGATGCCGAGTTCGTCGAGCTGGTCGCGGGTCCTGCGGATGAAGTCGCGGTTGAAGTTCATCAGGAAGCGGACCTCTTCGGGCGAACGCTTCCAGTTCTCGGTGGAGAAGGCGTAGAGGGAGATGTTCCGGACGCCGATCTCGATGGAGCCCTGGAGCACGTCGAGGACGCGCTCGGCGCCGACCTTGTGCCCCTCGGTGCGCGGCAGCCCGCGCTCCTTCGCCCAGCGGCCGTTGCCGTCCATGACGATGGCCACATGGTTCGGGACCAGTTCGCCCGGGAGCTTCGGCGGGCGGGCACCGGACGGGTGCGGCTCCGGCGCCCTGTACTCGCGGCGCCGGCTCCCCAGGATCCCGCGTACGACCATGTGCTTCTCGTCTCCCTCTAGCTCTTCTCTACATACCTGAGCGAGCGCAGCCCCCGCTCCAGGTGCCAGTGCAGATAGGCGGACACCAGCCCGCTTCCCTCCCGGACGTGCCGTGCCTCGGCCGCGTCCGCCGCCTCCCAGTCTCCCGTAAGCAGCGCACCGAGGAGAAGCAGGGTCTGCGGCGAGGGTACGACGCTGCCGGGCACCCGGCAGTCGACGCAGACGCTGCCGCCGGAGGCGACCGAGAAGAAACGGTTCGGGCCGGGCATCCCGCACCTGGCACAGGAGTCGAAGCTGGGCGCGTAGCCGTTGACGGCGAGGGAACGCAGCAGGAAAGCGTCGAGGACCAGGTGGGGTGCGTGCTCCCCGCGGGCGAGTGTCCTGAGTGCGCCCACGAGCAGCAGGTACTGCTGCACGGCCGGCTCGCCCTCGTGGTCGGTGAACCGCTCGGCGGTCTCCAGCATGGCCGTCCCGGCGGTGTACCGCGCGTAGTCGGTGACGATCCCGCCGCCGTACGGCGCGATGGTCTCGCTCTGTGTGCACAGCGGCAGCCCGCGCCCGACCAGTTCGCTCCCCCGCGCGAAGAACTGCACGTCGACATGGGAGAACGGCTCCAGCCGCGCCCCGAACTTCGACTTGGTCCGCCGCACCCCACGGGCGACCGCCCGCACCCGGCCGTGTCCGCGCGTGAGCAGGGTGATGATGCGGTCCGCCTCACCCAGTTTCTGGGTGCGCAGCACGATGCCGTCGTCGCGGAACAGGCTCATGGGCCCATTCTGCCCTGCCGTGGCAGGGGATCGTTCCGGACGGGAACCTTCAAGGCACCTCGCCGCGGCTGCGCGCGTTGGCGTGGGCGGTGGCCGCACTGAGCCGTTCCGACTGGGTCGCGATCCGTACGGCGTCCGGGTGGGCGTCCCACTCCCGCCCTCCCCCGTACGGCCGCAGCTGCACATAGGGGCCTTCGTGCCCCATGACGATGCCCAGCCGTCCGGTACGGGTGTCGACGGCGCAGGAGCCGACGGGGAGGTTCTTCGCGTTCACCTCACCTGGCTCCCCCGCCACCGGGAATTTCACGCTTCGCATCACCGAGGTGGCGCTGCGTGCCTAGACTCGGCCGGAGTCTGTCCCGCAAGCCGCGCGGACGGGACCGGCCCGCGGCCGCTACAGCAGCCCCGCCCCCGCCAGGTACTTCCCCACGCACTCGGTCTCCGCCTCCGACAGCGGCACCTGTGGCTCCGCCGTGGCCGGGCAGTCGATCACCCCGCGCAGACGCAGCGCCGCCTTGAACGCGCCCAGCGCCGCCGAGCTGCCGCCCATCCGGGCCGGGTCGCCGGCGCCGACCATCCGGAAGAGGGCGCACAGCCGTTCCTGTTCCGTCCGGGCCCGGTCCCAGTCACCGGCCCGGCACAGCCGGTGGAGGCGGACGTAACCGTCCGGGTCGACGTTGGCGAGACCCGGTACCGCTCCGTCGGCGCCCAGCGCGAGGGCCGAGTCGACCGTCAGCTCGGAGCCCGTCAGCGCGCTGAAGCGGGGAAGGCTCCGGGTGCCCGTGACGACCTCGCGGAAGCCGGCCAGGTCGCCGCTGGAGTCCTTCAGGCCGGCCAGCACCCCGTCGGCCGCCAGCTCCAGCACCAGGTCGGCGGGGAGCTTGGTGTGGACGGCGACCGGGATGTCGTAGGCGATCACCGGGACGGGCGAGCGGTCGGCGACCAGGCGGAAGTGGCGGCCGATCTCGGCGGGGTGGGTGCGGGTGTAGAAGGGGGCGGTGACGACGATCGCGTCCGCGCCGGCGGACGTGACGGACGCGACGTGGTCCAGGACCCGGGGTGTCGTCATGTCGATCACCCCCGCCAGCACCGGCAGCCGCCCGGCCACATGCGTCACCACCGTCTCCGTGACCAGCCCGCGCTGGCGGTCCGTCAGATACGCCACCTCCGACGTCGAGCCCAGCACGAACAGGCCGTCCACTCCGGCCGCCGTCAGATGGTCGACGAGTCTGCGCAGGGAGGGGACGTCCACCTCGCGGTCCGGTGTCAGGGGGGTGCAGACGGGCGGTACGACACCGGTCAGCGGGGTGGGCAGGGTCATCAGGGCTCCCTGGGCAGGCTGTGGCTCGGCTGGTCCTCCTCCACAGGATGGTGGCACCGGTAGCGGTGACCCTCGCGTGACGCGGCCGTGAAGTCAGGCATGCGGACGGCACACTCGTCGTCCGCCTTCCAGCAGCGGGTGCGGAACGGACAGCCGGACGGCGGGCGGGTCGCCGAGGGCACCGGACCGGTCAGCGGGATGGGGTCGATCGGGTTCAGCAGGCCGGGGGTGGCCGAGAACAGGGCCCTGGTGTACGGGTGCCGGGCGTGCTCGGTGACCTCGGCGGCCGGGGTCTCCTCGACGATCCGGCCCAGGTACATGGTGATCACCCGGTCGCTCATCCGCCGTACCGTCTGGATGTCGTGGGAGACGAAGACCATGGCGAGGCCGAGGCGTTCGCGAAGGTCGAGGAGGAGGTTGAGGATCTGGGCGCGGACCGAGACGTCCAGGGCGCTGGTCGGTTCGTCCGCCACCACCAGATCGGGGTCCAGGGCGAGGGCGCGGGCGATCGCCACGCGCTGGCGCTGGCCGCCGGAGAGCTGGCCGGGGAGGGCCTCGGCGAGAGCCCGGGGCAGGCCGACCAGGCCCATCAACTCCCGCACCCGCTCCTCCCGTTCGGCCCGTGTCCCGCGCTCGTGGACGTCCAGCGGGTCGCGGAGGATACGGCGTACGGGCAGGCGGCGGTTGAGGGCCGTCGACGGGTCCTGGAAGATCATGCCGGTGCTCGCGCCGACGGTCGACCGGCGTTCGGCCGGGGCCATCGACCACAGGTCGCGGCCGTGGAAGGTGACCGTGCCGGCGGTCGGCCGCTGGATGCCGACCAGCACCTTCGCCAGTGTCGACTTCCCGCACCCCGACTCGCCGACCACCCCGACCGTCTCGCCGGCCGCCACGGTGAGGTCGGCGCCGGTC
The DNA here is from genome assembly GCF_040629895.1 of Streptomyces sp. NPDC005866. Taxonomy (NCBI): domain Bacteria; kingdom Bacillati; phylum Actinomycetota; class Actinomycetes; order Kitasatosporales; family Streptomycetaceae; genus Streptomyces; species Streptomyces sp. NPDC005866. The sequence goes on from NZ_JBEXWP010000006.1 coordinate 311,932, forward strand.
AGCGCGTACACCCGGTCCCGGCCGAACTTGCCTCCGCCGCGGGCCCTGTGGACCACGTGGACGCCGGACAGCTCCACCGCGCTCATGTCACCGCCTCCGTGCTCGCCAGGTCGACGGCCGGGTGGTGGCAGGCCGCGGTGTGGCTGCGGGAGCCGAAGAGGTCGGGTGCCGTTGTGCGGCAGACCGCGCTCGCCGCCGGGCAGCGGTCCGCGAAGCGGCAGCCGGCCGGGAAGTCGGCCGGGGACGGCACCACGCCCCTGATCTGGGTCAGCCGCTCGGCCCCGGACTCCAGGGACAGCACGCTGCCGAGCAGGCCGCGCGTGTAGTGGTGGGTGGGGGCGGCGACCAGTTCGGCGGTGGTACCGGTCTCGACGATCTGTCCGCCGTACATCACCACCACCCGGTCGGTGACGTCGGCGACGAGGGCCAGGTCGTGCGAGACGAGGATCAGCGCGAAGCCGAGTTCCTCGCGGAGGCGGAGGAGGAGTTCCATCACCTGGGCCTGGACGGTGACGTCGAGGGCGGTGGTCGGTTCGTCGGCGATGATCAGGCGGGGGTCGCGGGAGAGGGCCATGGCGATCAAGACGCGCTGGCGCTGGCCGCCGGAGAGTTCGTGCGGGTAGCGGCGCAACGTGCCACTGGGGTCGAGGCCGACGAGGGTGAGGAGTTCGGCCGGGGTGCGGGTGCCGCCGCGTCGTGTCAGTTGTCTGAGCTGGGCTTGGATGGTCATCCCCGGGTTCAGGGAGGACAGCGCGTCCTGGTAGACCATCGCGATTTCGTGGCCCAGGAGTCGGAGGTGGGGGGTGGTGAGGTCCACGGGCGGGTGCGGGTTCGTGGGGGTTGATCGCGCCCGCGCGGCGGTAGCCGCATATGCAATACGGCCCCGCGCCCCTTCGGGGCGCGTCACCTCGCCGGCACAGAAATCGATTCGCCCCGTTACCCGTGCCGCTCTCGGCTGCAGGCCCATGATCGTGAGTGCCGTCAGGGATTTGCCGCAGCCCGACTCTCCTACCAGGCCCAGGACTTCGCCGGGGTACACCGCGAAGCTGATGCCGTCGACGATGTTCACGCCCCGGTGGCGGTCGGGGAAGGCGATCGTGAGGTTCTGCACGGACAGCACCGGTCGCCCGCCGGAAACGGGGGCCCGGGCCCGGGCGCGGAGCCGCTCGCCCGCCTCCCTCAGGCCGGGCAGCTCCAGGGCCTCACCCGGCTCGGGCGCCTCGACGGGATCCGTCGGCTGCGTCTCCACCTCCCTCGGCGCCGGTGACGCCCACGCGTCCGAGACGCCCTCGGAGAGGATGTTCAGGCAGAGGACGGTGAGCAGGATCAGCAGGCCGGGGAAGAGGGTCGCCCACCAGCCTCCCGTCAGCACCATGTTCTTGCCGTCCGCGATGACGCTGCCCCAGGACGGGTCCGGGGGCCGGACGCCCGCGCCGATGAAGGACAGGGACGCCTCGAAGACGATGGCCTCGGCGACCTGCACGGTGCAGAAGACCAGGATGGGGGCGGCGCAGTTGACGGCCACATGGCGGAGCACGATGTGGGGGGTGCGGGCGCCGATGACCCGTTCCGCGGTGACGTAGTCCTCGCCGTACTGGTCGAGGACGTTCGCCCGGACCACGCGGGCCACGGGTGGGGTGAAGAGGAAGGCGATCGCGCAGATCAGGACCGTGATGCCGCCGCCGAAGACGGCGACCAGGACGGCGGCCAGCGCGATACCGGGGAACGCCATCACCACGTCCAGGCAACGCATCAGCGTCTCGTCGACGGCCTTGCGGGAGGTGGCCGCGAGCGCCCCGAGCAGCGCGCCGGCGACCAGGGCGAGGCCGGTCGCGCCCAGGCCGATGGCGAGGGACCAGCGGGCGCCGTACATCAGCCGGCTGAGGATGTCCCGGCCGAGGCTGTCCTGGCCCATCCAGTGGCCCGCGGAGGGGTGTCCGGTGCCGTCGGCGGGGGCCTGCTGGGCGAGGGGGTCGTCGGGGGCGAGGAGGGGCGCGAGCACCGCCACCAGGACGACCACGGCCAGGAAGGCGAGGGCCGCCTTGGACAGCGGCGACAGCCTGCGCAGTCGTACGCCGGGACGGGCCAGGGCGGTGGTGAGGGCCGCGCGGGTGAACGTCGTCATGTCGCCTCCCGCAGACGGGGGTTGACCAGCAGATAGAGGACGTCGATGACGAGGTTGACGACGACGAAGCCGGTCGCGGTGGTGAGGACCACGCCCTGGACGACGGCCGGGTCGCCGTTCTGCACGGCGTCGATCATCAGCTTGCCCATGCCGGGCAGGGCGAAGATCGTCTCGATGACGACGGCGCCGCCGAGGAGGTAGCCGACGCGCAGGCCGAGCACGGTCAGGGGGTTGACGAGGGCGTTGCGCAGCACGTTGCGGCCGACCACGACATGGGGTGGCAGGCCGCTGCCGATCGCCGTGCGGACGTAGTCCCTGTCGAGTTCCTCGACCACCGAGGTGCGGACGATCCGGGTGAGCTGGGCGGCGACCGGGAGGGAGAGCGCGAGGGCGGGCAGGGCCATGGTCCTGAGCCAGCCGGTGACGGAGTCCTCCGGGTTGATGTAGCCGCCGGAGGGGAACCAGCCCCGGTCGACCGCCAGGTACTGGATCATCAGCAGCGCCAGCCAGAAGGCGGGGGCGGCGACGCCGACGAGCGAGAGCACCCGGATGGCCTGGTCCGGCCAGCGGTCGCGGTAGATCGCCGCCGTGACGCCTCCGGCCAGCGCCAGGACGACCGCGACGCCGAGGCCGAGGAAGGTCAGCTGGAGGGTGAGCGGCAGGGCGGTGGCGACCTGGTCGAGGACCGGGGTACGGGTGAGGGCGCTGGTGCCGAGGTCGCCGTGGAAGAGGTCGCCGACGAAGTGGACGTAGCGGACGGGGAGCGGGTCGAGGAGGCCGTTGCGCTCCCGGAAGTCGTGGAGTTGCCGCGGGGTGGGGTTGGCGCCCTGGAAGAACGCGGACGCCGGGTCGACGTCGGAGAAGCGCATCACCAGGAACACGAACAGGGCGATGCCGAGCAGCAGCGGCACCAGCAGGGCGATTCGGCGCAGCAGGATGCGCAGGACGGCGTTCATGCCGTCAGGCCCACTTGGCGGTCAGGACGTTGATGCCGGGGTAGGGCTGGGCTCTTATGCCGGCGAGCCTGCGCGGGTCCCAGGCGGTGATCAGCTCGTTGTGGACGACCGGGTAGAGGACGGCCTGTTCGGCGACGATGTCGATGTAGTCCTGGATCATCGTCTTCTTCTTGTCCGGGTCCGGTTCGCGGGTGGCCGCGTCCATGTCCTTGAAGAGCCGCTTCGCGACAGCGTTGCCGGCCCATCGGGCGTAGCCCATCCAGAGGTTCTCGGGGCCGTGGTTGTAGTGCATGATCAGGTCGGCGTCGAGGCCGAACTGGTTGGGGTTCGAGACGGCGGCGACGACCTGGTAGTCCTGCTTCTGGTCCATCTTGGTGAACACGGCCGTGGTCTCCTGCGGGGACAGGGTCGTGGCGACGCCGATCGCGTCCCAGGACGACTTGATGGTGGGCAGGCAGTCGACGATCCAGCTCACGTTGACGGCGAGGATGTTCACCTTGAGCCCGCTGACGCCGGCCGCCGCCAGCAGTTCCTTCGCCTTGCCGGGGTCGTAGTCGTAGACCGTCTTCGCCCTCCGGTAGGCGGGGTTGGTCTCGTCGAGGAAGGAACTCGCGGGTTTGCCATGGCCCTTGAGGGCGACGTCGACGATCTTCGCGTTGTCGATGGCGTAGTGCAGGGCCTGGCGGACCCGGACGTCGTCGAAGGGTTTGTGCCGCGTGTTGAACATCAGGAACAGGTTGTTCATCCCCGCGCCGCCGCCGACCGACAGTCCGCCCTGTTCGAGGCGGGTGATGTTGGCGTACGGGATGTTGTCGGAGATCTGCGCGCCCGCGTCGACCCCGGAGATCCTGGCCACGCGCGAGGCCGCGTCGACGATCGTCAGCCAGTTCATCCGCCGGAAGGCGGGCCCGCGGGGGCCGTTGTAGTGGTCGTACGCGGCGAAGGTGGTGTTCGACTTCGGGTGGTGCCCGGTCTGCCGGTACGGTCCCGTGCCCACCGCGAGTCCCTTGATCGCGTCGTCCCAGGCGCCGGGCCGGGAGTACACGTGCTTCGGCATGATCTTGGCGAGGGTGAGGCGGGCGATCCCGTCCGGGAAGGGGAACCTGAGGACCAGGTCGACGGTCCGGGTGTCGATCTTCCGGACCTCCTTCAGCCAGCTCGCGAAGAAGCCCTGGGCGAGGGTCTGGGTGCCCGGGTCGAGGATCCGGTCGAAGACGAAGACGACGTCGTCGGCGGTGACCGGCCTGCCGTCGTGGAAGGTGGCGCCCGGGCGCAGGGTGAACCGCCAGGTGGTGGCGTTCGGGTCGGCGGGCAGCCGGGTCGCCAGCGCCGGATAGGGGGCGCGGGTGATCGGATCCGTGTCGGCGAGGCCCTCGTAGATGTGGTTGTTGGCGGCCATGGCGAACGCGGACGCCGTCTGGGTCGGGTCCCAGCTGCCGTCGTTGCCGTAGCCGATCACGGCCGTGAGGGTGCGGTCGGAGCCGCTGCCGCCGAGGTCGATCGTGGACTTGGGTCCACAGGCCGTCAGCGAGGCGGCCGCGCCCAGGGCGCCGACGTGTTTCAGGAACGTCCTGCGGCCGTGGGTCGCCTCGTCGCGCACGGTGCCTCCAGCGTGGGGGAAAAGGAGACGTCGGACGTCCTGTGTAAGCGCGACCATAAGAGGGGGCTTCAGGGTGGTCAAGGCGGGGCGCGCGAATGGCGTAAACCGTCAGAGGTCGGACCAATAACGGTACGAAAGGGCAGCAGTCGGCGCCGGCCACCGGGTAGGTGACCGGCGCCGGAAGGGCTGTTCGGGAGCGGTCAGCCGGCGGCCACCGCAGCGCCAGCCAGCCACCGTTCTCCCGGGAGACCCTGCCGTCGCGGAACTCGAAGACACGACGGACCGGACCCGGTTCATGGCAACGGCCCCGGCGGCGGGACACCGAAGCAGCGGGAGCGCCGGCGCACGCCTCCGGACCGGCCGCCGGAGCCGCTCACTCCCGGGGCGCCGCGATCCGCCGGAACTCGATCGTGTCGTACGCCGTCCTCGTGCCCGTCTCGTACAGCACCCCGACCGTGCTCCTGTCCACCTGGACCAGGTCCGAGTAGGCCGCCTTACGGCCGGACAGGGTGAGGAGCTTGTCGAAGGTGATGCCCTCGTCCGCGCTGGTCCAGAGGGCCATGGCCTTGCGGGCCGTGGGGACCGAGGGGGCCGAGAAGAGCAACGGGGCTCCTACACCCCGGAGTTGGAGGACCGAGCCCTCGACCACCGGGACCTCGCTCAGGGTCGGCTGGACGGTGTAGCCCGCGTCCAGGGTCTCGGCGTCGTCGCTCGACCAGGCGTTGAGGCGGTTGCCGGGGCCGGAGCCGTTCTGATTGCGGGCGTTGAAGTAGAGGCGGCCGTCGGGCAGTTGGGCGGCGGTCGTCTCGTTGGCGTTGTCGCGGCCCGTGTAGGAGTCGTCGACGAAGCCGAGGTGCCAGCTGCGGCCGCCGTCGTCGCTGTAGATCGCGTGGCCGCCGTAGTACCTGGCCTCCCGGCCGGTGTCGGAGGAGCCGGCAGGCGGGGCGGAGGAGTGGTCGGCGGCGACGACCAGGCGGCCGCGGTGCCTGCCCTGGGTGAGGGCGACGGCATGGCCGGGACCGGTGGCGTACCAGCGCCAGCCGGAAGGTTTGACCTGGGCCGTGATCTCCTTCGGGGCGGTGAAGGACCGGCCCTCGCTCCGGCTGCGCTGCACGAACACCCGGCGGCTCTGCTTCTTGGTGACCTGGCCGCGCATGATCTGCGCCTCGTTCACCGAGCCGTCGTTGTAGGAGGTCACCAGGACGATGTCGCCGGTGCGCGGGTCGATGACGGGTGCCGGGTTGCCCCGGGTGTCCCTCTTGCCGTCGGCCACCACCTGGAGCGGGCCCCAGGTGCAGCCGCGGTCGGAGGAACGTCTCAGCACGACGTCGATGTCTCCGCTGTCGCCGGTGGTGGAGTGCCGGCCCTCGGCGAAGGCGAGCAGGGTGCCGCGCCAGGTGCGGACGACGGCCGGGATGCGGTACTGGGCGTAGCCGCCCTGGCCGGAGGCATACGGCACGGAGGACTGGCAGGTGGCCGCCCAGGCTCTGGGCCCGACCGCGAACGCCCCGAGGAGCAGGGCGGCGGCGAGGGAGATCCGGCTGACGCGGGTCACAGGAGACACATGGCTCACCTTTCCATGTTCCTCCCGGGCACCTTTACCGCACCCCCACAACGGGCAAACGGGGCACACAGTTTGCCATACCGTCAGTTCCTGGTTGGCGCACCGTCATCTCGGCGTTGGCGCACCGTCAGTTCCGCATCGGCACACCGTCAGTTCCCGTGACGGCCGGCCGGGGGCTCAGGACGGTGTGCGGGCCGCCGCCAGCAGACGGGTCACGTCGTCGGCGCAGATAGTCAGGGCCGCGCCGACCGTGCCGAGGACCTCGCGTTCGGCGTTGGTGTAGGGGCCGTCGGCGAGCGCGATCCGGGCCGCCTGGATGAGCAGGGACTCGCGGCCGGTGGGGGCGAGATGCGGGGCCAGCGGGTCGAGGGCCTCGTGCAGCTCTATCGCGAGGCTCGCCCCGCCCGGCTGCTCGAAGACCCGGCCGGTGTCGGCGGCGAGCGCGTCGACGAGCGCGCTCAGCTGTTCCTCCGTCACGTCCTCGAAGCCGGCCGCGCGGACCGTGGCCGCGGCCGCTTCCAACGACGCACGGGCACAGGTGCCGCCGGCCGCGAGGACGGCGAGGGCGACGGTGTGCACGGCGTCGCGGAGCATCCCCGAGAAGCGGGAGGTGGTGGGGTGGTCGAGGACGTCGGTGCCGTAGTGGTGGCGGCAGGCGGCGCACTCCACGACCGGCCCGGTGGTGCCGCGCGGCAGCACGGGCACGCCGAGCAGGGTGAAGCGGCGGCGGCCGGTGAGCCGCTGGTAGTTGCGGTCGCCCCCGCAGCCGGGGCAGAAGAACTCGCCGTCGCCGACGGGTGTCCATGAGGTGCGGGTGCCCAGGATGCGGGCAGGCCTGGCGGTTCGGCCGTCTCGTCCCCGTACTGGCAGCACGTCGCACCTCCTTAACGCCGTGGCAACATCGCCACCGCTGGCGTGATGTTAGCCACATCGGGGAGGTGGAGTCAGTACCGCGTACGAGACCTTTCCGTGATCTCTACCGCGGGATGGCTGGTATACGACGGGGCCCTGATCGCCGTACATCGCGATCAGGGCCCTGAAACCGCCGGTCAGAGCGGTTATCGCGTCGCGCGGTTGACGGCGGAGACGACCGCCTTCAGCGACGCACGCGTCGTGTTCGCGTCGATGCCGATGCCCCACAGGATCTTGTCGTCGATCGCGCATTCGATGTAGGAGGCGGCCTGTGCGGAGGCGCCCTCGCTCATCGTGTGCTCCTGGTAGTCCAGGAGGCGTACGTCGACGCCCAGACCCTGCAGCGCGTCGAAGAACGCGGAGATCGGGCCGTTGCCGGAGCCGGTCAGGACGGTGTCCTCGCCGTCGACGGTGGCCTCGACGGTGAGGGTGTCCACCCCGTCGGTGTCGGTGGTCGACTGGCCTGTCCGCACCTGGATACGGCCCCAGGGGTTGTCCGGGTTGGGCAGGTACTCGTCCTGGAAGACCGCCCAGATGTCGGCGCCGGTGATCTCGCCGCCCTCGGCGTCCGTCTTCGCCTGGATGAGCTTCGAGAACTCGATCTGCATTCGGCGGGGCAGGTCCAGCTTGTGGTCGTTCTTCAGGACGTAGGAGATACCGCCCTTGCCGGACTGCGAGTTGACCCGGATGACCGCCTCGTAGGAGCGGCCGACGTCCTTCGGGTCGATGGGCAGGTACGGGACGGCCCACTCGATGTCGTCGACGGTGACGCCCTTCGCGGCCGCGTCGGCCTCCCTGGCGTCGAAGCCCTTCTTGATGGCGTCCTGGTGGGAGCCGGAGAAGGACGTGTAGACCAGGTCGCCCACGTACGGGTGGCGCGGGTGGACCTCCATCTGGTTGCAGTACTCCCACGTACGACGGATCTCGTCGATGTCGGAGAAGTCGATCTTCGGGTCGACGCCCTGCGAGAACAGGTTCATGCCCAGGGTGACCAGGTCGACGTTGCCGGTGCGCTCGCCCTGCCCGAACAGGCAGCCCTCGACGCGGTCGGCGCCGGCCATCAGCGCCAGCTCGGCGGCGGCCACGGCCGTACCGCGGTCGTTGTGCGGGTGGACGGACAGCACGATGTGCTCACGGCGGGAGAGGTTGCGGTGCATCCACTCGAAGCGGTCCGCGTGCGTGGACGGCGTCGAACGCTCCACGGTGGCGGGCAGGTTGAGGATGATCTCGCGGCCCGGGCCCGGCTGGTAGACGTCCATGACCGCCTCGCAGACCTCCAGCGCGAAGTCCAGCTCGGTGTCGGTGAAGATCTCCGGCGAGTACTGGTAGCCGAATTCCGTCTCCGGGCCCAGCAGCTTCTCGGCGTACTCGATCACCAGGCGGGTGCCGTCGACGGCGATCTGCCTGATGTCGTCCTTGGAGCCGCGGAAGACGACCCGGCGGAAGACCGGCGCGGTGGCGTTGTACAGGTGGACGGTGGCCCGCCTGGCGCCCTTCAGGGACTCCACGGTCCGCTCGATCAGGTCCTCGCGGGCCTGGGTCAGCACGGAGATCGTGACGTCGTCAGGGATCGCGCCCTCTTCCTCGATGATCGAGCGCACGAAGTCGAAGTCGGTCTGGCCGGAGGCGGGGAAGCCGACCTCGATCTCCTTGTAGCCCATCTTGACCAGCTGGTCGAACATCCGGCGCTTGCGCTCGGGCGACATCGGGTCGATCAGGGACTGGTTGCCGTCGCGCAGATCGGTGGAGAGCCAGCGGGGAGCGGTGGTGATGCGCTGCTGCGGCCAGGTGCGGTCCGGGATGTCGACCTGCTCGTAGCGGCCGTACTTGTGGATCGGCATGGTGGTGGGCTGCTGGCGGTTCGCCATGATTGCGGGGCTCCTCAGGGTGTCCGGAAGGACGGCCGACGACGCAACGCGAAGCTCCGCGGGGAGGGAGTCGACCTGGACTACAGGCCCTCGCCGCGGCAGCTAAGAAGAAGCAGCCCGAAACGCATGATGCAGAGCATGCTAGTCGAGCCCTTCCGGACAGGGCGGTCCTGTATCAGCATGCGGGACTGAAGCGCCCTTTCAGGGGCGCGGGGCCGTGTGGACATGCGGCTCCGCCGCGCGGGCGCGGCCGTCCCACCGGCCCGCAGGCCGTAGCACAGCGCAACCGCCCACAACGAAAGCATCCCCATATTTCACCAATCACGGTTGCCCCTAGTGACAGCGAACTAACAGAGTGCAATGGTGCCGTCCATGACGACCAACGGGGGCTACAGGCCCGTCTTCTGCACGATCGTGCCGCCGCACATCCTCGACCACCTCGCCCAGCACGAGGACCGGGCGCTCGCCGACTCCGCGCAGCGCACTCTGCAGCAGGACGCCATGCAGCGCACCCGCCGCCGGATCACCGCGGTCCGCGGTGCTCTGACCATCTCCGCCCCGGCGGCCGCCGGCGCCCAGCCCCGGCGCACGATCTACGACGCCGGGCACGGCACCGACCTGCCCGGTACCAAGGTCCGCGAGGAGGGCTCCGAGCCCGGCCGGGACGCCGGCGTCAACCGCGCCTACGCCGGCCTCGGCGCCACCTTCGAGCTGTACCTGAAGGCCTACGAGCGGGACTCCATCGACGGCGAGGGCCTGCCGCTCGACGCGACCGTGCACTACGACGTCGACTACGACAACGCCTTCTGGAACGGCGAGCAGATGGTGTTCGGCGACGGCGACGGCCAGATCTTCACCGACTTCACCAGCTCCATCGACGTCATCGGCCACGAGCTCACCCACGGCGTCACCCAGTACACCGCCAACCTGGAGTACTACGGCCAGTCCGGCGCCCTCAACGAGTCGGTCTCGGACGTCTTCGGCTCGCTCATCAAGCAGCACTCCCTCGGCCAGACCGCCGACCAGGCGGACTGGCTGATCGGCGAGGGCCTGCTCGCCCCGGGCGTGCGCGGCGTGGCCCTGCGCTCGATGAAGGCCCCGGGCACGGCGTACGACGACCCCCGCCTCGGCAAGGACCCGCAGCCCGCGACCATGGCGGACTACGTGAAGACCAACCGGGACAACGGCGGCGTGCACATCAACTCCGGCATCCCCAACCACGCCTTCTATCTCCTCGCCACCGCCCTCGGCGGCAGCGCCTGGGAGAGGGCCGGCCTGATCTGGTACGACGTGCTCACCGGCGGCGAACTGCGGTCGGACGCGCGTTTCACGGACTTCGCGAAGCTCACGGTGGCGGCGGCCAAGGCCCGCTACAAGGAGGGCGAGGAGACCGAGGCGGTCCTCAAGGCGTGGGCGCAGGTGGGTGTGCAGACCGGCTGATCCCGTACTACACAGGGACCCATGCGTATTCAGGTGAGGCGTACGGGCGGGTTCGCGGGCATCGAGCGGCGGGCCGAGGTGGACACCTCGGGGCGGCCCGACGCCCACGAGTGGCAGGCCCTGGCCGAGCACGTGCTCGCGGCCGGCCGGGGCACGCCGCCGCCCGGGGTGCCGGACGGGTTCGCCTACCGGATCACGGTGGACGGGCGGACGGTGTACGCGGCCGATCCGCGGCTGACGTCCGAGCAACGCGAGCTGGTCTCAAGGGTGTTGAAGGAAGGCGCCTAAGCAGCGCCGGTAACGGGTAGTTCACGTCCGGGCGTTGACTTCTGTTACCGGGGGTAAGGATGATCCCGGCCATGGCGACTGACCCGGTCCATCCGATCCCCCGGTTCCCCGACGGTTTCCTCTGGGGTGTGTCGACCTCGGCCCACCAGATCGAGGGCGCCGCCGACGAGCGCGAGCCCTCCGTGTGGGACGTGTTCTCGGCCGAGCCGGGCCGCATCAAGGACGGCTCGACGGCGGCGGTGGCCTGCGACCACTACCACCGCTACCGCGAGGACGTGGCCCTGCTGGCCGGCCTCGGCGTGGACGCGTACCGGTTCTCGGTCTCCTGGCCGAGGGTGCGCTCGAAGGGCGGCCTGGACTTCTACGACCGCCTGGTGGACGAGCTGTGCGCGGCGGGCGTACGGCCGGTCCCGACCCTCTTCCACTGGGACCTGCCGGCGGCCCTGCAGACCTGTTCCGACAGCGGCTCCGCCACGGGAGGGGGCTGGCTGGACCGGGACACCGCCTCACGCTTCGCCGACCACGTCTCGACGGTCGCGGACCGGCTCGGCGACCGGGTGCAGAAGTGGATCACCCTCAACGAGCCCGCCGAACACACCCTGTTCGGCCACGCCCTGGGCGCCCACGCCCCCGGCGAGCAGTTGATGTTCGACGCGCTCCCGGCCGCCCACCACCAGCTCCTCGCCCACGGTCTGGCCGTACGGGCGCTGCGCGCGGCCGGAGCCGCCGGCATCGGCATCGCCAACTCCCACGGCCCCACCTGGCCGGCCTCGCCGGAGCAGCCGGACCTGGAGGCGGCCGGCTTCTACGACCTCCTCCTCAACCGCCTGTTCGCGGAGCCGGTCCTGCTGGGCGAGTACCCGGAGGGCATGGGCGACCTGATGCCGGGCGATGTCGCCTCGGACCTGAAGGTGATCGCCGAGCCGCTCGACTGGTACGGCGTCAACTACTACGCCCCGACCAAGGTGGGCGCCCCGCAGGGCACCGAGATCGAGTTCGGCGGGCTGACACTCCCCGCAGAACTGCCCTTCTCCGTGCGGGACATCGAGGACGTCCCGGTGACGGACTTCGGCTGGCCGGTGGTCCCGGAGGGCCTGACGGAACTCCTCACCGGCCTCCGGGACCGATACGGCGACCGGCTCCCGCCGATCGTCATCACCGAGAACGGCTGCTCCTGCGAAGGCGTCGACGACCAGGACCGCATCGCCTACCTGGACGGCCACGTCCGGGCGCTGCACCGGGCGATCGAGGCCGGGGTGGACGTACGCGGTTACTTCGTCTGGTCGCTGCTGGACAACTTCGAATGGGCGGAGGGGTACGCGCGCCGCTTCGGCCTGGTCCACGTGGACTACGCGACGCAGGCGCGGACGCCGAAGTCGTCGTACGGCTGGTTCCGGGACCTGCTGCGGGCGCAGAGACTCCGGGCGCAGAGATGACGACGACGCGGCCGCCGGCCGCCCTGGCGGAACCGGCCGAGAAGGCCGGCCGCGGCTGGACGTCCGCGCTCTCGCTCGCCAACGGGGCGGTCTGGGTGGGCTGGTACGGCCCCCTTCAGATCCTCCTCGCCTCCCAGGCCAAGGACTTCGCGCCCGGCTCCGGAATGTCGAAGGAGACGATGCTGGCATGGGTGACGGGCGTCGGCGCGGTGGTGTCACTGGCGGCGAACCCGGTCTTCGGCGCGCTGTCGGACCGCACGACGTCCCGCTGGGGACGCCGTACGCCGTGGATCGTCGCCGGTACGGCGGGCGGGGCGCTGTCCCTGCTGCTCCTCGCGGGCGCCGGCGGCATGGGGACGATGATGCTCGGCTGGTGTCTGGTCCAGCTGACGCTGAACGCGGCCTTCGCGGCGGTGACGGCGGCCGTGCCGGACCGGGTGCCGAGACGCCAGCGGGGCTCGGTGGGCGGCTGGCTGGGGGCCGCCCAGATCCTCGGGGTGGTCGGCGGCACGGGGCTGGCGACGGCCGCCGGGGGCGTCGGGGCGGGCTATGTGGCGTGCGCGGTGTTCACGGCGGTGGGCGTGCTGCCGTACGTGCTCCGCTACCCGGATCTGCGGCTGGCACCGGAGGACCGGCCGGCCTGGTCCTGGCGGGGCTTCCTGGCGGGTTTCTGGCTGAGCCCGCGCCGCTATCCCGACCTGGGCTGGGCCTGGCTGACCCGCTTCCTGATCAACCTCAGCAATGCGCTGGTGCTGCTGTACTTGCTGTACTACCTGCGCGACCGCCTCCACTACCACGACCCCGGCCAGGGGGTGCTGATCCTGACCGCGGTGAACGGGCTCACGCTGCTGGCGACGGTGGTGGTCGGCGGCGTCTGGTCGGACCGGGTGGGCCTGCGCAAGCCGTTCGTGGTCTGGTCGGGGATGCTGATGGCGGCGGCGACGGCGCTGCTGTCGGCGTGGCAGACCTGGCCGGGGGCGATCGTCGCGGCGGCCTTCCTGGGCATCGGCTTCGGCGTGTTCACCTCGGTCGACTTCGCCCTGATGACGGACGTCCTGCCGAAGGCCCTGAACCGCGGCAAGGACCTCGGCGTCGTCAACGTGGCCAACGCCCTGCCCCAGGTCGCGGCACCCGCCCTCGCCGCACCGATCGTGACGTACCTGGGCGGCTACCGGGTGCTCTACCTGGCGGCGGCGGTGATCGGGCTGGCGGGGGCGGGGCTGGTGGGGCGGATACGAGGGGTGGACTAGAGGGCGCCGGCGTCTCGCGCCGACCAGACGCTCGGGTAGATGGGCCGGAAGCCGAGGTCGCGGCGGATCTTCTGGTTGGACATGATCCCGAACCAGGGGTCGGGATCGGTGCGGGTGTACAGGTCCGCGGGCACCTCGACGCCGTTGAGCTGGTGCAGTTCCACGGTCGTGACGGGGGCGTCGTCGGCGATGTTGTAGACCGGACCGTTGACCGCCGGGGCGTACAGAAGGCGGAGCAGGCCCTGGCCGACATCCGCATGGTGGGCCATCTGGAGGCGCTGGGCGGGGGCCCAGTGCGCGGCCCACCGCAGGGAGTTGGCGAGGTGGGGGTCCCCTTCGCCGTAGACGAAGGGCAGCCGCCCGATCCGCACCTCCATGCCGTCGAGCGCGAGCAGCTCCCGCTCGGCCGCCGCCTTGGACTCGGGGTAGGCGCCCCACATCTCACCGCCGGGCCGGCTCTCGTCGTCCTCGGTGAGCGGGCGGCCGCGACCGGTGCCGTACACGTTCCCGGTGCTGACCTGCACGAACCGCCGTACGCCGGCGGACACCGCGACCCGCCCCAGGGCCACCGCCGCGTCCCGGTTGACGGCCCAGGCCTCCTCGTCGGGCACCCCGCGGAAAGAGGCCGCGACGTTCACGACGGCGTCCACTCCGGCGACGGCCTTGCCGAGCGCCTCCTCGTCCCGCAGGTCCCCGACGACGACCTCGGCGCCCAGCTCGGCGAACGGCTCCCCACGGGCCGCGTCCCGCACCAGCACCCGTACCCGCTCCCCCGTCCGGGCCTGCTCCAGCAGCCTCGGCACGAACCGCCGCCCGACCTGACCTGTCGTACCGGTGACAAGAGTGATCATGACCTTCTCCTTCGCTCTGGTGTCACCACCCTCGTCCTCGTGCGCCACGGCCGGGAGAGACCTTCCGATCAGGGGACCGGCAGTCCCTGGATAAGCCGGGCGGCCCGGGCCACCCTGGAGAGGTGAACCGCCCCGAACTGGCCGACTTCCTGCGCCACGCCCGCACCCGCCTGGACCCGACCGACGTGGGCCTGGCCCCCGGCGCCCGCCGCCGCACCCCGGGCCTGCGCCGCGAGGAGGTGGCGTCGCTCGCGGGCATGTCGGCGGACTACTACACGCGCCTCGAACAGTCCCGGGGCCCGCGCCCGTCCCGCCAGATGCTCACGGCACTGGCCCGCGCGCTGCGCCTGACGGACGACGAACGCGACCACCTGTTCCACCTGACCGGCGAGGAACCCCCACGCCGGGAGGCGGCCTCCACGCACGTCCGCCCGGGTCTGCTGCTGGTCCTGGACCGGCTGCACGACACCCCGGCGCTGGTGACGACCGACTACGCCGAGGTCCTGGCCCAGAACGCGCTGTCGCGGGCGCTGAGCGGCGACATCCTGGCCCGCCCGCCGCGCGAGCGCAACCTGCTCCGCCGCTACTTCCTGCACCCGGCGTCCCGCGACATGTTCCCACCGGAGGACCGGCCGGCGCGGGCCCGCGAGCAGGTGGCGAACCTGCGCGCGGTGGCCTCGGGCCGCCCCACCGACCCGGTCCCCGCCTCGCTCGTCGCCGAACTGCTCGCGGGCAGCGAGGAGTTCGCCCGCCTCTGGGCGGAACACGAGGTGGCGGTCCGCCGCGCGTCGACAAAACGCTTCCTGCATCCCTCCGTCGGCCTCCTGGAGTTGGACTGCGAGGTCCTCCTCAACGCCGACACCCACCAACACCTCGTCATCCACACGGCCCGCCCGGGCACGGAGTCCTACGAACGCCTCCAACTGCTACGGGTGGTGGGCTTGCAGGACATGACCCCGACCCGGACTTGAGCGCTCGGGTACCTTTGCCGGGACGCACGCGCAATTGAGTGAAGAACGGCAACGGGGGTTGCGGGGTTATGGCGGGGTATCGGCCGGCGGACTGGCATCCACTCGACCTTGACAAGGACCCGACACCGGGCGACCCGCAACGCGTCCGCTCCCTCGCCAAGCAGCTGCACGACTTCGCCGACGACGTCTCCGACGCCCTGCGCCTGGTCAAGGGCATGGCGGGCGAGGACACGCTGCTGCAGTGGGCGGGCAAGTCCGCGGACGTCTTCAAGGAGCAGTTCAAGGACGTTCCGAAGAACCTGAAGAAGCTGAAGAAGTCGTACGAGCTGTGCGGCGACGCGCTCGCGGACTACTGGCCCAAGCTGGAGCGCGCGCAGGCCCTGGCCGACAAGGCGCTGGCGAAGGCGAAGGAAGCGCAGAGCGATCTGAGTTCCGCCAAGTCCCGTCTCTCTTCTGCCGATTCGTGGGTCACTCGGGCGAGCAAGGAAGCCGACAAGTACAAGGACGACCCCACCGGCAGCAAATCCAGCGCCGACAAGCCGGACGAGGCGAAGGTCCGCGCCGCCGCCCGGGACGTGCAGAGCGCCAAGTCCGCGCACACCACGGCCCAGTCGGACGTCACGACCGCGCAGAACGCCCTCGACGCCGCGAAGAAGATGGCCGAGGACGCGCGGAAGATGCGCGACGACGCGGCGGGCGAGGCGAAGCGGAAGATCGACGAGGCCTCGGACGCGGGGATCCCGAACCGTCACTGGTGGCAGGACGTCGGCCACTGGTTCGAGGACAACTGGGA